>NZ_JBKVPW010000016.1:0-103252 GCF_046968865.1 Gallintestinimicrobium sp. | reverse complement strand
ATTCAGCAAAATCTTTTGGTTTGTAATTAGTGATATTAGATGTGTTCATAACAATATCCTCCGTGGGTATATTTCAACACATTTAATTACTATTGACAATGATTTTGATTACTTAAAGTTTGCTCCTTTCTGGCGGATCCAATCTGTCATTGACCAGTTTGATCTATTTCGTTGACCAGCTCAGTCGTTTCATTCTGCTACCGCATCCAGTTCCTGATCTCCCAGCTGTTCCAGACGGATGACAAGCCGGTGCGGCAGGCAGACGATACTCTGTCCGCTTTTCCGAATCAGTCCGCGGCTGACGCAGATCTGATCCGGGCAGTCCGCTTCCTTCATTCGGACGCCACCCTCTGTAATTTCGATCACGTTATAGCTGTCTCCATCGGAAATCCGATATTCCCCGGGTTCCGACAGCGGCAGACGCATCAGCTCTTTACTGTCCTGCTCCACGATCGCATAAACCGTACCGGAAGTCCTGTTTTTGACCTGAAAGAAAAAGACAGCTGCTGCCGCTGCCAGTATAACAGCGGCGATCAAAAGGAAATCCCTCCTGTATTCGCCGCTGCTTATTGTATCATTTTCGAACGTATGTTTCAAGTTTTATTTCCCCGTCCTGTCAGGCTTCCGGGCAGTATTTTTTGCGCTGCACCTCATACTCTTCAGCTTTTGCGCTCTGTCCAAGCTCTCTGCAGATCGCCGCGCAGTTGCCGCAGAGCAGACCGTAGCCTTCTTTTCTGCCGAAATGCTTTTCCACCTCAAACAGCGCGTGCTCATAATTTTCCAGGGCGCGTTCCAGACTGCCCTGACGGTAGCAGACCTCGCCGAGTCCGGCAAGCGCTGCGCTGTAGTGTGTATCCGTCTTGCCGCCATCCTCTTTAAACGCGGAAATCGCAAGCTCGAGATGCTTTTCCGCCGCTTCCAGCTTGTCCATTTTCAGCTCGATCAGTGCAAGACTCGTCCGGGAAGTCGCCACTTCAACCCTTGTTCCAGGCTGTTTTTCCATAATCTGAATCGCTTTTTCCAAAAACAGCGCCGCATTTTCATTTTCGTTGAGCTTTTCCAATAAAATACTGATGCTGCTATATAGCTCTGCCAGACGATAGTCGTCTTTGGGAAGCTCTTTTTGATAAATTTCAAGGGCACGCCGATAATTTGCAAGTGCTTCCTCGTATTTTCCCGCCGTGCGGTACGCAGTCGCCACATTGAACAGGGTCGTTGCAAAATGGACGGTATGATCCAGCTGCAGCTCCTCCATCAAAAGAAGAACGTCCTCCCCGACCGCAAATGCAGCCTCAAACTGTCCGATGCTTCTGTAAAAGCCCAGAAGCTCGTTGCCGACGGAAATATAAATGCCATACTCCTGCTCTTTTTTGGCATCCTCCAGACAGGATAAGAGAAACGGCTCTACCTCTGTCAGCTGATCCTCCTTATAATAATGATCCAGCTTTGTTAAAATCTGGTCAATTGTCATCATTGCCCTGCGCCCTCCTTTGTTGCTGTCGCTTTCCAGCCTCCGCCCGCCTGATAGGCGACACAGTACCATTCCACTTCCCCGGTCGTATCCCTGCGCGCGATCGTACCCGATTCATCCAGCGTAATTTCATATAATAATTCGATCACATGGCTTCCCTCCTCTTCATAGGCAGCCGTGTAGATCAGACAATTCTCCCCGTCGCCCGTGTTGGCGCTGACCGGCAGAAAAATATTTTCCCCATTCGGATTGTCAAACGAATATTCCCCGACGACGATTTTTGCAGTTCTGGCGTTGTCTGTCGTTTTGCTTTTGGAATCCGTTTTCGACGTTTTATTTTTGGAAGAGCTCTGCTCAGACGTACTTTTCCCGTCTGTTTCTTCCGCAAGAAGCCCGGCTTCCCGTTCCGCGATTTCTTCCTTCGCCTCCTGCGGAATCAAATCTGTCCGCATAAACAAATCGTGCTGAAGCTCTAAAACCTCACTGCTGGTCAAAGAAGAAACGTATACATTCCATTTGTTGCGAAATGCAGAAAGCTCTCCGTTTTCTTTTTTCAGGGTGCTGTTGATATCCCGCATGTTCTCTACTTCTTCCTGAAGTACTGCTGCATTGTCCTCTGCATCCTTTCTGCGGCTTCGCTCTCGCGAAAGCCCCCATGCCTCGAATGCAACGATTCCCAGCAGCACGGCGACAGTAATATAGGTAAAAATTTTTGCTAAAACCTCTTCCCGAAATCTCATACAGTCAATACTCCTTTACATTCGTTGTTTTGACCTTTCTCCATATTACAATAATCTTTCCAAAAAGTCATCCCTTTTTCATTGTTCCTTGACTTTCCTATTTGTAAAAATTATAGTATTTACAAGAAATATCCCATAATAAAAAGAAAAAGAGGCTTTCCCATGCTATATTCCATCTGTCAGAAACTGTTTTACAAAATCCGCCAGGAGGCTGTCCTGTCGATTGCCGTTTTGCTCGCCCTGCTCTCTGCCTGCTTCGTTTTGCCGGACGCATCCTATTTCGGTTATATCGATTTTCGCACGCTTACCATCCTGTTTTCCCTAATGACTGTCATGGCCGGGCTGCAGCGTCAGGGCGTTTTTACACGGTTCGCATATTCCCTGCTGTCCCGCACAAACAGCATCACCTCCCTGGTATTCGTCCTGGTCGGTTTATGCTTTTTTTGCAGTATGCTGATCACGAACGACGTTGCGCTCCTGACCTTCGTTCCGTTCTCCTTTGCTGTACTGGGACAGTTGCCGGATGCATCCGGTAAAAAACTCCTGACGCCCGTTGTTTGCCTGCAGACTATTGCCGCCAACCTCGGCAGCATGATGACTCCCATCGGGAACCCTCAGAATTTATATCTGTATGGCAAAAGCCAACTGTCCTTTTCCGCTTTTTTGCAGCTCATGCTCCCTTATACGCTGCTGTCTGCCATCCTGCTTTCTGTCTGCATTTTCTATCTGGGACATCCGCATCGGCAGCAAACAGTCTCTTCCTCAATCCAGAATCCGACTACAAACGCTGCGCAAAAAAAGCCGGCGCTGATCCGGCTTTACATCGTTTTGTTTTTCTTCTGCCTCCTTGCCGTTTTGCATGTGCTTCCCTACCCGGCAGTCTTTGTCCTCGTCCTTTTGGGCGCATGGATCGCAGATAAAAAAGTGCTGGCACAGGTCGATTATTCCCTGCTCGCCACGTTTCTCGCATTTTTTATTTTCATCGGAAATCTCGGCAGAATTCCCGCCTTTGCCTCCTGGCTTTCTGCAGCGCTCTCCGGTCGGGAAATCCTCATCAGCGTCCTCGCATCCCAGGTCATGAGCAACGTTCCGGCGGCGCTTTTGCTGTCCGGCTTTTCCAATAACGTTCCAGCGCTGATCGTCGGCACTAATTTAGGTGGGCTCGGAACCCTGATCGCATCGATGGCAAGCCTGATTTCTTATCGGCAGATCGCCCGGAAGCTTCCCGAACAGAAAGGGCAGTACTTTCTTCTGTTCACCCTTGCAAATATTGGTTTTCTGGCAATTCTGCTTGTTTTTGCGACAGCTGTCCATCCATAATCGATACACGCTGTTTCTGACCGGTCCATACAGCCAATGATGTTCATCAGCGTCGTTTTGCCGGAGCCGGACGGACCCAAAACCGCAACTTCAAAAAGCCGCCGCAGGCGTTTCAAACCTGCGGCGGAGCATGCATTCTATTATTTTAATCCTCGTTAATGTAATTGATCAGTCCACCTGCAGCGATAATCTTCTGCATGAAGGGCGGAAACGCCTGTCCTTTGAACTGCCTGTTCTGCGTCTTGTCGGTGATGATACCGGTATCGAAATCGATTTCGACCTCATCACCCGCCTGAATTGCTTCTGCCGCCTCCGGGCATTCGATGATCGGCAGTCCGATATTGATCGAATTACGGTAAAAAATCCGGGCAAAGGTCTGTGCAATAACACAGCTGACGCCAGCCGCCTTGATAGCAATCGGCGCATGCTCTCTGGAAGAACCGCAGCCGAAGTTTTTATCCGCAACAATGATATCGCCGGGCTTTACGTTTTTGATGAAATCCTTGTCAATATCCTCCATGCAGTGCTGTGCAAGCTCTGCCGGATCGGAGGAATTTAAGTAACGTGCGGGGATAATGACATCCGTATCCACGTTATCTCCATATTTGAAAACTGTTCCGTTCGCCTTTTTCATGCTGTTTTGTCCCTCCTCAATCGAGCTGCTCAGGACATGCGATCTGTCCCGCCACCGCGCTGGCTGCCGCAACTGCCGGGCTCGCCAGATAAACCTCTGATTTGACGTGCCCCATACGTCCGACAAAGTTCCGGTTCGTCGTCGATACACAGCGCTCGCCCTCTGCCAGAACGCCCATATAGCCGCCAAGGCAGGGTCCGCAGGTCGGTGTGCTGACCACTGCTCCCGCCTCGATAAAGGTCTTTAACAGCCCTTCTTCCATCGCTTCCATGTAAATCTTCTGAGTCGCAGGGATTACGATACAACGGATCCCCTTTGCCACATGTCTGCCCTCCAGCACCTCTGCAGCGATCCGAAGGTCATCCAGTCTGCCGTTTGTACAGGAACCGATCACAACCTGGTCGATGGCAACAGATTCCTGGATTTCATCGATGGTCTTTGTGTTTTCCGGAAGATGCGGGAATGCGATCGTCGGACGCAGTGCAGAAAGATCAATCGTGTATTCCTCATCATAAACAGCATCCGCATCCGCTTCGTAAATGTGGTATGGCTTTGTGGAATGCTCCTTCATGTATGCGATCGCCTTGTCGTCTACCGGGAAAATGCCGTTCTTGCCGCCTGCCTCAATCGCCATGTTGGCAATTGTAAACCGGTCGTCCATGCTTAAATTGGCAACACCCTCACCGGTAAATTCCATGGATTTATACAGTGCGCCGTCTACGCCGATCTTGCCGATGATATGTAAAATCACATCCTTGCCGCTGATCCACTTGCCCGGTTTGCCGATCAGGTTAAACCGGATTGCAGACGGAACTTTAAACCATGCCTTGCCGGTCGCCATTCCAGCCGCCATATCTGTGCTGCCGACGCCGGTGGAAAATGCGCCAAGCGCACCGTAGGTACAGGTATGGGAGTCTGCACCGATTACGACATCACCTGCTACGGTAAGTCCTTTTTCCGGCAACAGAGCATGCTCAATTCCCATCTCGCCGACCTCGAAATAGTTTGTGATCTCATTGCGGCGTGCGAATTCGCGAACGCATTTGCAGTGTTCTGCCGATTTGATATCCTTGTTCGGTACAAAATGATCCGGTACCAGCGCGATCTTGTCCTTATCGAACACACCGTCCACCTTCATTTTTTCCATCTCTTTGATGGCAACCGGGCTTGTAATGTCGTTGCCCAGAACCAGATCCAGCTGCGCTTCAATCAGCTGTCCTGCTTCCACATGGTCGAGTCCGGCATGCGCGGCCAGAATCTTCTGTGTCATTGTCATTCCCATATGATCCGATCTCCTTTTTGGCTGAAAAACAGCCGGATTTGCAGATGTCCGTCGCCCCGGACGTCTTTTTCTGTATTTAAGTGTATCATAGTACATTCAGAAAGAAAAATACCTTTCTCTTATATTTACTATAATCATCAGTTATGGTAGGATTGTGCTATATATAAAATCAGTTATACCAGTAACAGACAAAAACAGACCGTATATGGTAAAAAATACTGCCGGAAAGGGAAACTTATGGAACAGAATTTTAATCTTTACCACATTTTTTATACCGTCGCCAAATGCCGCAACATTTCCGGCGCGGCACGTGAGCTCTACATCAGCCAGCCCGCCATTTCCAAGGCGATCTCCAAGCTTGAACAAAGTCTTGGCACGACGCTTTTTTACCGCTCCTCCCGCGGTGTTTCCTTGACGGAGCCGGGCGAAATCCTGTTTATCCAGGTAGAAAACGCTTTTCAGGCGATCACCCAGGGCGAAGAACAGCTGCAGCGCTTCCAAAAGCTCGGCATGGGACATCTTTCCATTGGCGTTTCTGCGACGCTGTGCAAATATGTCCTGCTCCCGATCCTACAGCCCTTTATCCGCCAAAACCCGCATATCCAGCTTTCCATCGCCTGCCAGTCCTCCCTCGAAACGATGCAGGCGCTCGAACAAGGCACGCTCGACATCGGGCTGATCGGCGCAGAGGATGACATGTCTGCGTTTGTTTTTGAACCCCTCACCGACATTCAGGATATTTTTGTCACCACGCACACCTATCTCGACAATTTAAAAGAGCGCATCCGCCCAAACGACCATCTTTCCTCCCGGACGGCGTTTGCAGCGTCTACGCTCCTGTTATTGAATAAAGAAAATATTACCCGCCGGTACATCGACCGCTATCTTTCCCAGGAAAACTTAAGCGCCTCCCGGATTATCGACGTAACCTCTATGGATCTTCTGATCGAATTTGCAAAAATCGACTTAGGAATCGCCTGCGTCATCAAAAATTTCGTCCGCGACGAGCTCGCAGAGGGAAGGCTTGTCCAGCTGAAAATGCCGGTTTCCATTCCCACCCGCAAAATCGGCTTCGCCTATGCAAAATCCGGCACTATTCCTCCGACTGTGCGCAAGCTCCTTTCTTTTTTGCAAGAACTGGAAGTCCAAAAAGCAATACAAGACCGATCAAACAGATAAACAGGGAGATAAACTGCGACGTGGAAAACTCCCCGACGTTTCCCCGGATCAGGTCGCCCCGGAAGTATTCCAGGACAAATCTGCCGATGCTATAAAAGATCAGATAACAGCTCGCCACCTGTCCGTCTGTTTTGAGCTTCTTTGACAGTGCAAGCAGCACGAAGCAGTTTGCAAAATCCAGCACACTGGAAATAATCTGCGTCGGCAAAAGCGCAACATCATTTGGTGCATAGGCGGAATTGTGGAACACGATCCCTATCGGGTTTGCGGGATCCAGCTCTATCCCGTAGCAGCAGCCGGCAAGCAAACAACCAATCCGCCCGAAGCCCTGTGCCATCGCAACCGCAGGCATCGCGATATCAAAAATTTTCCAAAAGTTCCATTTCGTACATTTGCAGTAAATCCACGCAGTCAGGATACCCCCGATAATGCCGCCGTATACGACAAAGCCGTCCTTAATGCTGCTGCCAAGAAGCGCCGGGTTTGCAAGAATGTCCGGCAGTCTTGTCAGAAGATACAGAATCTTCGAGCCTAAAAAACCGCCCAGCACCGACCAGACCGTCAGTGGGAACACTTTTTCCCAGTCCATCTGTTTCTTTTTCGCACGGTATTCCACCATATAATAAGCGGACAAAACGCCGATCGCAATCATCAGTCCATAGCCGTGTACGGTAAACGGTCCAATAGAAAACAGGTCATTTTTCATACGCTGTAAAACTCCTTTGTATTTTCATTTCCGTCAGCGGAGAAAGCTACCCGCTGACGCATATCGCCATTATACCCCGAAGAGACGGTTTCATGCAACCGCTTTTCCAAAAAGGCACCACGTTCACTGCTTTCTTCCGATGTAGAGGAAGTGCTCGCTCATACCGAACAGCTTTCTGTCCTGGCTCAATCTCCATGCGAGGTTCAGCCATTTTTCCTGCTGCTGAGACGCAAGCTTGTGCAGCAGCTCTTCTTTCCCGCAAAGGATATTTTCCACACCCGCAAAGGCCAGTTGGCAAAGCCCTGCTTTTTCCATCATATCTTCCGCCTCTTTTTCCCCACAGAAATAAGAGTTTGTGAAATTTTTACCAGGTTGTGCAGTTCCGTCCTCCAGACCGGCGAGGAGTCTGTCCATATCTCCGAAATCGTACAGTCCACTGGCATAATCCTGAATTGGCGCATACGTCGAAATAAAGGATGCGAACAAAAGCCCGCCCGGCTTTAACACCCGCAGTGCCTCCTGCAGGGCTTTTTCCCGATCCTGTTCCCGCATCAGATGATACAGAGGTCCCATCAAAAGCACAACGTCATACTGTTCCGCCTTGTAAAGATATTCCGAAAGCCGGAGCGCGTCGCCGTGGATACAGCTGTCCAACAGCACATCCGCTTCCTGCGCCTTTTCGATCGCCTGTCGGATATTTTTGCCGGACAAGTCAAATAACGTCACGTCATGTCCCTTCTGCGCCAGAAAAATGGAATATCTGCCCGGACCGCCGCCGATATCCAGAATCTTCTGTGGCGTATCGTTTGGAATATATTCCTCCATGTAGCGCTTCGTCACCTCGAACTCCGGTATGTGCCATTCCAGACGATCCCATTCTTCGTATTCGTCATCATAGAAGCGCTCGACCTCATTGCGGGCGGCGCTGTTTTTTTCCTCTTCTTTTTCGCTTTTCCAGATATATTCGCGGCACTCGAACCGGTGCGAACCGCTCCATTTCTGGTCCCAGCACTCTCTTACAAAGGAAAAGCCGTTCTTTTCCAGCACCCGCCCGGATGCAGCGTTGTCCTTTGCCCGACGCGCCATTACGCGGTGGATGTGCAGCGTATTTTCCGCAAATGATAGAATTGCCGCTGCCGCCTCGGTTCCATAGCCCTGGTTCCAGCAATCCCGACGCAGGTTGCAGCCAAGCTCCCAGATGCCCTGCTGCTGATTAAACGTCAAACCGCCGCTGCCGATCAGCTCGTCGCTGTCCTTTTTATGAAATCCAAAATCATACAGCAAATCGGATTCCAGCTGTTTTTCTTCCTCCCGCAGCCACTGCTTCGTATCCTCCAGGCTTTCATGCGTTTCGTAGCGCATGTACCAGCTGACCTTCGGATCTCCCGTCCACAAAAATGCGCCCGGCGCATCCTCTTCCTTTAACGGTTTCAGCCAAAGCCGACTGGTTTCCAGTATCGGTGTTTTCATGCTCTTTTCCCATCCTCTTCTCAGATTTGTTCCATGCCGGCAAAAGGGAAATCATGCGCATTGGCAGATGAAATGCACTTTTATGCAACACAGTATTTCCTACAGAACAAAAAAGCCGAAGGCTCTTTGCCTCCGGCTCCGGTATTTTGGATTCTTCTTTCTCTCCGAAAAGAATTTCAAACGTCCGATGCACACAGAAACAAAAGACCCTTCCCTGTATCTGTGCACTGCGATCTCTCGCATATCAGATACAGTTAATGCGTCCCATCATCATCTGCGGCATCGCCATGACAATTGTATAAACGTTTCTCAACATGCCCTGCTTTTCCTTTCGCGGTTCGTGGAATTAAAAACTGTGTTTACTATAGCACTTTCCGGAAAGAAGCACAACCCCGTTTTCCCGATATTTTTCTGCCGCAGCTGCCCCGGAGCTGTCCATGCGATCCGTTTACTCCTCGGGCTCTCCGTCCATGCAGGCGTCAAATTTTTCCAGGAAGGTATGATAATCCCCGTCTGTTTTGTAGCCTGGCATCGTATCGATGTTGACGTTATGGATGCTGTTGAAAATGCTTTTTTCGATATTCGGATTATCCCGTTTTAATCTTCGAATCAGCGTCTTGATCTCCTGTCTCTTGGAACCGCCGCCTCCGTTATCGCAGATCGCGCAGTTTTCCGTAAACCGGCACGCACACTGGATAAACTGCAGGTTGTTGTAACGTTTCCAGTCCAGAATCGCGTCCTCGTGAATGCAATACATCGGACGGATCAGCTCCATGCCCTCGAAGTTTTTGCTGTGCAGCTTCGGAAGCATCGCCTGCAGCTGTCCACCGTAAAACATCGACATCACGGGCGTCTCGATGACGTCACTGAAATGATGTCCCAGGGCAATTTTGTTACAGCCAAGCTCCTGTGCCTTGCTGTATAAATAGCCCCGGCGCATGCGTGCACATAGATAGCACGGATTTTTTTCGCTCGTATTGGCAACCGCAAAGACATCTGTTTCAAAAACCGTGATCGGGATGTGTAAAAGCTCTGCGTTGCTCTCGATTTTCTGTCGGTTGATCTCGTTGTAGCCAGGATCCATGACAAGAAAAACCAGCTCAAATTTCACCTTGCTGTGACGCTGCAGCTCCTGCATCAGCTTTGCCATCAGCATCGAATCCTTTCCGCCCGAAATACAGACGGCGATCTTATCTCCCTCGTTTACCAGCTCATACCGCTGTACCGCCTCGATAAAGGGTCGCCAGATCTCCTTGCGGAATTTTTTAATAATGCTTCTTTCTATATTCTGGTAAGGCTCCAGTTCTCTTGCCATAGTTTTACTCTCTTTCTTTACAACACTCCAAAAACACCTGCAAAAAGGTATCCAGCTCTTTTTTCGTCGTCAGATGGCTTAAGCTGATCCGGAAAGAATTCATCGCCCGATTTCTATCTCGGCAGACCGCATAAACCGCCTTTGACGGCGTGCCTTCTACCGCGCAGGCAGACTTGACTGACACGCAGATGCCCTTTTCATTCAATGCCTGCTGCATGCGCGTCCCACGGATTCCCTTTACACTCACGTTCAAAATATGCGGCACTGCGTCCTCCGGGCTGTTGATTGACACACCCGGAATTTTGGACAGTTCTTCCCTTAAAAACCGGTTATATCCGGACACCGTTTCATATCGTTCCTTCTGATGGCTGATTGCATCTGACAGCGCACATTTAGCTGCCGCCGCAAGGCTGAGGGCAGGCGTCCCGCTGCGATAAATCGTCGTGCTGTGCCCGCCGTGGATCAGCGGCTCCAAAATCAGGTCCTTTTTCTTATATAAAATGCCGCTTCCGTTTAAACCGTAAAATTTATGCGGTGTAAAACTCAACATATCGATTCCGTCCAGACAGACCGGAATTTTCCCCATCGCCTGCGTCGCATCCACATGCAGACGGCAGCCCGGGAAGTCTCTTAATATCTCTGCAATCTCTGAAACCGGCTGAATTGTCCCCAACTCACTGTCCACCAGACAGACAGATACTAGAATCGTGTCCCGGCGCAGAAGCTCCCGCAGATGCTCTAAATCGATTTTTCCGTTTCGGTCAATGTCGACCAGATCCACCTCAAAGCCCTGCTCCTGCAGCGCAGTCAGACACCCGCCCACCGAAGAATGCTCCAGCGCAGTGGAAATAATATGCATGCCTCTCGAACGCGCCAGCGCAGCGATTCCTTTTAACGCCGTATTGTTGGATTCGCTTGCACAGGAAGTATATATTATCTCCTCCGGCGCAGCCCCCATCAGTCCGGCAATCGATACCGTAATCTCATCCATCCGCTCCTTGGCGGCTTTTCCGGCATCGTGCGTGGAATTCGGGTTTCCAAAAAACTCCCGCTCCGTCTCACAAAAACACCGGAGCACATCCTCCGAAACCGGCGTATTTGCCGAATAATCCAGATAGATCATTATGCCTGTTCTCCCCGCACGCCTGTTAAATCTCTCACAATCTCACCTGCCACGATCAGCCCAGCAACCGCAGGCACGAACGCATTGCTTCCGGGGACCTGTCTCCTCTGAGTACATTTCCGCGCTGTTCCGGGCGGGCAAATGCAGTTTGTCTTACAGCTGATCGCCATTTCGTCCACCGGCGTCATAGCTGGCTCTTTGGAATATACAACCTTTAAATGGCGCACTCTTCTTTTTTTGAGCTCCCGCCGCATGACGCGCGCCAGCGGACAGCCGGACGTCTTATAAATATCCGCCACCTCAAACGCGGACGCATCCATCTTGTTGCCCGCTCCCATGCAGCTGATGATCGGCGTATTGCTCTTTTGTGCCTGCATCACCAGCTCGATTTTACCGGTCACGGTATCGATTGCGTCCACAACATAGTCATACTGGGAAAAATCGAACTGATCCGCCGTATCCGGCATGTAAAACATTTTGTAGGTATGGACCACGGCATCCGGGTTGATCTCCAAAATCCGCTCTTTTGCCACGTCTACTTTATATTTTCCGATGGTTTTGCGAGTTGCAATGATCTGTCTGTTCAAATTCGTCAGACAAACTTTATCGTCGTCGATCAGGTCAAGGGTTCCAACGCCGCTTCTGGCAAGCGCTTCTACCGTATACCCGCCGACGCCGCCAATGCCAAACACAGCAACTCTTGCATTTTTCAGACGTTCCATTCCGTCTTTCCCCAACAATAATTCCGTTCTTGAAAACTGATTTAACATGTATTTCTCCCGTTCTTGAAAACTCCTGACAGCATTTTTAAATGTACCCCACTATTCCTACCTTGTCAATAGGGAAGTACATGCCTCAGAGTTCGGAAAACCAGATCACCTTCGCTGGATTCGACGGATGTGCCCCGATATGCTTTTCCATCCATACCATGTTATACCAGCGGTCGAACTTATACCCGCACTGGTAAAACTCCCCAACCATCCGGTAGCCAAGGTGTGTATGGAAGCGTACGCTGTCTTTGTTCAGATGCTCGTCCTCTGTTTCCGGATAGGCGATGCAGGCGTTTAAATTCAGGATATGCTGCCGGGAAAGCTGTTCTTCCAACGCTTTATACAGAGCTTTCCCGATTCCTTCTCCTTTCTGAAGCTCTGAGACGTAGATGGAGGTCTCCACCGCCCAGTCATAGGCCGGACGGGCATGAAAGGCCCCCGCATAAGCATAACCGACAATTTTCCCGTTTTTTTCTGCGACCAGATAGGGATATTTTTTCAGCGTTTCCTGGATTCTGCAGCGAAATTCTTCTATAGAGGGAACCTCATATTCGAATGTGATTGCTGTTTTTTCTACATAGGGCGCATAAATTGCCAGAAGTGCTTCGGCATCTTCCTTAGTCGCTACCCTGATCTGTAATATGTTTTTTTCCATATGGTTCCCCTTTATTTGTCCTCATAGGAAAAAGTAATCTGCTGCCGGTTCGCATCCACCACAGCGTTCACCCCGAACGGAATGATACATCTTGGCGTCGCATGTCCGATATTGACGTTTGCCACAATGGGAAGCGTCGGATCAGCCACTTCTTCTACGAGTATTTTTTTATATTCTTCAAAATACAGTTCATCCATCGGCTTGCCGCAAATGATTCCGGAAATCACCTCGAAAATCCCGGTCTTTTTCAACGTCTGAACCATTTTTCGGTACAGCTGCGGCACTGGCTGCTCTTCGCAGGTTTCCAGAAGCAAAATTTTTCCTGCCCAGTCCTCCTTTGGCGGAAACAGCTCATACTTTTCACACATCGAAACTGAGTCTGCGTAGCGGTTGTTATCGAAAATATCATACAGCACTTCCAGACAGCCGCCGAGAATTTTTCCCCGAAAAACAGGACTTCCCTGCAGCAGCAAAAAGCCTTCGTTTGGATGCGCGATTCTCGCCGTGCCGACTGCAGCAGGCGACCAGTCCGTCCGTTCCTCATACCAGACGTCGCTCGGCTCGATTTTTGCAATTTTCCCGGTCCGAATCAGCTCTTCAAAATAGGTTGCCGTATATGGAAGCATTTCATGATCCATCTCACAGATATCCGCCAGAAACGACTGCCCGTAAAAGGTATTCAGCCCCAGCTTATGCAGCATCAGGTGGTTGACTGTCGTATCGGAAAACCCCAGAAAGATTTTTTTGTTCAGCGCTTTTTGCAATTCCTTATGTTCAAACAGATACGGCAGCAGCCGATAGGTGTCGTCCCCACCGATCGCGCACAGGATCATCTCGATGGAATCGTCCAAAAATGCCTGTAAAAGATCCTTTGCCCGATCTTCTGGATGATTTTTGACGTATTCGATGCCTTTTTGCGCATGCGGCATCATAATGACGTTTAAGCCATATTCTTTCAGTCTCCGGATTCCGATTTCCACTTCATGTGCCGCAAAGGCTTCTCCGATCGTACCGGAGGACAGGCTTACGATTGCGATGTTTTTTACCATTCTTTCCTCTCATTTCTGCGCACGCTTTTTACGCATGTCGAGTTTGTATCAAGTGCACGCAGATACAAATCTCGTGATTGAAAATTTTATTCATGACAATAGAATGCTCGCAGAGCGTGTATTCTATTGTTTTTCAATCTTTCGTCCTCATAGCTTTCAAATGCAGGTTACGACATCTTCAAGGTTCCGTTTCGGAACGACATAATTTCCGTCTTCATCCAGATGGTAGCGGATATCGCCATCCTTTTCGACATTCTCAATCCTGCTGATATGGGATGGATAACCAAATGCCACCACCGTATGCAGCTTCTGATCCTCCGTCAATCCAAACAGCTCCGAAAGCTTTTGCCGGTTGCACGCGCCTATGATACAGCTTCCGACCCCATGATTCCACGCTGCCAGCGTCATATTCGAAATCGCCAGCCCGGCGTCCGTATCGCAGTTCGGGTTGAATTTCAAATTCTGCACCACGCCGATAAACAGCACCGGCTCTTCTCCAGCCTTCGGCTGTCCCTGTTCCTTCGGAAGATATGCCGCCCACTTCGTCTCTGCAAAAACCTCCTGCACCTTTTGGGGCGTTTTCACAACGACATAGCTCAACGGCTGTTTATTCGCCGCGCTGGACGCGTACCGCGCCGCCGTCAGGATCTCTGCCAGAATTTCCTCCGAAATGGGCTTTTGGCAAAATCTCCGGTAAGTTCGTCTTTCTTTTAACAAATTCATCAGATCATTCATATGGATTTCCTCTGTCTTAGGATAAAACTCGTTGCATCACAATGTATTCTTTTTCCTGTATTACCACAAATTTATTTTTGCTCCAGAACGCGAAGCTTTGCGGATTCCCATAGTCTACGCCCAGGCGGATTTCCCGATAGCCTGCGTTTTTCATTGCTTCCACTGCTTCCTGGATGATCTGTGTCCCGATTCCCTGGTTCTGATATGCCGTATCCATCATAAAAAATCCGATCCATACGATCTCTTCCGTCGGATATCCATAAATCAGATCCATCACAGCAACCAGCATATCCCCGTCAAACAATCCGATATACGCTTTATCCTCTTTGCTCTTTCCAGGCGGCAGCGCATTTCTATCATCTAGGATACTTTCTCTGGTTACAAATGGTTGATGAAATTCATAAAACAGTTTGTTTTTAGAACAAAGATCATAAATGATGTCCACATCTTCTGTTTCCAATGCTCTCACAAAAAAACGTTTCGATAACGCTTCCAGCTCCATTCTGTTTTCTCCTTTCCCGTTTTCATCCTAATCTCCATTTCGCAGGCGCTTTGCGCCGAAGGAATCGCGAACAGAACTTCCAGTTCTGTTCTGCGATCATAGCTACTTTGTGACGCCTGCGGCACAAATAGCTGTGTGAAAAATAAGCGATCACGCTTATTTTTCACACTATTCCTCGCGCCTTTCCATGCGAAGCCTGCCTGTTGAAAGACACAGGTGAACTTTTAATACCTATCATACAATACTGCGCATTAAAAAACAATTTTTCCTTTTCTCTTTCTTCGCACTCTGTTACAATTCAGTTATATCATTATCGTTCACACTTATCTCTTTCGAGCGCATATTTCGTGTTTACAAAAAAATATGCTTTAAAAAAAGCATGTATAAGCCGCAGCTATCATCTGCTGTAAGGAGGGTTTCTCATGAAAACTGTTGTTCTTTTATATCCAACAAGCTGTATTTATGAAATTGTCATTTTAAATTATTTCCTGCACTTTGCCGGCAAGGAAGTTTTGTTTGTATCTCCGGATGGAACTCCCATTACAGCGATGGAGGGTTATTCAATCAATGTTTCCGGTAAACTGACCGATATTGCTCCGGATGAAATAGAACTTGCGATCGTTCCAGGCGGAAATATCAAGGCAATTGACAATCCGATTGTATGGAACTGCTTAAAGGACATCAAATCAAGGGGCGGTATTCTCGCCGCCATCTGTGCCGGGGTTGATGTACTTGATCATGCCGGAATTCTGGACGGGGTTGTGTCTACACATTCTTCTGATCTCGACGTTGCGGTTACCGATCAGGTCATCACCTCCCGTGCGAATGGATATGTCGATTTTGCAATCGAAGTTGCAAAAAAGATGAATTTATTTCAGGATGAGGCAGATCTGCAGGAAACGATCTCATTCTGGAAAGACTACCGGAGGATGCAGTAACTCCGGCAGTCTTTTTCTGCGTTACCAGTATTTTTCTACATATTCTGCGACCTCTTTTTCTGGCATAGAAAACTCTTTTCCGATCGTCTCAATGATTGCCTCCTTGCTGATCTGAAACCTTTTACAGGTTTTGACAGTTGCCCGAATTCCCTCTGTTCGCCCCTGCAGAACACCTTCCATTCTCAGCTCTTCCAGTGCTTTACACATAAGCATTTGTCCTCCTTCTTTTTCTTCTGCTTCCAACGCCCGATCAATTAGACTTTGGGAGTTAGTAATCGTCCCAATGACAAGCCCAAGCTCTGATGTAATTTCTTTGTTCTCATAAATTGCATTTAAATTTTCATAATCCTTCTCGTAAATAAAACGGCTTGCCTCAAACACCGTATTTACATCAGGATTACGAAATTGCATCGGTTTACTCGTTCTTACTTGGAGCAGGTTCATGCTGTAATCCGATACCAGTGACTGTAATTTTTCCGGAATTTTCAACATGTCTTTTAAGCATCCCGGACCATCCCATTTTTCTTCTCCATAATAAACGCACAGGCTGATTACCGGATGCAGCCGGTCTGTTTTCTTAAAATTCGAAAGAAATTCATCGGATGAAACAAAATCTTTCTCCTGTCTGTTCTTAGCCGCAATTTCATGGTACTCTTTTAAATACGAAAAACAGTCACCAATCATATGCCGAAGCGGCATCGCATAATGAATCCTCTCCTGATTTTCCAACCCCCAGAGTACAAAATCCACTCCGTAAGCCGTTTTCTTTACGACGTCCCAGACTTTTTGTACTGTCTCCGCATGCCCATTAAATTTCAATACAGACGAAACATCCGTATCAGCTTCCTTAAGATCTTCAGGTTTCAGCACCTGTTCTCCCTGAAACACCGCTGCATTGAATAAATCCGCAAAATGCGCGTTGTTTTTCCAGAAGTTTTTTAATACGACATCCGGCTTTATCTTGTTTTTTCTCGCTACGTTTCACACCTCCTGTTTTGCAGGAGATACGATTTCCCGGTTGCAGGTTCCCCACGTCATCTGTAAAATCCCCCGCTTTTTCAATAAATGAAACTGATAGAAATTGGTTCAAAAGCATAGACTTCCGGAATAGAATAAGATTTCATAAAGATGCGCTAAAAGCGCTAATCTGCTGGTAGAAAATATGCTTTAAAACTATGATAACACAGTTGTGGGGATTGTCAAAGAGAACTTTAAGCAAAAAAGGGAACCTTGCGGTTCCCTTACACTTGGAACCTTCTAAATTCCTTGCGGAATTTAGAAGTAGCGCAAAAAAGGGAACCTTACGGTTCCCTTACACTTGGAACCTTCTAAATTCCTTGCGGAATTTAGAAGTAGCGCAAAAAAGAGAGCCTTGCGGCTCTCTTTTTTGCTTAGTTGTTGATCAGTTTGTCTTCGCCGTTCCAGCTGTAGAGTTTGCGGATTTCTTCGCCAACCTTTTCAGAAGGATGCTCAGCTGCGAGCTTTCTCATCGCTTTGAAGTGTACCTGA
Source organism: Gallintestinimicrobium sp. (assembly GCF_046968865.1). Lineage (NCBI taxonomy): Bacteria > Bacillati > Bacillota > Clostridia > Lachnospirales > Lachnospiraceae > Gallintestinimicrobium > Gallintestinimicrobium sp. The sequence goes on along the minus strand of NZ_JBKVPW010000016.1, from coordinate 85,854 downwards.
CGGCCTGCGGGGCTCATGTCAAGCAGGAACTCTTTTGCAAAAGTACCATCCTGGATATCGGACAGGATCTTCTTCATTGCTTTCTTGGTATCTTCGGTAATGATCTTAGGACCGGTGATGTAATCGCCGTATTCAGCAGTGTTGGAAATAGAATATCTCATGCCTGCGAAACCGGACTGATAGATCAGGTCAACAATCAGCTTCATCTCATGGATGCACTCGAAGTATGCGTTTCTCGGATCATAGCCAGCTTCTACCAGAGTTTCGAAACCAGCCTGCATCAGTGCGCATACGCCGCCGCACAGAACTGCCTGCTCGCCGAACAGGTCTGTCTCTGTCTCGGTACGGAAGGTAGTCTCTAAAACGCCTGCTCTTGCGCCGCCGATTGCCAGTGCATATGCCAGAGCCAGATCCAATGCCTTGCCGGTAGCATCCTGCTCAACAGCAACCAGACACGGAACGCCCTTGCCTGCCTGATACTCAGAACGAACGGTATGACCAGGTCCCTTGGGAGCGATCATGGTTACGTCTACATCCTTCGGAGGCTTGATGCAGCCGAAGTGGATATTGAAGCCGTGTGCGAACATCAGCATGTTGCCGGGCTCCAGGTTGGGCTCGATGTCTTTCTTGTACATGTCTGCCTGCAGCTCATCGTTGATCAGGATCATGATGATATCTGCTCTCTTTGCAGCTTCTGCAGCAGTGTATACGGTAAAGCCCTGTGCCTCAGCCTTTGCCCAGGACTTGGAACCTTCATACAGGCCGATAATGACATCACATCCGGACTCCTTTGCATTTAATGCATGTGCATGTCCCTGGCTGCCATAACCGATCACTGCAATTGTTTTACCTTCCAATAAAGAAAGGTTGCAGTCTTCCTGATAATAAATCTTTGCCATCTTGGTATCCTCCATATTTTGGTATCTGCTTCTATCTCTGAAAAGGAGGTCAGCCTCCTATCAGTAACATTGTACATTAAAGATTTTTGTTGTCCTCTTCATCGATGTAAACCACACGGTCTACACCTCTTGTAAGTCCCGCAATACCGGTTCTTGCAAGCTCCAGGATCTCATAGCCGGACAATAGATTTAAAAATGCTTCCAGCTTGCTCTGGGAGCCGGTTACTTCAATGACCAGGCTCTCTGCCCCGACGTCCACGATCTTGGCACGGAACACGTTTGCAACTGCGATAATGCCTTCCCGTTCCTTGGCATTGGCCCTTACCTTGATCAGCGCCAGTTCGCGGAATACGCTGGAATCCGGCTCCAGCTCACGGATATACCGGACATCCACAAGCTTACCGACCTGCTTTTCTATCTGATCGAGGATTTCATCATCTCCGCTGGCTACAATGGTAATCCGGGTAAAACGCGGATCAGCCGTTACGCCTGCAGTAATGCTTTCAATATTGTAACCCCGTCTGGAAAACAGCCCGGAAATCCGACTTAATACGCCGGAGGTATTGTCAACAATTAGCTGAAATGCCTTCTTATGCATCGCTTCGTTTCCTCCCTGTACAGCACCCGGTTCTTCTGCCGGGCTGCCTGATCACCCTATGCGCTTTATTTTAGCAATGTTCGCATAGCATGTCAACGTATGAGTTTCCGGCATGTCATTCATAACCGGAAGTTATGACTTTTTATTTTACGCAAAATCTGTGTTATAACGCAGGATCGCTGATATCAAAATCCCGCCAAACTGTCTACAGAATGTAATGTCCTCACTGCACCTGCAACAGCTTCCCCATTCAGTTTTCCTGATCGTGGCATTTCTGCAGCGCCACAGTTCCGGTGCGGGCAACTTCCACGATGCTGATTGAATTGAGCATCTTTAAGAATAACTGCACGCGGTCCGGCACGTCGCAGATTTGGATCATCATCTGATATTTGCTCATATCTACGATCTGCGCCTTTAAAATGTTGCAGATTTCCATAATATCCCTGCGATTGTTCCGGTTATATTTTACCTTCACCAGCATCAGCTCCCTGCTGATGCTGGCCGGCTCGTCGAAGGTCTTTACTTTAATGATATCCAGTTTCTTATTTAACTGCTTTTCGATTTGTTCTAACGTGTGGTTATCGCCGCTGGATACGATCGTCATGCAGGAAACACTCGGATCGTCTGTCTCTCCAACCACCAGACTGTCAATGTTAAACGCTCTTCTGGAAAACAGCCCCGCAACCTTGCAGAGAACACCGGAGCGGTTTTCCACCAGTACAGAATATATCTTCTTCATCGGTTTGTTCCTCCCTCCGTTATTTTACCGTATCCATCGGATTGATGACGCATTCCATCAAAACAGCGTCCTCATCCTTTAAAAAGGCGTCGATCGCCTCGTCCATCTTGTCCGGAGCCTCCAGACGGATAAAGTCCATGCCGTAGGCCTGTGCCAGCTTTTCCAGATCAGGACCGCCGCCGAGCTCTACGACAGAGTAACGTCCCTTGTAAGTATTCTGCTGGTACTCCCTTACCATACCAAGATAATGATTTGCAATTACCACAATTTTCACCGGAACCTGATACTGACGCATCGTCGCAAATTCCATCATGGACATCTGGAACGAACCGTCACCGCAGACTGCAACGACCTGTCTGCCCGGTGCGCCCAGCTTTGCGCCCATCGCCGCAGGAATGGAATAGCCCATCGTTCCCATACCGCCAGAGGTCAAAAAGCTGCCTTCACGGATCTTGCAGTTTCTGCATGACCAGATCTGGTTCTGTCCCACGTCTGCCACATAAACTGCGTCTTGCTCCATTTTATCGGAAAGCCTGCGCACGAACTCCGCCGGATCGACAAAGGCAGGATCGGGCTTTCTCGTATCTGTCATCGTCTTTTCATATTCCTGCAGCCAGACTACCCATTCGCTGTAATCCCCGTCTAACTCCTGTTCAAGCATATCGGAAAAAATGTGTTTTGCATCGCCGACCAGCGGAATCGTCGGGCCTGCGTTTTTTCCGATTTCCGCAGGATCGACATCCATATGGACGAGCACCTTATTTTTCGTGATGATTTCCGGCTGGTTGACCGCACGATCCGCCACTCTCGCGCCGACCATAATTATCATGTCCGCCTCGTTCATTGCGCGGTTTGCGCACGGTGCGCCGTTGTTGCCGACCATACCGAAATACAGCGGGTCTTCTGTCTGCATCGCGCCGATGCCCATCATAGTTGTTACAACCGGAATTTTGTGACGGTGGGAAAATTCCCGTAAAAGCTTCTGCGCATCGCCAAGCAGCACGCCGCCGCCTGCGCAGATGACCGGACGCTTTGCCTTTTCCAGCTCGGCAATTACCTTTTTGATCTGCACAATATGTCCTTTTACAGTCGGTTTATAGGTGCGCATGCTCACGCTGTCCGGATATTTGAATTTGCGTACCGGCGCATTCTGCACATCGATCGGAACGTCGATCAGGACAGGACCTTTTCTGCCGGTATTTGCAATATAAAACGCTTCTTTAAAAATTTGCGGAATGTCCTCTGCATTTTTGACCAGATAGCTGTATTTGACAAAGGATTCCGCCGCTCCAGTGATATCCGCCTCCTGGAACACGTCGCTGCCGATCAACTCGCTGTTGACCTGTCCGGTAATGCACACAAGCGGAATGCTGTCTGCAAAAGCTGTTGCGATACCAGTAATCAGGTTTGTCGCACCGGGACCGCTCGTTACCGCGCATACGCCCACCTTGCCGGTCACGCGAGCCAGACCGCTGGCTGCATGCGCCGCATTCTGCTCCGTCCGGATCAGAACAGATTTGATATCCGTATCCAACAGGCTGTCATAAAACGGACAGATCGCAACCCCCGGATATCCAAATACCATTTCTACGCCTTCATTTTCAAGGCATTTTACCATTGCCTGTGCACCATTCATGCTGCATCTCCTCCTTGCTGCCACCCTGTCAGCGTTTTGTGCGATTCATCACACCTCTGTATGTTCATCTTAATTCTATCATCTTAAACTATCGTTTTACCGTTTGAACTTCCCGAAAAACTCCGCCAACGGCTCCACGACTGCTCCCAGATCACGGATCGCGCTGTTTAAGCTTTCGATGTCCATCCGGTTTAACTTCTCCGTCGCCTGGCTTAACGCCTCGCTGCTCTGCCAAACCAGACCGTTTTCATCAAACAGCGTCTGAATATCCGTCAGTGTCTCCTGCGCCGTCTGCAGCGTGTCTGTCGCTTCCACCAGCGTCTCCTGTCCCTGACTGATAATCTGCAGCATCGGCGGGACGATAAGCAGAAAAACTGCGATGACCGCCGCTGCCAGAACACAGCCTGCCGCAGCCAAAATTCTCGTCACGAAAAGCTGCTTTTTTAACGAAGCCGTCTGCTGTCTGTTCTGCTCTGTCAGCTCTTCCAGCAAACTGATCACATCCCTGGATCTTTCTTCCATCTGATCTTCCCCCTGTTGGAAATTTTTCAAAGCAGCGCTGATCTCACTCCTGCATTCCGACCAGGCGCTTTGCCAGCCGGACGGCGTCCGCCGCATCCCGAGAATAGCCATCTGCATGGATTTCATCTGCATAATCCTGCGTAATTACTGCACCGCCGATCATGATTTTTGCCGTTACACCCTTTTCTTTCGCATATTCAACGACATTTCTCATTTCCTGCATCGTCGTCGTCATCAGGGCAGAAAGTGCGATAATCTGTGCGTTGTGCTCGATTGTAGCTTCTATGATTTTCTCTTTCGGAACGTCCTTTCCGAGGTCGATGACCTGGAAGCCGTAGTTTTTCAGCATCAGCGCGACGAGGTTCTTGCCGATATCGTGGATATCCCCCGCAACCGTCGCAATGACGACTACCGGCATCTTTTCCGAAGTCTGATCCTGCAAAAGCAGCGGCTCCAAAATGCCGATGCACAGCTTCATCGTCTCCGCACTCGCAATCAGCTGCGGTAGGAAATATTTTCCCTTATCGAACAGCTCACCGACCTCGTTGATCGCCGGAAGCAGCTGTCCGTGCAAAAGCTCCTGTGGGGAATTGCCAGCCTCCAGCGCTTTTTTCGTCAAATCCTCTGCGATTTTGCGTTTTCCCTTTAGCACCGCCTCTCGCACCCGCTCTGCCGCCTGCTGCTGTGGTGTTTTTGTACCCGCTGCTTTCTGCCGGGTCGCGCCGTCCTGGACTTCCGTATTTCCCGGCTGGTTTGCCGTCACAGTGCTGCCTTCAGATGCCTGCAGGCTTTGCCGAAGCAGCGCTTCCTTTTTGGCATCCGCCTCTTCCCGACGTTCCTTTGCCTGACCGGAAAATTCGATATAACGGATATCACTGTCTTCTTTATTTAACAAAAGATCCGACGCAAATGCAGCGCCGACCAAAATATCCTGGCTCGGATTTGCAATCGCCATCGTCAGTCCGGACGCGATCGCCATCGTCAGAAACGCACTGTTAACGCAGCTTCTTTCCGGCAGGCCGAACGAAATATTCGAAAGTCCGCAAGTCGTTGCCAGACCGTTTCTATGGCAATACCGGATCGTTTCCAACGTTTCCAACGCCGCCTGTTTGTTCGCGCCGACCGTCGCCACCAGACCGTCCACAATAATATCCGTCTTTTTCATGCCCAATTCCAGCGCGCGCGCCACAATTTTTTCGATGATGGAAATCTTCTCATTCAAATTTTTGGGCAGTCCCTCGTCCGATAGCGGCAAAAGGACAAACATCGCGCCGTATTTTTTTGCCAACGGCAGCAGCTTTTCGAACTTTTCGGATTCCAACGAAATCGAATTGATCAGTGCGCGTCCCGGATAACGCCGAAGCGCTTCCTCCTGCACGTCCACATGGCTGGAATCGATGGACAGCGGCAGCTTCGTCACACCCGCTACCTCTTCCAGCGCCTGCAGCATCATCGCCTTTTCGTCGATTCCGCTCATGCCCATGTTGACATCCAGAATCGACGCACCGCGTTCTTCCTGCTCCTGTGCGAACTGCGTTACAAGTTCAAAGCTGCCCTCGCGCAGCTCCTGCTGCAGCTTCTTTTTACCGGTAGGATTGATTCGTTCTCCAACGATCAGAAACGGTCCGTCCAGGTCAAAGGTCAGGGACGCGCGTTCCGAAGTCAGTGCTCTCTGCGTCAGGTTTCCATGCACCGGAACCGGTCTTCCTGCCAGCCTGTGGGTCATTTTGCGGATATGCTCCGGCGTCGTGCCGCAGCAGCCGCCCAAAATCTGCGCCCCTGCGTCCAGCAAAAGCTCCATATCTGCGCCGAATTCCTCCGGTCCCATATCATAAACGGTTTGCCCTTTTTCATCCAAAGACGGAAGTCCTGCGTTTGGCTTTGCGATAATGGGGATATCCGTCACCTTCGCCATCCTGCGGATGACCTCTGCCATCTGATCCGGTCCGGTTGAACAGTTTGCGCCGACCGCGTCTGCGCCCAGGCTCGACAAAACGATCGCCGCCGTCGCCGCATCTGTCCCGAACAGGCTTCTTCCGTCCGATTCAAACGTCATCGTCACCATGACCGGAATGTCCGGACACGTCTCTTTTGCCGCAATGAGCGCCGCCCTCGATTCCTGCAGGCTCATCATCGTTTCCACCACGAGCAGGTCTGCTCCTGCTTCTGTAAGATACCGGATCTGTTCTTTATAAACGTCGATCAGTTCTTCAAAATCCAGCGGGCCCATCGGCTTTAGCTGCTGCCCTGTCATCGTCAGATCGCCTGCTACCAGCGCCTTCCCATCGGCAGCCCTTTTGGAGATTTCGACTAATTTATGATTCAGTTCTTCTATCCGGTCCTCCAGATCGAATTCCTTTAATTTGATCCGGTTTGCCGTAAAGGTCGGGGCATACAGAATATTCGTCCCTGCTTCCAGATATGCTTTCTGAAGTCCGCTCATAATCTCTTCATGCTCTGTAATCCATAGCTCCGGGCACACCCCGACAGGCATTCCCTGCTTCTGAAGATTCGAGCCGGTTGCCCCGTCCAGAAAAAGCAGACCACTTTGTGCCAGCCTGCGAAATTCTTCTTTTGTCATTGCTCCTCATTTCTGCACTTTTCCTCTGTGCATTGAAAAAGTTTATACTATTCTAGCACGATTTTCCGGAAAAGAAAAGACGAACTGTTTTCACTTGTCACAAAATCCAAAATGCGGTATCCTATAGAGGTCAAAACAGCCTGCAGACAGGACGCAGAATGCGCGATTGCTGCGGCATTCTTACTTCAAAAAATGAAAAGGAGCGCTTATGTATTGTACAAGAAACGTATCCGACTCTGTCGTATGGGTCGGCGCAAGCGACCGTCGCCTTGCTTTATTTGAAAACCTTTTTCCTATTCCGCGCGGTGTTTCCTATAACTCTTATCTGATCCTTGATGAAAAAACCGCCCTGCTGGACACAACGGATGCTTCCGTCACCAGACAGTATCTGGAAAATGTCAGCCACAGCTTAAACGGCAAACCGTTAGATTATCTGATCATCAACCATATGGAGCCCGATCACTGCGCCAATATCGCAGAGCTTCTGCTGCGTTATCCGCACCTGACGCTTGTGGGCAACGCCAAAACCTTCGCCTTTGTCAGCCAGTTCTACGACCTCGACTTAACCGGACGCACCCTGACTGTCAAAGAGGGTGACACCCTTTGCCTCGGCTCCCATACCCTGCACTTCTTCCTCGCACCGATGGTGCACTGGCCGGAAGTCATGGTTACTTATGAAGAGACCGAACAGATCCTGTTTTCCGCAGATGCGTTCGGCAGCTTCGGCGCATTAAACGGCCATCTGTTTGCAGATGAAGTAAACTTCGACCGCGACTGGCTCGATGATGCCAGACGTTACTACTGCAATATCGTCGGCAAATACGGAATACAGGTACAGGCAGCACTCAAAAAGCTCTCTGCCCTTTCCATCCGCACGATCTGCCCGCTGCACGGTCCCGTATGGAGAGAAAACCTGGAATACCTGCTGAGCAAATATGACCTCTGGAGCAGATATGTTCCCGAAGACAACGCTGTTGCAATTTTCTATGCCTCCATGTACGGTGACACCGAAAATGCAGCCAACATCCTCGCAGCCGGACTTGCAGAGGGCGGCATAAAAAATATCGCGCTCTACGATGTTTCCGTCACCGACGTCTCTGTCCTGATCGCGGAAGCGTTCCGCTGCAGCCATCTTGTTTTTGCAGCGCCCACCTACAACAATGGCGTTTACCCTGCTATGTACAACTTCCTTCACGATATGGGCGCACTGAGCCTGCAGAACCGCACCATCGGACTGATTGAAAACGGAACCTGGGGTCCTGTCAGCGCAAAGCAGATGCAGCAGCTGTTTTCTGAAATGAAGCAAATGAACGTCCTGGAGCCTGTCGTTACCGTAAAATCCTCTGTCAAGGAAGATTCCCTTGCCGCCTTATGCGCCCTCAAAGACCGCATTCTGGCGTCTTGTACGAGATGATGCGCGCAAAAACAGCGCTGGCTTCTTTGTCCCTGCTGCTTGCCCTTTCCCTTTCCGGCTGCGGAAGCGATTCTGCCCTGACCGATTACACCAGCCAGATGAATACATTTTATGATGCGTTTTCTTCCGGAACGCTGGCACTCGAGCAGATCGATCCGTCTTCCGAAACTGCACAGGAGGAGCTGCTTTCCGGTCTGGATGAACTGACCGCCCTGACGGACAGCCTCGCGGACATCTCCGTTCCGAAGCGCTATGCCGACGCCGGAATCGACGAGTTGGCTGCCCAGGCGGCGGAACACATGCAGGAAGCGGACAGCCTGTACCACGAAGCCTGCAGTGCAGAGACTTTCGACCAGGAACGCGCCAGCGCCGCACAGGAACATTATCAGCGCGCAATGAAACGAATCCATTACATCGGCATCATGCTGCAGGGCAGGACGCCGGACGATGAAGAGATTACCATCATTCACGAAACAACCGACTGGACGGGCGGAGATTTGCCGGATACCAGCGACGGAACGGCAGAGTGAGCGGTCGTGTTTTCCCATAAAAACCTCCATTCCGCAGGCGCTTTGCGCCAAAGGAATCGCGAGACGAACGTCCAGTTCGGCTCTGCGATCCCAGCTACCTTGTGACGCCTGCGACACAGCGAACGCAAGATCGGTTTTTCGCCACAACAAAAAGCCGCTGTAGTTTTTACATCTTTCAGAGTCAGTTTTAAACTCCGACCCGGAAAGCATGTAGAAACTACAGCGGTTTTCTATTTTTTATCTCATCCTTATTGCATACAGCATCGGTTCACAGCTTTCTGCTGCCAGCGTTGGGCATTCCGAACGCCCACACCTGCCAGCGTCCAGCCTCAGAATTTCTCGTACTGATCCACATCCACTACAAAGACGGTACATCCGCCGACCTGCATATCGATCGGGATCATCGAGTTTGCGCCAGGGCCAAGACTTCCGGTCGACATGGAGGGCATCGTATATTTGACGGACTGACGCGCACCTGCGCATTCCTTTAAAATCTTGAGTGCGCCGGGAACCTGTTCATCCTCCGTACCGATGACCAGCGTGACGTTCTTGTTTTTCAAAAAGCCACCGGTGGTAGAGAGCTTGGTTACCCAGTATTTTTCCTTGTTCAGCTCTTCTACGGTTTCATCCACATCTTCCGAATGCAGCATGGCAAATATCATTTTCATAACAGATTCCTCCTGTCCGCGATGGGTTGCAGTTTTTTTCTATTATATACAGACCACCGAAAAAAAGCAATCTCAAAGCGTCTTCTTCATGTAATAATGTGTATGTCCCTTTGGTGCATTGGTAAGCGTACCGAATATTTCATAGCCCTGCTTTTCATAAAAGCCCGGTGCCTGAAAATCAAACGTATCCAGCTGTGCCATATAACAGCCTGCTGCTTTCGCTTCTTCTTCTACTTCTTTTAACAGTCTGGCAGCAATGCCCTGTCCCCGGTAATTCTCCGCCACCCATACAGACTCAATCGACAGTATGTTCCAGAGGATACTGCATGCCAGCACACCGCCGACCAGTTCATTTTTTTCATTATAGGCGCAGCGGCAGAATTTAACAAAAGGCTCCCCTTGTCTGCAGGGAACCTTCCGTAAATTATATGCAACCAGCTGATCGTCTAATTCTTCTTCGTCTGCAACGGACGGAGCATCAAACCGGAAGCGATTATTCATGACATGCCTCACATTTGCAGCCGGGGCCTTTTTCGAGCATTTCCTTTGCGGTATGCCATCCGAGACAGGCACATTTTACACGCGCAGGCATATGCGCCACATCCGCCAGGATCGAGGATTCCTCCAGCTCGTCCATTTCCTCCTCCGAAGCCTTGCCCTGAATCATGCGCAGGAAAATATCTGCCAGGCGCAGTGCTTCATCCTTGGATTTGCCGATAATCAGATCGAGCATCATATCTGCAGATGCCTGCGACACCGCACAGCCGTCTCCCTGAAATGCGCCGTCTACGATCTTGTCATCTTCTACCTTTAACAGCAGGACGATGTCATCCCCACAGCTGGGATTTACACCCTCCAGCGCCATGTTTGCACCCTCCAGGGTGTGCTTATGATAAGGGTGTACATTATGCTCTGTCAGACTCTCATTGTAAAAGGTCTTACTCTCCATACCCCATTCTCCTTCTCAGTGTTTTGAGGCTCTGCGTAAAGCGCAGAACTTCTTCTTCCGTATTATAAAAAGCGAGGCTCGCACGTGTCGTGGACGGTGTTTTTAAATACGCCAGCAGCGGCTGTGCACAGTGATGTCCCGCGCGGACAGCGATTTTATCGGAATCCAGAATCGCAGCCACATCATGGGGATGCACATCCTGAACCGTAAACGCCAAAATACCATGATGATCTTCGGGGCGGTCGGAGCCGATGATATGCACATACGGATTCTTCTTCATCTCTTCCATTGCCAGCGCTGTCAGCTCATCCTCACGCTTTGTGATCTCCTCAAAACCGATTCCTTCGATATAACGGATCGCTTCGCCCAGCGCATACGCGCCTGCAGCGTTGACGGTTCCCGCCTCGAATTTATGCGGCACCTCAGCATAGGTTGCACCGATGCGGGTCACATATTCAATCATTTCGCCGCCGGTCAGGAAAGGAGGCATTTTTTCCAGCCACTCCATCTTGCCGTACAGCGCACCAATTCCCATCGGAGCCAGCATCTTATGTCCGGAAAAGGACAAAAAATCCACATCCAGCTCCGCCACATTGACCGGCATATGCGGCACACTCTGCGCGCCATCCGCTACCAGTACGATGCCCTTTTCGTGACAGAGGCTGGCTATGCCTTTGATATCGTTGACACAGCCTAACACGTTGGACATCTGGGTAATTGCCATAATTCTCGTCTTTTCCGTCAGGACAGCTGCCACGTCTTCCAGCGTGATTTTGCCGTCTTTGGAGCATTCCACGAACTTTAACTGTGCTCCGGCACGTTTTGCCGCATGCTGCCAGGGCAGCAGATTGCTGTGATGCTCCATAATGCTGACTACCACTTCATCTCCGGGTTTCAGCAGCAGGCTTCCCAGGCTGTAAGCGACCAGATTCAGGCTTTCCGTTGCATTTCTCGTAAAAACGATCTCTTCCGGACGGGCTGCACCAATAAAGTGCTGTACCGTTTTGCGGGCATCTTCATAACATTTCGTCGCATTCTCACTCAGTTCATATAGGCCGCGCAGCGGATTCGCATTATGGCATTCATAAAACTCCCGTTCTGCCCGCAGCACGCACGCAGGCTTCTGGGAAGTCGCCGCACTGTCCAGATAGGTCAGATCCGGATTTGCCAGAAGCAGTGGAAAATCTTCACGAATTTTCTTCACATTCATCAGCTGCATCTCCTCCCAGATAAGCTCTTACCAGTTTCTGCGCAGTTTCATCCGGAATCTTCTGGCATACCGCTTCGATTCTCGCATCCGCCATCAGTGCATATGCCTGTTCCTCCGAAATCCCGCGCGCCTGCATATAAAACAGCGTCTCTTCATCCAGTTGTCCGATCGATGCGCCATGGCTGCCCTTGACATCCTCTTCCGCACAGAGAATCAGCGGAATGGTCTGATTTACCACATCGTCGCCCATCAGCAGCACATCTTCTTTTTCTGCTCCGACAGATTCTGCTGAGCCGTGCTGAAAGTCGATCGTTCCGCGGAACAATTTCGAAGACGCATCCTTCAATACGCCGGACGCATTGATCTCGCTGTTTGTACGTTTTCCCTCATGCAGCGCCACATAGTTCATGTCCAGACGCTGATCGTCCTGTAACAGATAACCGATATCGGACTGCAGGGAGCTTTCATTTCCGAGAAGCTCTGTCCGGCATCCCTGATAAATCTTTCCGCCGCCCAGGAAAATGTGCACCATTTCAATGCGTCCCTGATCCTCGCAGATGCTTCCGACATCATTTAAAACACGGAACCCTTTGCCGAGGCAATCGATCTGAACGAGACGCAGCAGTGCGCCTTTTCCGACCTTTGCGCGGGTTCTCACGCTGCAAAGTCCCTCTGCATCTGCATCGGATGCATAATCCATCACAACGGTCATCTCGCTGTTTTCTTCTGCAATCAGATCGATCAGATCCAGACTTGCAGTCTGATCCTTACAGACAAAGCCAAGACGCAGCGCAGCTGCCTCTTTTATGCCTGCAGGCATCCGGTAAGCTTTTGCTGCAAAGCCTGACTGCTCTGCCAGCTTGTCCATGTCCGGTCCCATACCGGTTTTGATCGGTTCCAGTGTGCTTGCTTCTACCGCAAACGTTTCCGGAATTTCTTCTTTTTCCAAAGCCTGTCTGTCTGCTTTTACCTGCTTTACTTCCGTTTCATTCATCCGAAGCCAGTTCCAGGTCTTTGCAGGCAGGAAATTTATTTTCATATCCATGTTGATTCCTACTTCCTCTCATTTCGCTGCAGATTCGTTTTCCTGCAGCCTTACCCGATGCTGCCTTTCATTTCCAGACGGATCAGATTGTTCATCTCGACCGCATATTCCAGCGGAAGCTCTTTCGAAACATTATCCGCAAAGCCGCTGACGATCATCGCTCTGGCATCTTCCTCGGAAAGTCCTCTGGACATCAGATAAAAGACTGCTTCGTCGCTGATCTTGCCGATCTGCGCCTCATGTCCGATATCCGCATCCTTTGTCCGGATATCCATTGCCGGAATCGTATCCGATCTGGAACGGTCATCCAGCATCAGGGACTCGCAGGAAACGGAGCTCTTGCTGTGCTTTGCCTGCTTTGTAACTACAACGCTGCTACGGAACGTGCTCACGCCGCCGTCCTTGGAAATCGATCTCGTATTCATATAGGAAGAAGTGTTCGGAGCGCTGTGTACGACCTTCGCGCCGGTGTCCAGGTTCTGACCTTTGCCTGCAAAGGTAATGCCGGTAAATTCACTTCTCGCGCCTTCGCCAGCCAATAAGCTCGTCGGGTACAGATAGGAAACATGGGAACCAAAGGAACCGGATACCCATTCAATCGTGCCGCCCTCTTCTACCTTTGCCCGCTTGGTATTTAAGTTATACATGTTCTTCGACCAGTTCTCGATTGTCGAATAACGCAGCTTCGCATTTTTGCCGACATACAGCTCTACACAGCCCGCATGAAGGTTTGCAACATTGTATTTCGGTGCGGAACAGCCTTCGATAAAGTGCAAATACGCGCCCTCTTCAACAATGATCAGTGTATGCTCAAACTGTCCTGCACCGGGCGCATTCAGTCTGAAATAGGACTGCAGTGGAATCTCCACATGCACACCTGCCGGAACATATACGAACGAACCGCCGGACCAGACCGCGCCGTGCAGTGCCGCAAACTTATGGTCTCTGGGCGGAACCAGCTTCATGAAATGGCTATGCACCAGCTCGGCATATTCTCCGGTCAGCGCGCTTTCCATATCCGTGTATACAACGCCCTGTGCAGCAACCTCTTCACGCACGTTGTGATAAACCAGCTCAGAATCATACTGTGCGCCGACGCCCGCCAGGGAGGTACGCTCTGCATCCGGGATTCCCAGTGCCTCAAACGTATTTTTGATATCGGTCGGAACCTCGGACCATTTCGCACTCATCTGCGTGTTGGGGCGTACATAGGTAACAATCTCGTCCATATTTAAGTCTTCGATAGACGGGCCCCAATCCGGCATCGTCATTTCATTATATACTTTCAGGGCTTCCTGACGAAATTCGCGCATCCAGTCCGGATCGTGTTTTTCTTTCGAAATCTGATCCACGATTTCCGGTGTCAGTCCCTCTTTGACCCGATATACATCTTTCTCTTCGTTTCGGATGTCATAGATGCTTCTGTTGACATCCTCCACATAAGTCTTTTCTTTCATGGGATTCTCCTTCTTGGACGCTTCTTATTCCTGATGTCCGATATATTTTTCAAAACCGTTTTCGTTAATATCCTCCACAAGGCTGCTATCGCCGGACAGAATCATCTTTCCGTCTGCCAGCACATGCGTCACATCCACATGCAGGGATTCCAGAATTCTCGTGCTGTGTGTAATTACCAGCAAGGAGCCCTGCTGATTCTTCTGGAACTCTTCGATTCCCTTGGATACGGTGCGGACTGCATCGACGTCCAGACCGGAATCGGTTTCATCCAGAATCGCCAGATCCGGTTTTAACATCAGAAGCTGCAAAATCTCCGCCTTTTTCTTTTCACCACCGGAGAAGCCAACATTTAAATCACGGTCTGCATAGGAATGATCCATCTGCAGTACGTCCATTGCTTTCTTTAATTCTTTGCGGAACTCCCACGGACGGATTCTCTGTCCGGTGCGCTGTTCCAACGCATTTCTCAAAAAGTTCCCGAGGGTAATACCGGGAACCTCCAGTGGGTTCTGGAACGATAAAAACAGACCAGCCTTCGCACGCTTGTCTGTGGATTCCTCTGTAATATCCTGTCCCTTGAACCAGATCTGACCGTTTGTCAGCTGATATCTGGGGCTTCCCATCAGCGCATAACCCAGTGTGGATTTACCGGCACCGTTTGGGCCCATCAGGACATGTGTTTCTCCTCTGTTTATCTCAAGGTCAATGCCGTGAAGGATCTCTGTGTCCTCTACGTTGACTACTAAATTCTTTACCTGCAGCAGCTGTTCTGACATAACTTCCTCCGTTCTTCACAGGTCTTTGTCTCTGTTTTTCGTCCCTGCGACTGTCTTCCTGGTTAACTCCTACTAACTTTGTAGGGTTTGCTGTAGATTATCATAATGGAATCTTTCCCAAAATGCAAGCATTAAATCCTACAAAATTACAGGGATATCGGGCAACGGTTTGGCATTCCAGACAAAAAGGTCGGGAAATGCGCTCCACAGACAGTCTGTGAGACATTTCCCGACCTTGCTTTTAATACTTTTTATAGATAGGAATTCTTTACCTCGTTCGTAAAATCCTACTCCGCGCGCACCCCTTCTTTGTTCAGATCTGCGATAAACATGGCATCCCCAAAAGAGAAAAATCTGTATTTCTCCTTTACCGCCTCTTCATACGCCTTCAACACATGGTCTCTTCCTGCAAATGCGGATACGAGCATCACCAGTGTCGATTCCGGCAGATGGAAGTTTGTAATCAGCCCGTCCATCACCTTGAACTTGTAGCCCGGATAGATAAAGATATCCGTATTGCCGCTGCAGGCTTTCATATGTCCGTCCGCTTCCGCAGCGCTCTCTACAGTACGACAGCTCGTCGTACCGACACAAATCACACGGTTTCCGGCTGCTTTGGCACAGTTGATTTTATCCGCCGCTTCCTGGGTCACCTGATAAAATTCTGTGTGCATATGGTGTTCCAGCACGTTGTCGACCTTGACCGGACGGAATGTGCCAAGTCCCACATGCAGCGTGACATAGGCAATATCCACACCCATCGCTTCTACCTGGGCAAGCAACTCCTTTGTAAAATGCAGTCCTGCTGTCGGCGCAGCTGCAGAGCCTTCAAATTTTGCATATACCGTCTGATAACGGTTTTTGTCCTGAAGCTTATGGGTAATATAGGGAGGCAGCGGCATTTCACCGAGGGAATCCAGCACCTCTTCCCAGATCCCATCATAAAAGAACTTCACCAGACGATTTCCATCTTCCTCCACATCCAGAATCTCTGCACGCAGACGTCCGTCGCCAAAGACGACCTTTGCACCGGGACGCAGTTTTTTGCCGGGCTTTACGAGGGTTTCCCAGACATCGTTTTCCATCCGCTTTAACAGCAGGATCTCTACAGCGGCTCCCGTATCCTCCTTTGCACCAAGCAGACGCGCCGGAATAACCTTCGTGTTGTTTAAAACCAGACAGTCGCCCGGTTTTAAGAACGAGCAGATCTCTTTAAAAATATGATGTGAGGTCGCCCCCGTCTGTCTGTCCATAACAAGCAGGCGGGATGCGCTCCGATCCTCCAGCGGATCCTGTGCGATCAGCTCCTTCGGGAGGTCAAAATAATAATCCGAAGTTTTTAAGCCTTCCATTTCCATTACAGGCACGCTTTCTCCAAAAATGCAACATAGCCGCATTTTGTCTCATAAATATCTGCCTTGCTGGTAGCTTCCCACGGTGCATGCATGGAAAGAACTGCAACACCGCAGTCGATTACGTTCATGCCGTACAAAGCAAGAATGTAAGCAATTGTTCCGCCGCCGCCGACATCGATCTTGCCAAGCTCAGCGGTCTGGAATGCAACGCCGGACTCCTCCATGATCGCACGGATATGTGCAACATATTCTGCGTTTGCATCATTGGAGCCGGATTTTCCGCGGGCACCTGTAAATTTATTGAACACCATGCCGCGTCCGAAGAACGCTGCGTTTTTCTTTTCAAAAGCAGACGCATAAGAGGGATCAAATGCTGCGCTTACATCAGAAGAAAGCATATCAGAGGCTGCCAGACATCTTCTGACATTTAATTCACTGTATTCGCCGACAAGATTTAACACCTCTGCCACGGTATTTTCGAAGAAACGGGACTGCATGCCGGTTGCGCCGACGCTGCCGATCTCTTCTTTATCTACCAGGATGCAGCATGCGGTGCGCTCCGTCTGACCAATTTCCAGCATCGCTGCCAGAGAAGTAAATGCGCATACTCTGTCGTCCTGACCATAACCAAGCACCATGCTTCTGTCCAGGCCTGCTTCTCTTGCCTTGCCGGCCGGTACAACTTCCAGCTCTGCGGACAGGAAATCCTCTTCCTCAATGCCATACTGCTCCGCCAGAAGCTTCATCACGCCAGCCTTTACCGCCTCTTTTTCTTCTCCTGCCAGCGGTCTGCTGCCGAAGATTAAGTCAAGCGCTTCGCCCTCGATGACCTTGGAAGCCTTCTTTTCCATCTGCTCTGCAGACAGGTGGATCAGCAGATCAGAAATGAAGAATACCGGATCGTCTTCGTTTTCACCGATATTGATCTCTACGATGGAGCCGTCCTTCTTTGCAACGACGCCGTGCAGCGCCAGAGGCAGGGTTACCCATTGATATTTCTTGATACCGCCGTAATAATGAGTATCCAGGAGGGCAAAATCGGAATCCTCATACAGAGGGTTCTGCTTGATGTCCAGTCTGGGGGAATCGATATGTGCACCCAGAATGTTTAAGCCTTCGGTCATCGGCTTTGTTCCGATCTGGAACATCACAACCGTCTTGTTCATCCATACCGCATATACCTTGTCGCCTGCAGAAAGCTTCTTGCCCTCTTTCATCAATTCGGGCAGCTCGCGGTATCCTGCCGCTTCAATCTGGTTTACAATCGTATCGACACATTCCCGCTCTGTTTTACCGTTGTCAAGAAAATCCATATAGTCTTTTGCCAGCGCATCTACCTTTGCGCTTTTGGCTTCGTCATAGCCTTTCCAAGCATTTTTGCGTTCCATTATTTCTTTATCTCCTTACGTTTGTTCTTGTTACCGAGCACCGAGGCTACCAGCCTCTTGGCACGCGGCACTTCCTCATCGTGAATCCGGAAGGTGCAAAGAGCCTTTTCCCCGACTCCAAACAGTTTTGAAAAAAATCCCTGCTTTTCGAAACGGCAGGAATAGGAAATCCGGTTTGCCAGAAGAATTCTCTCGATCTGCTCCTTTGTCCCCATATCGTATACCTTGCAGAAATCCACTTCATTATTCACCGTTCCGAGCGCGGTCGTTTTTTTCTCCATATATTCCTCCCTGTCCGATGTTCCATACGCAGAGCCCTTTTTGCTGCAAAACGGCATCAGGGCTCTGCTTACGTCCTTTTATTACTGTCTTAATTCAATGCCAAGCTGTTCCAGACCATTTAAGATCTTCTTCATTGCCGCTGTGATTTCTACATCCTCCAGCGTCTTATCCTTTGCACGGAAGGTCAGGGTATAAGCGATGGACTTATAGCCTTCCTTGATCTGTGTGCCCTCGTAAATATCAAATAACGAGTAGCTTTCCAGAATCTTGCCGCCGCGCTGTGCCAGAATCTTTTCAATCTGACCTACCAGAACGGTTCTCGGTACAACCATACTGATATCTCTGGTCACTGCAGGATATTTTGCGATGCCCTCGTACTTGCGGTCGAAGGATGCAAAGCCGTCCACTGCAGGCATATCCAAAACTGCCACATAGGTTCTCTGTCCGATGCCGTAGTTTGCCATTACCTTCGGATGTACTTCACCGAGATAGCCGATTACGGTTCCATCATAAACAACGTTTGCCTGACGGCCGGGATGCAGCCACGGCTTCTGTGCGTTCGGATCGTACTCCGCTTTCTTCTTCATACCGATGTGCTCCAGAAACTCTTCGATAACACCCTTCATCGTGAAGAAGTCGCCTTCTCCGTAAAAACCGAGCGTAAACTGCATGCGCTCGTCCGGAAGCTCTGTCAGAGGCAGCGCCTTGGGCAGATAAATGTTGCCCATCTCATATAAGCGGACGTCCTTGTTTCTGCGGTTATAGTTGGTTGCAAGGCTTGTCAGCATGCCGTTTAACGAAGTGGTACGCATGATGGAATAATCCTCGCCCAGAGGGTTTAAGATCGTTACAGTCTTGCGCAGCTTACTGTCTGCCGGGATCAGCAGCTTATCGAACACTTTCGGGCTTTCGAACGAATAAGACATACCCTGGGAGAAGCCGCAGTATTCTGCGATATCCCTTGCCTTCTGTTCAATTCTTTCTTCGAAGGAAAGCTTACCGGTTGTCGCTTCGCCGGAGGGCAGGGTGGTCGGGATCTTGTCATAGCCGTAGAAACGTGCTACTTCTTCTGCGATATCGGCAAAGCCTTCCAGATCCTGACGGAACGAGGGAACAACAATTTCGTTGGCAGCTTCGTCATATGCAAGCTCGATGCGTCCGAAGTACTCCAGCATCTGCTCTTTTGTGATATCTGTTCCGAGGAAACGGTTGATCTTTTCGGGCTCAAACGGGATTCTGCGCAGGGGCTTGATCGGCTCGCATACATCTACCATGCCGCCTACTACCTCGCCGCAGCCCAGCTCTTCGATCAGCTGGCACGCTCTGTCGATTGCTGCTTCTGCATTGACCGGATCCAGACCTTTTTCGAAAATACCGGAAGCCTCGGTACGCATACCGATTCTCTTTGCGGATTTCCGGATGTTGGGACCGTTGAATGTTGCAGCCTCGAATAAAACGGTGTGCACATCGTCTGTGATCTTGCTGTTTTCGCCGCCCATGATACCAGCGATGCCGACTTCTTTTTCCGCGTCGCAGATCATCAGAACCTGATTGTCCAGCTTGCGGATCTGACCATCCAGCGTCTCGAACTCATCTCCGTCCTTTGCACGGCGGACGATGATCTTATGTCCTGCGATCGTGTCCAGATCATATGCATGCATCGGCTGTCCGTACTCTGCCATAACGTAGTTCGTGATGTCTACCAGGTTATTGATTGGCCGGATACCTGCTGCAGCCAGACGTCTCTGCATCCACTTCGGGCTCGGAGCGATTTTGATATTTTTGCAGACCCTTGCGCAGTAACGGGTGCACAGATCGGTATCCTGTACTTCTACGTCCACATAATCGTGTACATTTTCGCCGTTTTCGTGTACTTCCACAACCGGGGGAATGAACGGCTTTCTGAAGGTTGCAGCCGCCTCTCTTGCGATGCCTAAAATGCTGTAGCAGTCTACACGGTTGCTGGTGATTTCATATTCAAATACGGTGTCATGCAGACCGAGCGCCTCTACTGCGTCTGTACCGACTTCTACATCGTCGTCGAAAATGTAAATACCGTTCTCCGGTGCTTCCGGATACATGTCGCGGCTGCTGCCCAGCTCCTCGATGGAGCACATCATACCGTCGGACTCAATGCCTCTTAACTTGCCGGCCTTAATCTTAATGCCATCCTCCGGCAACGGACTGCCGTCATGACCGCCTGCAACCTTACCGCCGTCTAAAACGACCGGAACCTTGTCGCCTTCTTTTACATTAGGTGCGCCGGTTACGATCTGAATCGTACGGTCGCCTACGTTAACCTGGCAGATAATCAGTTTGTCTGCATCGGGATGCTTTTCGATCTTCTCAATCTGTCCGATTACGATCTTTTCCAGGTTTTTATCCATGCGCTCATAGCCTTCTACCTTGGTGCCGGTCAGCGTCATGGCGTCAAAATACTCCTGATCGGTGCAGGAAAGGTCGGGCACATATGCTTTAATCCATGATAATGCTGTATTCATCTTCCTCTTTCTCCTTCCCGTTAAAACTGCTTTAAGAATCTGATGTCATTTTCATAAAGCAGACGCATATCGTCGATTTCGTATTTCAGAAGGGCGATACGCTCCAGACCTACGCCGAATGCAAAGCCGGAGTATTCTTCCGGATCGATATTGCACATCTTGAGTACCTTGGGATGTACCATACCGCAGCCCAGGATTTCAATCCAGCCGGAGCCCTTACAGAACCTGCAGCCCTTACCGCCGCACTTAAAGCAGCTGACATCTACTTCTGCACTGGGCTCTGTAAACGGGAAATGATGGGGACGGAATTTTACTTTGGTATCTTCACCGAACAGCTCTTTTGCAAACTCTGCAAGCGTGCCCTTTAAATCGGAAAATGTAATATTCTTATCGATAACCAGACCTTCGATCTGATGGAAGGACGGAGAATGGGTTGCATCCACTTCGTCGGAACGGAATACTCTGCCGGGCGCGATCATACGGATCGGCAGCTTTCCCTGTTCCATGGTACGAACCTGAACCGGAGAGGTCTGGGTACGCAGGACGATTTCCTCATTGATATAGAAGGTATCCTGCTCGTCTCTTGCCGGATGGTCCTTCGGGATATTCAGCGCTTCGAAGTTGTAGTAATCCTTCTCGACTTCGGGACCGCGAACCACTTCGTAGCCCATGCCAACGAAAATTCTCTCTACCTCTTCCAGAGCAATCGTATTGGGATGACGATGTCCAACGGAATTTTTCTTTGCAGGCAGGGTAACGTCAATAACCTCATTCTTTAAACGAGCTTCCATTACACGGTCTTCCAGCTTTGCTTTTTCAGTTTCCAGCGCTGTTTCAATTTCAGCGCGCACTTCATTGACCATCTGTCCAACCTTCGGACGGTCTTGTGGCGCAACCTCCTTCATGCTCTTTAACAGCTCGGTCAGGGCGCCCTTTTTACCCAGTGCGCTGACTCTTACCTCGTTGAGCTTATCCAGGTTCTCGGAGGCGTCGATCTGTTTCAAAATCTCTTCTCTGATTTTTGCCAGTTTCTCTTTCACAGCAAACTCCTTTCTGTCAGATAGCCGTTTTTCTTCTGTGCGGCCTTCTACTTTCCCGGGACCTTCCTTTGATTATTGTAAACAGCAAAACTGCCCTGCAATTTTTACTGTCATGCCCAATAGAATCCTTTCTATTAGCTGAATAAAAAGAAAGCCCCTGGTTTATTAAACCAGGGACGAAAAAATTCCGCGGTACCACCCTTGTTCCCGCCATCGGCAGGCACTCATTGCAGACGTAACGTGTCCTGTGCGTTCCGACCTACCCAAAAGCACTGACAGCAGGCTCTCTTCAGCCGAACAGCTCCGGTGGGAAATTCGTATCCGATCCTGCTGGAAAAGCTCTCAGCCACTGGCTTCTCCTCTCTGCCGGTACAGGAAATACTACTGACACCTTCATCGCCTTTACGCCTTATTGTAAAAAATCCATCCCGAAAAGTCAATACTATTTCTCGAGAATCTCTCTTCGAAACGGAACAGCAAACCGGTTGATGTGTGCCCCGACTAACAGCAGATACATACAAAAATACAACCACATCATCACGACGATGATTGTAGAAAGGCTTCCGTATACGCCGAAATCATTGAACCGCTCTATGTATGCCGAAAAGCCCCAGGAAAACAGGTTCCAGCTTATCGCCGTAAACAATGCACCGGGAAACTGCTTCGTCAGTTTCAGCTTCACATTTGGCACATAGGCATAGATCACCATAAACACCAGCGTCAGGATGCCCCAGGAAAACAGCGGTTTAAAATGCATCGCTATGGACATCAGATGATCCAGTATCGGGATCCTGTCGTTTAAAAGACGTACCAGCGTTGTTCCAAAGACCATGAAAACGAGAGAGAGCAAAAGGACGATCAACAACAGAATCGTATAAAAAGATGCCAAAATCCGCTGCACAAAATAGTTACGATCCTCCACAACGCCGTTCATCGCATTTAAGCCGCGCATGATGGACAGCATGCCTTTGCTTGCCGACCATACAGTTACGATCGCTGCGACGCTCGTAACGCCAACGGTGCTGTTATAGAGCGACTCGATCAGGCTGCTCATCATCGGCACAATCGGCGATGGCATGACCTCTGACACCGCCTTTAACAGGTCGGATTTCTGCAGCGTCGTCAAGGGCAGCAGGGAACACAATAAAATAATAATCGGAATGATCGACAAAAACATAAAGTATGCAGAGCTTGATGCAAATGCATTGACATTTGATTTTGACATATGCCTGCCAAACCCTGTAATCAGCCGGATTTTCTTTTTCATAAACAGATCTTTTCCTTTCCGGTTTTCATTTTGCGGTGCGTCGCTGCGTGGACTTTTCAGGAAATCATTTTTAACTGACATCCTTTATAAAAGAACGTCAAAATTTCTTCTGCGCTGACAGACGCCTCCGCCATATGCTTCGCCCCATTCTGGGACATGCCGATTCCGTGCCCGTAACCACCGCCAATTAAAGTATATCCTATCATAAAGCCGTCCGTTTTAAAAGTGCTGACTTGAAAAAAGCTGCTTGGTAAAAGCGATGTTACCGCTGCCGCGCTCCCATCCTGTCTGACCGCCTGTGTTTTTCCGTCGCACAGCACATACCGGATGCTGTATTCCGACTGTATCCGTACCTGTCCGTTTTCGCTTTCGATCAAAAGCTCCTGCGCCGCGCCGCCGCTGCTGCGTTTTGTAACACGGATTTCCCGGATTTTCCCTGTGTTTTCAGACAGTTTCGTGCGCTCCTTTACTGCATTCCATTCTCCAGCTTCCCCAGGCACGAACACACACTGTCCATCCGCTTGTGCCCGTATCCATACCCTTTCCCAGAGTGCCTTTTCATCAACGGTTTCTGCCCTATAGCTCCAACGGTACCACGGCTCTTCTTTCTCATAAAAATCGCCGTCCCTCTGCCCCAAAAACGCTTCCATTACATCCGACTGCTCCAGCAGCTGCGCCTGCTGCAAAATCGGTGCCATCGCAGCAACGCTTTCCTGTCCGCCAAGCTGTCTCGTCAGCTCCATGTTTCTTTCGTCGATCGCCTGCGCACACAGATACGGATATGCTTCTGCCCGGGTCCCTCTCCAGACCGACAAATCCGTGCCATAGCCGCAGGACGTGGAATAATAATAGGTCTGCGCCGGCTCCTCCCCGTAAAATAATACCTGTCCGGACGTCTCCTTGACCGCCTGTGTCGTCTGCCCCTGCTCTGCAAGATTCTGATACACCTGAAACGCCGTGCTGTCATCCACATGCGCCCCATACTCCGGTAATCCGGCGCGCTGCAGCCTTTCATATGCATAGGTTCTGGCACAGATCGCCTGGCTCTTTAACGCTTCCAGTGGATAAGACGCCGGCATTTCGCCCGGCACGACCCCATAAAGGTATTCTTCCAGCGGCAGCTCGTTGATTACAACAATTCCATCCTCCCGGCGCACCAGTTCGAGCCTGCCGCGGTAGTTTGCCTGCCCCTGTGCCCGCTCCACGCCGGATAACATCAGATGCCCGGTCAGGATTTTCGGTTCGATTGTAATCCGCCCGGTCTGATCAAGCAACGGAGAATCCCGCGTAATGACAAGACGCTGACCTTTTTCGAGCGTGGTAAGCTCGTTCTCGACGTTCCAAATCCTACAATCACAGTCCGCGAAAAGCTCCACGGCCTGATGTACGCTGTTTGCATAGCCAGACGTCTTAATCAGCACGCGAATGGTTTCCATCTTTTCTTCCCGCACCGCCAGCGCTGCCTCAATCGTTCCGTCCTCCACTACAAAATCCGTAAACCCATAGCCGATTTTCAATTCTCCGATGTCCATCTGTGAAAGCCGCCCATACAACCGATAACACTGCAGATCCTCCGAAAAAGGAATCGTCCCGTGACCTTCGATTTCTGCGCCGTTTCGCGACACGCCGAGCAGCCGTCCGGAAATCTTGTCTGGCTTTTGACACACAATGACAGGCTTTCCTGTTTCAAACGTCAGATCACAGACTGCTTCGGAAAGTTGTGCTGTATCTGAAACCACCGTCGTACTTTTTCTGTCCCTTTTCCAATCCGATTCTCTGTTTTCTTCTGTCCTCTGTCCCTCCGCAGAATCTGTTTTTACTTCAACTGCCGCCGCGCCGGAAAATTCACAGTCTTTCCAGAACCCGTGTATGCTCTGTCCGGTCGTCTCGATCATCCAGACATTTTTTAATATGACCGGTTCCGTTAATCTATTTCGAACTGCATACAGGCAATCCTCCCTTACGATCGCACGCACTGGACAAAACTGCATGGATTCTGTCAAAAACGTTGCCGACGCAGCCATCCGGACACCGTTCTGCGTCAGGATGCGCAGCTCTGTTTTCTGGCTCTGCGCATCCTTTTTGCCACCGGAAGCAGTCCCCATTTCGCGCATCAGAGCAGCTTGCGCGCTTTCTTGCGCATCTCCCGGTCCATTTTCATCCCCCTTCAAAATGCCCAACACTACGACCGTCTCCTCCCGAATCCTTCCGGCAGCATCATACTTTCTTTTTGCCCGGTCGAACCAGTCGTACCAGTCCGCTTCCTCCACCCGCTCAGTCCCCGTATACGCACCGCCTAAAAATAACTCCCGGCTGCCCGGCAGGCAGGAAAAATACTGTTTTGCCTGGGTCCACGTCAAATAGCCGTCGTCAGATTCCGCCTGAAATTTTTTCATCAAATCCAGTACCTGGTCGGGGGTTGACCGACTGCCGGCAGCATGCGCAGATACTACAGCCGCCTGTGTATTATCCCCGTCAAACTCCTGCGCAGCATCGGTTGTCTCTGCGACCGCCTGTGTCGGCTGCTCCTGCCTACAGTCTGCAAGAAGCCAGACCATATGGCCTGCGTCCTCGATCCCGATATAGCTGTCCTGTTTTTTTTCACCCGTCAGCAAAAACTGATCTGCCGTCTTTTTGCACAGCCCAAATAAAAAAACGGCACCGATCAGAACCGCCGCCAGTTTCCCCAAAAGACGCCTGCGCGCCTGTTGTCTCTTCCTGCGTTCCTGAAACGACTCCCGTCTTTCCATTTGATTTTATCACTCCCATAAAGTTTTCTTACAAAAGATAAAGAGACAACCCTTCCGGATCGTCTCTTTATCTTTTGTATCCCCCAAAATGCCGCCTCCCATCTTCTGACTCCTAGCCAAGGCCAGGTGGGTAACCGCAACCGGCGCTTCTGCCTTCCCCTGCGCAATGAGGGCCTGACATCTACCCGGCAATATAGGAATCCCGTTTAAAGTAAATGTAGGTTCAAAACAACAGGAGTTCTCGTACATTTCAGGTTGTTTTCATTATATCCAATTCATCCCGAAAATACAACAGGAATTTTTTTACCGCTCTGCACGCATCGGATTGTTTAAGAAATCTTCATATGCAAGACGGATTCCATCTTCCAGCTCGGTTTGGTAAGTCCAGCCCAGATTCTTCAATTTGGAAACATCCAGAAGTTTTCTGGGTGTGCCGTCGGGCTTTGTGGAATCCCACTTGATCTCGCCGGTGTAGCCGATCACCTTCGCGGTCAGCTCCGTCAGCTCCTTGATGGTCAGCTCTTTTCCGGTTCCGACATTAACGGTTTCATTTCCGGAATAATTGTTCATCAGAAATACGCAGGCATCCGCAAGATCATCCACATATAAGAACTCGCGCAGCGGCGTGCCGGTTCCCCAACAGGTTACCTCTGTCGCGCCGGAAACCTTCGCCTCATGGAAACGGCGGATCAGCGCCGGAAGCACATGGCTGTGGGTCGGATGATAGTTATCGTTCGGTCCGTAAAGATTGGTCGGCATTGCAGAAATATAATCCGTTCCGTACTGGCGGTTTAAGAACTCGCAGTATTTCAGACCGGAAATTTTTGCAAGCGCATAGGCTTCGTTCGTCTTTTCCAGCTCGGAAGTGAGCAGGCAGCTCTCCGGCATCGGCTGCGGAGCCATTCTCGGATAAATGCAGGAAGAGCCTAAAAACAGCAGCTTCTTGCACTGATTCTGCCATGCGGAATGTATGACATTCATTTCCAGCGTCATGTTGTCATACATAAAATCCGCCAGCGCTTCCTGGTTTGCGACGATGCCCCCGACCTTTGCTGCTGCCAGAAAAACATAATCCGGCTTCTCTGCTGCAAAAAAATCTTCCACATCCTGCTGTCTGCAAAGATTCAGTTCCTTATGAGTTCTTGTTACAATATTGTGATATCCGGCTTTTTCCAGTGCGCGCACGATTGCGGAGCCAACCATGCCGCGATGTCCTGCCACATAAATTTTGGCGTCTTTTTCCATCATGATGTTATCCTTCTTTCCTTATGTAACTGCCGTACATAACATATGCCATGCATGCACGCCTTTTTTTGCACCTATGCGTGCTTTTTCCCGAGGCTTACGCCTGCGTGCCTGCTTCTTTCACTGCCTTTTCGCGTTTTGCCAGCATTCTGTCATGCTCTGCCATAATGCGGACAAGCTCTGCATAGCTGGTCTTCTGCGGGTTCCAGCCAAGAACAGTCTTCGCCTTTGTCGGGTCGCCCCAGAGGTTGTCTACATCGGTCGGACGGAACCATGCAGGGTTGACGCAGACAAGCATCTTGCCGGTCGCCTTGTCATATCCCTTTTCGTTCAGACCTTCACCTTCCCAGCGCAGTTCAATACCGTTTGCTGCAAACGCTTTTTCGGTAAAGTCCCGGACGGTGTGCTGCTCACCGGTTGCAATAACAAAATCTTCGGGTGTATCGTGCTGTAAGATCATCCACATGCACTCTACATAGTCTTTTGCATAGCCCCAGTCACGCTTGGAATCCAGATTGCCCAGCTCCAAATGATCCTGCAGACCCTCTGCGATTCTGCCCGCTGCCAGCGTAATCTTACGGGTTACGAAATTTTCGCCGCGACGCTCAGACTCATGGTTAAACAGGATACCGTTTACTGCAAACATGTCGTAAGCTTCTCTATATTCCTTGGTGATCCAGAAGCCGTACTGCTTTGCAACTGCATAGGGGCTGTAGGGATGGAATGGTGTTGTCTCTCTCTGGGGAACCTCTTCTACCTTGCCGTACAGCTCGGAAGTGGAAGCCTGATAAACCTTCGTCTTTTTGGTCAGCCCGAGAATGCGGACTGCCTCCAGAATCCGCAGCACGCCGATCGCGTCCACGTCGCCGGAATACTCCGGTACGTCAAAAGAAACCTGTACATGGGACTGTGCAGCCAGGTTATAGATTTCATCCGGCTGTACAATGCTGATGATACGGATCAGGGAAGAGGAATCGGAAAGATCCCCGTCATGTAAGGTAATCGCATTCTTTGCGATCAGATGGTCAATTCTTGCTGTATTCGAAATGGAAGCGCGTCTGGTAATGCCGTGCACCTCATAGCCTTTTTCCAACAGAAACTCTGCCAGATAAGAGCCGTCCTGTCCGGTAATGCCTGTAATCAATGCTTTTTTCATAAAAATTTCATCCTTTCCTGATTTTATCGCTCTGATGTCATATCTTTCTCATAATAGTTGATATTCTACCTGATCTTTTTCGATTTTAGAAGAGCATATCTTGCACAGAACTAGCATTATATTGACTTTTTTGATATACTAAAAGCTGCTACTCTGATTAAAAAATCTACAGGAGAATTTTTTTATGGATACCGCTCTTTTTGAAGGAACTCTCGTGGAATCCGAACGGATTTTGTATACACCGTCCACCTTTGCCCGGACAAACCTCATCCATCTGCAGGAATGCGGCCGTTTAAAAGCACTGTCCCCCCACACCAGCCACCGGGAAAATCTCGCCTCCTACCTGTGTTTTATTGTCCTGGAAGGCTCCGGTACCCTCGAATACGACCAGAAGCACTACACACTCTCTGCCGGAGACTGTGTGTTTCTGGACTGTAAAAAAAGTTACCTCCACCGCTGCTCCAATCAGCTCTGGACACTTGAATGGGCGCACTTTTATGGTCCGAACATGACCGGAATCTATGAAAAATATACCGAGCGCGGCGGTCTTGCCTGCTTTCGCCCCCAAAGCCTTGCCCCGTATCAGAAAATTCTTGACAGCCTCTGTGAAACGGCGTCTTCCTCTGATTATGTCCGCGATATGAAGATTTTTGAGCAGCTCACTGCCCTGCTTTCTTTGTTGATGCAGGACAGCTGGCATCCCGGGAGCACCGCCAAACCGACCTCCCGCAAATATAATCTGCAGCAAATCAAAGATTACCTGGATTTCCATTATCCTGAAACAATTCGGCTCGACGATCTTGCGGAAACTTTTTATATCAACAAATTTTACCTGACCCGGATTTTCCGGGAACAGTTCGGCGTCTCCATCAACGCTTACCTTCTGTCCCTGCGCATTACTCACGCCAAACAGCTGCTGCGCTTTACAGATTTTTCGATCGAAAAAATCGGCATCCAGTGCGGCATGAAGGATGCCAACTATTTTTCCCGCATGTTTAAAAAGGTCGAAGGGATTTCACCCGGAGAATACCGCAGGCAATGGTAAAAAAGAATCCTGCGAAGCAGGATTCTCCGCCTGCGGCGGGTCGCGCAAGCGACATTCTTCCATTCCGCTGCAGTGCGATCCGCGCGGAGCGTTTTATCGTATAGGAACAAAGTTTCCTATACGATAAAAAAACAGGCAGGACCTCTTTTTCAAAATGTCCTGCCTGCTGTTTCTTCTGAGTGTTTCCTGCCCGCCTTAAATCGCCCGTGTCGCTTCTTTGAGCCATGCCGCCTCTTCTTCGTTCAAGTAAGGCGTCATCTTTTCGCGCACCTGTGCGTGATAACGGTTTAACCGCTCGATATCTTTTCTCTCCATCACAGAAACATCGATGGCATCCAGATCGATCGGTGCCCAGGTCAGCGTATCGAAATACATGAACTGCCCATCTCCGTTTTTCACGCCGTTTCTGGCAACCATCACATTTTCAATCCGGATGCCGTGGCTTCCTTCGATATAAACACCAGGCTCGTTTGTCACATCCATCCCTGCTTCGATCGGCACTTCCTTCTGATTGCCGGTGAAACGCCAGCGGATGCCCTGGGGTCCCTCATGGACATTCAAAATATAACCGACGCCGTGACCGGTTCCGCATTTATAGTCGATGTTCTGATCCCACATGGGCTGACGTGCCAGAATATCCAGGTTTCTGCCGGTGCAGCCGTACAAAAATTTCGCGTCTGTCAGCTGCAGCATGCCCTTTGCGACCGCTGTGTAATGCTCCTTGATCGTCTGGGAAACCGGCCCCAACACGATCGTTCTCGTCACATCCGTCGTACCGCCAAGATACTGACCACCGGAATCCACCAAAAGCATACCTTCCGGCGCAAGCGCTGCGCAGTTGTCCTCGGTCGCCTCATAATGCATCATCGCTGCATTTGTCCCATAAGCGCTGATCGTTGGAAAGGAAAGATCCAGATAACCGTCGATCTCACTGCGCAGATGATCCAGATACATCGCAGCGGAATACTCCGTCATCGGAATTTTACCAACATTTTTCTTGACCCAGTAAATAAACTTGCAGACCGCCACGCTGTCTTTTAAATAGACCTCTTGCATATTTGCCAGCTCGGTTTCATTTTTGACCGCCTTTAACAGCTCTGTCGGATTCGCTGCATCGACCACTTCTGCACGGTTTTCCAAAATCTTATAAAAAGCGTAGCTGACGTTGCCTTCATCGCACATCACGCTGCCTGTGATCGCACAGGACTCCATCCACTCTGCAGCCTCTTCATACGGATGCAGGGTAATGTGATACTTCGCCGCATGCGCTTTTAACACATCCGTCACTTCCCCATCCTGGAGAAAGAAATGGCACTCATCCTGTGTCAGATACGCATAGGACAATGCAACCGGATTGCATTCCACATCCGCGCCGCGGATATTCAACAGCCACATCAGATCGTCCAGCTTGCTCAAAAACAGACCGGACGCGCCGTGAGCTGCCATATCTTTACGAACTGCAGCCAGCTTTTCGGAAACATTCTGTCCAAACAGCGCCTCGTCCGGAACCAGAACCGGATGGCACGGAAGTGCCGGTCTGTCCGTCCAGACTTCATCTGCGAGATCTTTGCCATACACGATTTTAATCTGCTTGTCCGCCAGGTCTTTTTCCAGCTTCAGACCAAATCTCGTATCGACGACACGACCATCAAAGCCAAGTGTTTGACCGTTTTCCATCTTCTGCTGTAAAAATTCTTCCTTCGTCGGAACGTTGTCCTCCAGCATCCGGTATAAAGTAACTCCGGTTCCTGTAAGCTCCCGCTCCGCCTGGATAAAATATCTGCCATCCGTCCACAGACCAGCTTCGTCCATTCCGACGATCAGCGTTCCGTTTGATCCGGAAAAGTTGCATAAATATTCTCTTACCTTAAAATAAGCGTCCACATATTCCGAATTGTGAAAATCCGCTGTGGGAACCATGTACCAGTCTACGCCGTTTTTCTTCATGACCGCCCGCAGCGCTGCCAGACGATCCTGTATCTTCTGATTGACCATTTGTATTTCCTCCATGTGCCGGAGATTTTGGCACTACCAAAAATCTATCACAACAGCACATACCGCGCAAGAACTTGTCATAAGATTTTTTAAGGCTCTTTTCATTGATTTTAAACTCGATTACAGTTCACCCGCGCCATTCGCAAAACGCATCTTCGACGCTCTCCGCTGCTTCGCAGCTCATTTTTGCTCATAAAGCGGCGCTCCCTCCGTGCCTTTTTATAAGCAGATTTTCATGCGAGCATGAAATCTGCTTATAAAAAGGTACGAGTGAACTGTAATCATAATTGTAAACTTATTCTAAACTTTTTGTTTTTTTCTTGTTTCTGCTCCTGCACTCGTGCTATAATTTACCATAAAATCAGCAAATTCCGGTACAAAAGCACAATGGTATTCGACGAATTTCAGCTGTCATGTCTATTTTCAGACATATCCTCATTTCTATGTATGTTCCGGTCGTCCTTTGCACAGCAAGCATCCTTTTTTTCTTTTGCATCGGTACAGCCATATATTATTTTTAGAAAGGCGGTATTTCCATGGAACTTCAGGTTACGAATAATTTTTCCGATATTACATCCGAAATCCTTGCGCTTGCAAAAATGAGTGAGCAGGCAGGCTCCATTGCGCCTGAGCTCTACACACAGTACGACGTCAAACGCGGTCTGCGGGATTTAAACGGCAAAGGCGTCCTCGCAGGGCTCACCAATATTTCTGACGTGCGCGCCACCAAAATCGTAAACGGCGAAGCTGTTCCCGCACATGGGCAGCTGTTTTACCGCGGCTACAACGTGGAAGATCTCGTGCGCGGCTTTAGCAAAGACAACCGTTTCGGCTTCGATGAGGTAACTTATCTGCTGTTGTTTAACAAGCTTCCTAACAAGGAGGAGCTGGAATCCTTTTCCCGACTGCTCAATTCCTATCGAAGCCTGCCCACCAGCTTTGTCCGCGATATTATCATGAAAGCCCCCAGTAAGGATATGATGAATACCCTCGCCCGCAGCGTTCTGACCCTGTATTCCTACGACGACCGTGCAGACGATGTTTCCCTGCCAAACGTCCTGCGTCAGTGCCTGCAGCTCATCAGCCTCTGCCCGATGCTGTCCATCTACGGCTACCAGGCCTACAGCCACTATCATGACGGCAACAGCCTGTATATCCACCAGCCTTCCCAGACGCTCTCCATGGCGGAAAATATTTTACATATCCTGCGCCCTGACAGCAGTTACACCCCTTTGGAAGCAAAAATCCTCGATATCGCGCTGATCCTGCATATGGAGCATGGCGGTGGTAATAACTCATCCTTTACCACCAGAGTTGTCACCTCCTCCCTGTCCGATACCTATTCTGTTATCGCAGCAGCAATTGGCTCCTTAAAGGGTCCCCGCCACGGCGGCGCAAATATCAAGGTTGTCAAGATGTTCGAGGAAATGAAAGAAGAGGTACACGACTGGAAAGACGATGAAGAAATCAGCCGTTACCTCGCACGCCTGCTCAACAAGGACGCATTCGACCACGCCGGTCTGATCTACGGCGTCGGCCATGCGGTTTACTCCAAATCTGACCCGCGTGCTGTCATCTTCAAGGGCTTCGTAGAACGCCTTTCCGAAGAAAAGGGACTGCATGATGAATTCGAGCTTTATAACAGTGTAGAGCGTCTCGCCCCAGCCGTCATCGCCAAAGAACGTCAGATGTACAAGGGCGTCAGCGTCAACGTCGACTTCTATTCCGGCTTTGTATACAAGATGCTTGGACTGCCGATGGAGCTCTACACCCCAATCTTCGCCATCGCCCGTATGGTCGGCTGGAGCGCGCACCGCATGGAAGAGCTTGCCACCAACAGCAAGATCATCCGCCCTGCGTATAAGACGCTCTGCACCGATCAGCCTTATGTGGAGCTGTCGGAAAGGAAATAACTGCGCGCAGTGGATCCCATAACGTCAATGCAGTTTCAACCATCAAGATAAACGGGCTTTCCCCACTGTTGACAGCCCGCACGTTTTTACAATTGTGTAATCAAGGGGCGACAGCAAAGAATGCTGCCGCCCCCTTTGCCGGGCACACAAAAAACGGAGAACCATCAGGTTCTCCGTCATTTCTATCATCCATCTCTTTGTGATTTATGACATTGGAAAGCTCGCAGAGCGCGCATTCTATTGTTTTTCCAAAAACTCCATCACTGCCTGTTTCATGCCATCTTTTTCGCACTGGATGTTATGGAGCACCGGTGCGTTGCGGATTTTTGTGATCGCATCCGGAATCTTCACTCCACTGATCTTTTCCAATTCTTCCGTCAGGGCAAAATCATCCATATCTGCATATTTTTCATCCATAGCACTCAAAACGGTTCTGGTGAATTTATACGGACTTGCAGTAGATGCGATCACAGTTTTTGTCGTGTCGCCGGTTTCTTCTTTATATTTGTTGTAAACCGCTGCTGCAACCGCGGTATGCGGATCGAGTACATAGCCGGTATCTTCGTACAGGCTGCGGATCTGCGCCGCGCATTCCTCCTGCGTCGCATAATTTCCGTAAAAATCACCGAGCTTTTCTTTCATCTCTGCAGTGATTTCATATTTGCCATCACCTGCAAGCGCCGCCATCAGGGATGCGTTGCATGCAGCATCCTCTCCGGCAATCCGATAAATCAGCCGTTCCAGATTGCTCGAAATCAGAATATCCATTGACGGGGACGTTGTAAGGATAAAATCACGATTTCTGTCATAAGCACCTGTACGGAAGAAATCATATAATACTTTATTGTCATTGGACGCACAGATCAGCTTTTTGATCGGCAGTCCCATATTTTTTGCATAATAGGCAGCCAAAATATTGCCGAAGTTTCCGGTCGGAACAGTAACATTGATCTCCTCGCCTGCTTTGATACGTCCTTCTTTTACAAGCTGTGCATATGCATAAACATAATAAACGATCTGGGGAACCAGACGTCCGATGTTAATGGAGTTTGCAGAAGAGAACTGATAGCCTCTTTCTTCCATCCATGCTGCAAGCTCTTTATCTGCAAACAGCTTCTTGACGCCGGACTGGGCATCGTCGAAATTTCCGTGGATACCGATCACGCGGGTGTTTGCGCCGGTCTGGGTGACCATCTGTTGTTCCTGAATCGGGCTAACACCGTCCTTGGGATAAAAGACCATAATTCTCGTGCCGGGCACATCCGCAAAACCTGCCAGAGCCGCCTTTCCGGTATCTCCGGAGGTCGCCGTCAGAATTACGATTTCATTTTTGATCTGATTTTTCTTCGCCGCAGTCGTCATCAGGTACGGCAGAATCGAAAGTGCCATATCCTTAAACGCGATCGTCGGACCGTGGAACAGTTCCAGATACCACGCATTTTTCACTTCTGCCAACGGGGCGATCGCCTCCGTATCGAACTTACCGTCGTACGCCTTGTCGATGCAATAACGAAGCTCTTCCTCTGTAAAATCCGTCAGCAAAAGCTTCATCACTTCATATGCGGTCTGGCGATAATCCATCTGTGCAAACTCGTCCAGCGTTTTATCAAAAGAAGGCAACGCCTGGGGCACAAACAGACCACCGTCCGATGCAAGACCTTCCAGAATTGCTTTAGATGCCGACACGCTCTCTTCATTTCCTCTCGTACTTCTATACAAAACTTCCATGCTTCCTCCTGTTTCTGCTGCAGTTGCACAGCTTCGTTTCTTTTTTCTGTCCGTTTCGCTCAATTTTATCACAGGTTTTCTGACAGGACAATACCTTTTCCGATTTTTTGTCTTTATCCAAAGAACTCATGTCCGCCATGCGCAAACAATCTGACCAGATGTGTATCGAACCAGCGCATATTTTTTTCATTCGCCGCATTTCGCGCAGCAAAGTACAGCGCCCCTTTTGACAAATCCGTTCCATCCAGCGCTAACTCTACCGCCTGTTTCGTTTCCTCACTGATTGAAACAGTGTCGATCGTTCCGTTTTTTACCGGGGAAAACTGATAAACACCGTTGCTGTGCTGATACACCACATCTGTCACACAATCCGGGAACAGCTCGCTCTTTACCCGGTTTAAAACGACGTTTGCAACCAAAATCCTGCCGTTTAAATCCTCCGATCCGGCTTCCGCCTCCACGATTTTCAAAAGCACCTGATAATCCGAGCTGCTGATAGAAAGCTGCGTGCTGTCTGAAACAGCTGCTGCACTATCCTCCCGTTCCAGCATCCTCACCTGCAGCGTCGGCTCTGCCAGATCGTTTTCCTCCAGGGCCTGCCCATTTTCCTTTTTTTCATAATCCAAAAGTTCCTCCATGCAGACGACGCTGTCCATGCTGTCCAGATACCGTCCCATTTCTCCTACCGTTCCGGTCAGCCGGACGCAAAACCATGCAGATACAAACATCATGGACGCCCCGGTCAGCCATATACCATATTTTAATGTACTGTTTTTTTCCATTTCCATCCCCGTTCCCGGCTGTACGCCTTCTAAAAGTCTATACAGCCAGTCTGAAAAAAATCATTTTTTTCACAGACAAACTGCGACAGAAACTTCATTTTATGGTAGGATGGAGGAATACTGGGGCAAAATAGGAACGAATTACGCATATTTTTAGAATTGCATCCGTGCTAAAAGCAATCCAGTATTTTATCTATTACAGTTCACTCATGCCCTTCTGAGTTCGGATTCCGTGCTTGCACGAAAATCTGAACTCAGAAGGGCACGAAGGGAGCCCATTTTATGATCAAAAAGAGCTGCGAAGCAGCGGAAAGCATCAAAGATGCGCTTTTGCGAATGGCGCGGGTGAACTGTAACTTTTATCTTGACCTGAAAGGATTTCTATCTATGATTATATTTAAAAAACTATTCGCACCGATCACTCTCCTGCTGTGCTTCACCCTGTCATTATCCCTGACCGGCTGCAGCGCATCTTCTGCGCAGCCGTTTTCCAAAACCGGCTTCTATTTTGACACCGTGATTTCCCTGACATGCTATGGAAACGATGCCCAAACCGTCCTGAACGAGGCATTTGAACTCTGCGGGCACTATGAAAATCTGTTGAGCTACACCAAAGAAGGCAGTGATATCTGGAATATTAACCATGCGAATGGACAGCCTGTCACTGTCGATTCTGAAACTGCCTCTCTGCTGCAGACAGCGTTATACTGGTCTGAAAAAACAGACGGTCTGATCGATCCGACAATCACGCCGATTTCCCAGCTCTGGAACTTTTCCGGCGACCCTGCAGGTCCTGTCCCAAAGCAGTCCCAGATCAATGCCCTGCTCCCTCACGTCGATTACCACAATATCCGGATCGACGGCAATACGGTTACCCTCGCCGATCCGGATGCACAGCTTGACCTCGGATTTCTGGCAAAGGGTGCGATCGCAGACCGCCTGAAAGCATTTTTCCTCCAAAAAAATATCACAAGTGCCCTGATCAATCTTGGCGGAAACGTCCTGGCCGTCGGGCAAAAACCGGATGGCACAGCATTTCGTACCGGCATCAAAAAGCCGTTTTCTGAAACAAACGAGCTGGTCGATATCGTCGCGTTAAAAGACCAGTCCCTCGTCTCTTCCGGAAATTATGAGCGTTGCTTTCGGGAAAACGGAGTCCTGTATCATCATATTCTAGACCCTCGCACCGGTTATCCAGCCGACACAGGTTTGAGCAGCGTCACGATCCTCTCCGATTCCTCCACGGACGGAGACGCCCTCAGCACGTCCTGCTTCTTACTTGGATACGAAAAAGGCAGGGAGCTGATTGACTCCCTGCCAGATATTGAAGCACTATTCCTTTTAAGCGACGGCACAATTTACCGCACGGAAGGATTCCCGCAATCGTAACCGCTAAAAAAGAATGTGCCTTGGCACATTCTCGCGCCGAGGCGCGGTTGCTTCGGCAACCATCTACCCCTGCGCCGAGTGCGCATCCTCGCAGAGCGTTTTTGTTCCAAACGCTCTGCGGCGAAACCTTCTCCGCAGGCGCAAACAATCAGTGCTTCACAATCACTTTCTTTGGACATTTCTCTGCGCAGATTCCGCAGCCCTTACAGGTTTCAGGATCAATCTTTGCGAGGAAGTCCGTCACTTTCGCTGCGCCAACCGGGCAGTTTCTTTGACAGAGTGTACAGCCGATACAACCTGCGCTGCACTCCTTCATCGTCACAGGACCTTTTGCCTTGGAGCTGCATGCCACCAGATACTTTGCATCGTAAGGAACCAGCGAAATCAGGTGCTTCGGACATGCTGCGACACATTTTCCACATGCCTTGCAGGCTTCCTTATCGACAACTGCTACGCCGTCTACGACATGGATTGCGTCGAAGGGACATGCCTTTACGCAGTTACCGAAACCGGTACAACCATAATCACAGGATTTCGGACCGCCGTTCGGGACAAAGGAAAGCATCGCACAGTCAGCGATTCCATGATACTCATAATCTGTCTTCGCCTTATCGCAGGTTCCCTGACAGGCTACAAATGCAACCTTTTTCGTCTCTTTTCCCGCTTCTACGCCCATGATCTTTGCGATCTCTTTTCCAACCGGCTCACCGCCCACCGGACAGGCATTGACCGGCGCTTCCCCTTTGGCAATTGCTGCCGCCAGATTTGCACAGCCCGCATAACCGCAGCCGCCGCAGTTATTTCCCGGAAGGGCTGACAAAACAGCCTCTTCCCGTTCATCTACTTCTACTTTAAATTTGATTCCGGCAATGCCCAGAAACAGGCCGATAAACAGACCAACCGCTCCTACCACTGCCATTGCAATCAGGATACCGCTTACCATTCTCCGCCTCCTATAACAGTCCGGAAAATCCGCAGAAAGCGATTGCCATCAGTCCTGCTGTGACAAGAACCATCGGCATTCCCTTAAAGGATTCCGGATAATCGTTGTATTCCAGTTTCTCACGGATGCCCGCAAGAATGACAATGGAAATCGTGAAACCAAGCGCCGTCGCAAAGCCATTCACCATGCCGGTAAAGATGCCGTACTCCTTCTGCACGTTGGTCAGCGCAACACCGAGCACCGCGCAGTTGGTCGTAATCAGCGGCAGATAAACGCCGAGCGCCTCATACAGCGATTTCATATATTTTTTGAGGAACATTTCTACGAACTGCACCAGCGCCGCAATGACGAGGATAAATACGATCGTCTGCAGATACTGGATGTTCAAAGGCGTCAGAATAAATTTGTAAATTGCTCCCGCCACACCGGAAGAAAGCGTAATGACAAAAATAACGGCGGTTCCCATTCCCGCTGCAGTTTCTACTTTTTTGGATACGCCCAGAAACGGACACAGTCCCAGAAACTGGCTCAATACTACGTTGCTGACCAGCGCAGAGCTGATCAGGATCAACAATAACTGCTGGATCTGTTCCATCATGTTCAGCCTTCCTCCTTCTTTGTCTGAGCAGCCGGATCCGAAGCGCCGTAAAAGCTGTGACCGCAGCAGCCGGAAACGCCACAGTTCAAACAGTCATCCGAGCAGCCGGACTGGATTTTGCTCATATCTTTTCCTTTTTTCTCACCGTTTATCTTGATCTTGTTCTGGGCAGCAGTCAGAAATGCCAGCACAAAGAATGCGCCGGGCGCCATAACGAAGATCGAAAACGGAACATAGGATTGGGGCATCACGCGAAAGCCGAACAACTCTCCTGCGCCAAGGATTTCACGAACTGCACCAATACAGGTCAGCGCAACGGAAAATCCAAGTCCCATACCGATACCATCGAACAAAGAAGGGAGTACCGGATTTCTGGACGCATAGGATTCCGCTCTGCCCAGAATGATACAGTTTACGACAATCAGCGGAATATAAATACCCAACGAATCATACAGGGACGGAATAAAGCCCTGCAGCAGAAGCTGCATCATCGTAACCAGAGACGCAGCAATGACGATGAACGCAGGAATTCTCACCTTATCGGGAATAATCTTGCGCAGTGCGGAAATGATCAGGTTACACAGTGCAAGGACTACCATCGTAGTCAGACCCATGCCCAGACCGTTGACTGCACTGGTCGTAACCGCCAGGGTCGGACACATACCCAGCGTCAAAACAAACGTCGGGTTTTCTTTAACAATACCGTTATAAAGCCGCTCTGCAGGCGTATTTTTCTTACTCATTTGCTGCTCCTTCCCCTGCACCTTGCTGCAGCATGGTCTGGAAATAGTACACACCAGCGTTGACTCCATTGGTCACAGCATTGGTTGTGATCGTAGCGCCGGAAATGGCATCAATTTCATTGTCTGCTGTCGAACCGGTTTTAGTGTATACATACGGATAGGCATTTTTATCTGCAAACTGGGGAACCAGAACGTCTCCCGCCTGCATGCCAAGACCTGCTGTTTCGGAAATAGACAGCAGAGAAATCCCGTTTAATGTGCCGTCATTGCGCACGCCAACGGTAAACTGGATATCTCCGCCGTAGCCCTCATGGGTTGTCACCGTCAGCACATAACCAAGTACTGTTCCGGACGCATCCTTTGCCTCCTGACAGGCATTGACACTGGCTGCGCTGTAGCCGCCCTCATTGAGCACAGTCTGTGCAGCTTCTTCTGTAAAATCTGTCACAGCTTCAAAGCTTTCCGCATCAGAAAAGACCTCACGGCACGCATTTTCCTGTGCCAGCGCCTCCTGACGTGCGATTGGCTCTTTTGTTATCTGATAAACACAACCCAGCAGCAATCCGGCTACCAGGGTGATTGCGAACAGAATGCCCGCATCTTTCAGCATGCTCTTCATGACCGCTCTCCTCCTTTTCCGAATGCTTTCGGCATCGTATAACGCTCAATCAACGGAACCAGAAGGTTGCCCAGAATAATCGCATAGGATACGCCCTCTGCGCTCGCGCCGAAAATACGGAAGATCGCGGTCAGAAAACCGAGAATCACACCGTAAATGTATTGTCCTTTTTTGGTGACAGGACGGGTTACATAGTCCGTCGCCATAAAGAATGCACCGAGCATCAGACCACCGCCTGCCAGCTGTGCGGACAGATATGCCGGACTAATTGCAATTCCGCTAAGGGCTGCAAACAGCAGGACAAAAATGGCAAAGGAAGCGATATAGCTACCCGGTACGCGCAGGTCGATTACACCTGCAACGATCAGAACACAGGCGCCCAAAACGATCGCAATCACGGAAGTCTCACCGATCGTACCAGCCGTGCGTCCCAGAATCATGTTTAGAACGTTAACGCTTTCTCCTGCTTTCAGACTTGCCAGAGGCGTCGCACCGGTATAGGCGTCGCAGTTAAAATTCGTCATCAGGGAGGTAAAGGAAATCAGCAGAAAGCATCTGCCTGCCAGTGCCGGGTTCATGAAGTTCTGTCCCAGTCCACCGAACAGCATCTTTACCACCAGGATTGCAAACACGCCGCCGACAACCGGAATCCAGAAAGGAACGGATACAGGCAGGTTTAATGCCAGTAACAATCCGGTTACGACTGCTGAGAAATCGCCGATCGTGATGGGTTTTTTCATCAGTTTTTCATAGATATATTCGGTCAGAACACAGGTTGCGATACTGATCAGGATCAGAACCAGTGCCCGGAAGCCAAAATTGTAAATGCCAAAAAATGCGGGCAGAAGCAGTGCAATAACTACTGTCAGCATAATCCGGGAAGTGGTATCCTTCGCCCGGATATGGGGGTTGGAGGATACATTGCGTAAATCGCTCATTTCTTCGCCTCCTGCTGTTTTTTCTTTTTTTCAGCCAGAACCATCTTTCTCGCGGACTTGATCGCCTGTGTCAGAGGACGCTTTGCCGGGCAGACATAGCTGCAGCATCCGCATTCGCAGCATTCCAGACCGTTACAGGCTTCAAATCTTTCGAGATCATGACGTTCTGCATAGTCTGCAAGGAGCTTGGGCACAACTCTGCCGGGACAGACTTCTACACAGCGTCCGCAGTTGATACACGCCGACGGCTGTGACTTTGCAACATCATCATGAGTCAGGCACAGCAGTGCGGAGGATGTCTTGGTTGTCGGCACGTTTAAATCAAAAATGCCAAAGCCCATCATCGGACCACCGGAAATAATCTTAGCAGGTTCCTGTACAAAACCACCCGCTTCCTCGATCAGCTCGTTGTAATTGGTACCAATCCGGACAATAAAGTTCTGAGGATTTGCAACTGCATCTCCCGTTACCGTTACGATACGGTGCATCAGCGGTTTCCCTTCGCGCACAGCCTGATTGATCGCAACAACCGTATCAACATTGTCTACGATACACCCCGCATCTGCAGGAAGCATGGAGGAATTGATCGCACGTCCTGTCACCGCATAAATCAGATGGCGCTCCGAGCCCTGCGGGTATTTTGTATGTAAGGCAGCCACGGAAATATCCGTTTCATCCTTTGTCAGCTTCTTTAACAGTGCGATTGCATCCGGTTTATTATCTTCCACTGCCAGCGTTCCCTTTGCGTTCGGGAACAGCTTTAACATTACCTTCAGACCGGCAATCAGCTTTTCCGGCTCCTCCATCATTCTTCTGTAGTCAGAGGTCAGGTACGGTTCGCATTCCGCACAGTTTACGATGACATCTGTAATGCTGTCCGGATTTTTCGGACTCAGTTTTACATGTGTCGGGAAACCTGCGCCGCCCATGCCGACGATGCCGGCTTCTTTGACTCTTCCGATAATTTCCTCCCGGCTTAACGTCTCCAGGTCTGCAGGAACAAACTCTGCTTCTTCATATAAATGGTCGTCCTCAATCACAATGCTCATTACATTGTCACCGGTTACGACGCGGTGTGGCTCGATCGCCTTAACTGTACCGGAAACCGTCGCATAAATCGGTGCCGATACAAAACCCTGGGCTTCCGCAATCTTCTGTCCTGTCAGTACATGGTCTCCCTTTGCCACGACAGGCACTGCAGGCGCACCGATATGCTGGGACAGCGGATATACCAGGTCGCCCTTTGGCAGAACTGCCTTCATGGGCTTATCCTTCGACAGATCCTTCCCATCATAGGGATGAATGCCGCCCATAAATGTCAACTTAGCCATTCGCCAATCATCCTTCCTTTTCTTTTTTGTTTCTGAACATGTACATTGTATACATACATTCCATCTTGTATCATACTATTTTTTTAGCCAAAATACTACAGGAAATTTCAAAAATATGCTATCATACGGTTATGAAAACTTTAAAAACCCCTATTTTATCCGATACAACGAAAGAGCTGGCTTCTTTTTTTGAAGCCCCTCAGGACATTTTATTTTTCGATATCGAAACCACCGGATTTTCCGCGCGCAGCGCCTGCGTCTATCTGATCGGCTGCGCTTATCTGACCACAAACGGCTGGGAAACCCGGCAGTTTTTTGCGGAGACGCCCGATGATGAAGCGGATGTTTTGCAGCAGTTTTTCTCCTTTGCCGCCTCCTTTCCGGTCATGGTACATTTTAACGGAACAACCTTCGATGTTCCGTTTCTGCAGACCCGCGCGAAAAAATTCGGGCTTTCTTTTGTCCCGGCGTCCGTCCAGCACGACATCTACAAAAAAATAAGCCCTTATAAAAACCTCCTGCATCTGCCGGGATGTCGCCAGAAGCAGCTGGAGGAGTTTATCGACATCCATCGGGAAGACCATTTTAACGGCGGCGAGCTGATCGAGCTGTATCATTCCTACGCCATACAGCCTACAAAAGAGCTTCTCGACATCCTGCTTTTACACAACCGTGAAGACCTCGAGGGAATGATCACTCTTTACCGCGTGATGGCAATCCCGCTATTTTTCGAAGAACAGGGCTTTTCTCCGGTCACCCTTTCTCTCGAGCATACCGAGGACGCTTTTGGAAAAGCGCGGACCAATGCAGTCTTTACCCTGCAGACAGATATCCCTCTTCCGGTTTCTTTGTCCCTGCACGGCTCCGGCACTGTTTTAAAAAACTGCTTCCTCGCAGGCAGGGAACGGACTGTGCTGCTGCGCCTGCCGGTCTATGATGGCGTTTTAAAGCATTTTTATCCAGACTATAAAAACTATTCCTACCTACCTGCAGAAGATACCGCAATTCACAAATCCGTCGCCGTTTACGTCGATAAATCGCAGCGCATGCCCGCGACAGCCGCAACCTGTTATACAAAAAAAGAAGGACAATTTCTTCCCTGCTTCTCTGTGCCGGACGAGCTGCCGTTATTTCGGGAAAACCATAAAGACCGCCAGTGTTTCCTGCTCGCCGACGACTTGTTAAATTCTGACGCATCTGTCCAGAAAGAGTATCTGTCCGGGCTGCTGCGCGCACTGGTGAAAACAAAGAAATAGGTTGGTAAGAAATCCAATCAACAATAGAATGCACGCTCTGCGTGCATTCTATTGTTATGAATCAGAAAAAAGAATGTGCCTTGGCACATTCTTGCGCCGAGTGCGCATCCTCGCGGAGCGTTTTTATCGTATGGAAACGAAGTTTCCTATACGATAAAAAACGGGATGTACGCAACTTACGCACATCCCGTTCTATTTCTTACCGTTTCAATTATTCAGCGTCCTGATCTGCGATTACCTTGTCGATATCAACAGATACTACATCGCCGTCTTCCTGCTCTTCCTTCTTCTCAGGAGCATGCAGCGCTTTGATGCTCAGGCTGATCTTCTTGTCCGCTTCGTTGAAGTCAACTACCTTTGCGGTAATCTCTTCGCCTACCTGCAGAACATCAGAGGGCTTCTCAATATGCTCTTTTGCGATCTGGGAAACATGAAGCAGAGCATCAATGCCGGATTCCAGCTCAACGAATGCGCCGAAATCAGTCATTCTTGCAACCTTACCGGTTACAACATTGCCGATTGCGTACTTGGTTGCTGCATCTTTCCAAGGGTTCTGATCTTCGAATTTCAGGCTCAGAGCAATCTTGCTGCCGTTGATCTCTTTGATCAGGACCTTCAGTTTTTCGCCAACCTTGAAGACTTTCTTAGGATGCTCAATACGTCCCCAGGACATCTCGGAGATATGAAGCAGACCATCTGCGCCGCCCAGATCTACGAATGCACCGAAATCGGTAACGTTCTTTACAACGCCTTCTACAACATCACCTTCATGGATTCTTGCGAACAATGCAGCCTGCTGTTCTGCCTTCTTGGCAACAATCAGCTGCTTGCGATCGCCGATATATCTTCTTCTCTTAGGATTGTACTCGCTGATAACGAATTCGATCTCCTGATCTGCATACTTCGTCAGGTCTTTCTCATAGGTATCGGAAACAAGACTTGCGGGGATGAAGATACGAACTTCATCTACAACAACAATCAGACCGCCATCCAGTACCTGTGTTACTTTTGCTTTCAGAAC
Source organism: Gallintestinimicrobium sp. (assembly GCF_046968865.1). Taxonomy (NCBI): domain Bacteria; kingdom Bacillati; phylum Bacillota; class Clostridia; order Lachnospirales; family Lachnospiraceae; genus Gallintestinimicrobium; species Gallintestinimicrobium sp. The sequence goes on along the minus strand of NZ_JBKVPW010000016.1, from coordinate 41,544 downwards.
TTCATGGTTGTTGAAGGCTTCTTCGATTCTCTTGTTGCCTCTGTCAGCAGCAAGTCTCTTGTAGGTCAGCAGAACCTGTCCCTCACCGTCATTGACTTTCAGTACCTTAACTTCCATCGTGTCACCAGGTTTTACGACAGTTGTCAAATCCAGATTGGAGTCATTAGAATATTCGTTTCTGGTCAGAATGCCGTCAGATTTGCATCCGATGTTCAGTACGGCTTCTTCAGGCTTCACATCAATGACTGTACCTTCAACTACCTCTCCTGCATGTATTGTTTTCAGTGATGCATCAAGCATCTGTTCAAAAGTTAATTCGGACATAATTTTGAACCTCCTCGATAATTTTGTTCGGGGTAGATGCCCCGGCTGTAATACCCACTAGTCGGACAGATTTAGGTAGATCTAAATGCAAGTCATCCAGTGTCTGTATAAAATAGGTATCTGCACACTCCCGACTGCATATCTCGTACAGTTTCCTGGTATTGGAACTGTGCCTGCCACCTATTATTATCATTGCATCAACTTTGGCAGCGATTTCTTTTGCCTCGGTCTGTCTTTCCTCGGTTGCGTTACAGATCGTATTCACAACACTAATATCATAACCTTTTTTTTCGAAAATTTCAACAAGTTCTTGAAATTTATTGTAGTTAAATGTCGTCTGCGACACAATACAAACCGGCTGATCGGGATTACAGTGGATCTGTTCGATTTCTTCGGCGCACTCCGCCACCATCGCAGGGGTACTTGACCACCCCATAATCCCCTCTACTTCCGGGTGTCCTGCGTTGCCGATAATCAAAATCTGTTTTCCGTTTGCGCTCTCTTTTTCGACGATATTATGAATTCGCTTGACAAACGGGCAGGTCGCATCCACGCATTCCAGCCCCTGCTGCTCGATCTGGTCGTAAATTTCCTTTGCTACGCCGTGGGAGCGGATCACGATCACGCCCTCTTTGATCTGTCTGAGCTCTTCTTTTGTCTCAATTACAGAAACGCCTTTTTTTTCAAGATCGCCGACCACCTCTTCATTGTGGATGATCGGGCCATAAGTATATATTTTTGCGCTGGTCTGCGCCAGCTCGTACACCCGGTCTACCGCACGCTTTACGCCAAAGCAAAATCCTGCGCTTTTTGCAAGCAAAACTTCCATCTTTTCCTCATTTCTGCGCACGCTTTTTTGCGCATGTCGAGTTTGTGTCAAGTGTACGCAGACACAAATCCCGCGATTCAAAAATTTTATTTTTCAATCTCTTCCTCGCTCCTGATTCTCAGCAGCCTTTTTCCGCGCAGATTTCCAGAATCCGGTCAACAACCTCTTCAATTGAAAGATCGGAGGTATCCAGAAGCACTGCGTCGTCCGCCTGCTTTAACGGCGCGATCGCCCGCGTCATATCCTGCATATCCCGTTTTTTGACGGTATTTAAAATCTCTTCATAATCGCAGTCCATGCCCTTTGCACGGTATTCGTCATAACGGCGCTTTGCGCGCACATCCGCCGATGCGGTCAGATAAATTTTGACTGTCGCCTGCGGAAGAACGCAGGTTCCAATATCTCTGCCGTCCATAATCACATTCTGCGTCACCGCCAGATCGCGCTGCAGATCGATCAGCCAGCTTCTCACCTGCGGCACAGCCGCGCTCTTGGATGCCATCTGTCCGACTTCTTCGGTACGGATTTTACTGTTTACATTTTCTCCGTTTAAAAATACCTGCTGTTCGCCCGCCTCGTATGCGACCCGGATGTTCGCCTCCTGACATTTTTTTGCGATCCGGTCGGTTTCTTCCCCTTTTACGCCGTTTTCCAGCAAAAAATATGCCATCGCGCGGTAAATTGCGCCCGTGTCCACATAGCAGCAGCCTTTCTTTGCCGCCACCTTTTTGGCGATTGTACTTTTCCCTGCTCCTGCAGGTCCGTCAATTGCAATGCTGTATCCCATTTTATTCTCCTTTATTGCTGCCTGCCGCGCTCGTCCCGGCAAGGTAGCCGGTCGACCACGCGACCTGTAAATTAAATCCGCCGGTCAGTGCATCCACATCCAGCACCTCGCCTGCAAAATACAGTCCCGGCAGGCGTTTGGATTCCATCGTGGACGGGTTGACATCCTTTACATAGACACCGCCGCGCGTGATAATCGCTTCAGCAAACTCCCCGGTTTTCTCCACTGTCATCGGCAGCTTCCGGATCAGCGCCGCAAATTTCTGCCGTTCCTGTTTCGTGATTTCATGCACTTTTTTTTCCGGTTCGATTCCGGATAATTCCAGCATGACCGGAATCAGTCGCGCCGGGAACAGCCCGTCTATCGCATTCCCGAAATTTTTATTTTTCTGACTGTCAAATTCCCGCAAAAGCCGTTTATCCAGCTGCTCTGCAGTCAGTGCAGGCTTTAAATTCAGTTCTATCCGACATTCCGGACGCGAAAGTTTTTTCTTTTCGTTCTTTTTCGTCCATTTTGCAAGCTGCGCGCTGTAGTAGCTGCTCGCGGACAACACCAACGGTCCGCTCACGCCAAAGTGCGTAAACAGCATTTCCCCGAAGCCCTGATAGATTTCCTTTCCATCGAAGTAAAGCGCCAGGTTGACGTTTTTTAATGCAAGTCCCTGCAGCTTTGCGCACCAGGTATCTTCCGTCACAAACGGCACCAATGACGGCGTGCATGCCACAACCTTATGTCCGGTTGCTTCCGCCCACCGATAGCCATCTCCGGTCGAACCGGTAGACGGATAGGACAGACCGCCCGTCGCTACAATCACGCTGTCTGCCTGTATCCTTTTCCCATCGGAAAGCTCCAGACCGACTGCTTGCCCGTCCTCTTCCAGAACCCGCTTCACGCTGCTGTGCAGATGAACCTTCACGCCCTCTTTCTGCAGCAGGCGCTCCAACGCGCGGATCACGTCCGAAGAATGGTCGGATACCGGGAACACGCGGTTGCCGCGTTCCGTTTTCAACGGACACCCCGCCTGCTCCAAAAGCTGCATCACCGCCTGATTATCAAACGTTTCAAACGCGCTGTATAAAAACTTCGGATTCGTTACAACCTGATCGAAAAAGACGTCCCTGCTGCAGTCATTTGTCACATTGCAGCGCCCTTTTCCGGTAATATAGATTTTCTTGCCCAGTTTTTCATTTTTTTCATAAAGCGTCACCTGAGCGCCGGATTTTGCCGCCGCATAAGCCGCCATCATTCCGGCTGCCCCGCCGCCGATTACCGCGATATTTTTTTTCAATCTTCCGTCTCCTTCGGATTTAAAAAGGATTCTGTCAGAACCGAATCCTCATTGATAAAATTGATCTCATCATTCATATAAACCTGATAATTATTCCAGGCATTTTCCAGCTGCTCCAGATTTTTACGAACCTGCTCCGGACTTTTCATACAGAGCGCCACAACGAGCGCATTGATGACAGAAAGCGGCGCAACGAGCGAATCCACAATCGAAACCATGTCACTTCTGGCAAGCAGGTTGCAGGAAGAATATAAATTCATCGGAGAATGGACGCTGTCCGTGATCGTAATGACCTTGGCGCTCCTGTCATTTGCAAATTCCATCGCCTTTAACGTCCGCATGGAGTAGCGCGGAAAGCTGATTCCGATGATACAGTCCTCTTCGTCGATCCGCAGCATCTGTTCGAAAATTTCGCTTGTGCTCGTGGATTTGATCTGAATGACGTTATCCCGGATCATCCCCAGATAAAAGCTTAAAAAACCGGCTAACGGCTCACAGCTGCGGATTCCGAGAATATAAACCCGTTTTGCGGAAAGGATCAGATCCACCGCCGTTTCAAATGCTGCCGGATCGAGATGATCGATCGTATGCCGCAGCTTTTCGATATCGCTGTTTAAAACAGAGGTCAGAATTTCAGACTGGGTACTGCCCGCATATTTTGCGCCAACGCCATCCACGGTATTTAACTTTCCCTTGACCCATGCCGCGATCGCCTGCTGCATCTGCGGATAGCCTTCATATCCCAGTCCGGCTGCAAACCGGACTACGGTCGATTCGCTGATTCCAAGCTCTGCGCCGAGTTTCGCCGCCGTCATAAAAGCCGCCTGATCGTAGTGCTCCATAATATAAGTCGCAATCGCCTTATGACCTTTACTCATCGCCGCATATTTCTCGTTAATCCGGGAAATAATATCGTGTCTGTTCTCCATCTTTTCGTTTCCTTCTCGCCCCTCTGGTTTTTGTTTCTCACACGCAAAAACCTTCTTTTAACATTTTAGCGGCTGGACGCCGGACTGTCAATAGACGGCAAAAAGGGAAGCCAGAGATGGCTTCCCTTTGTACTTTTTATGGAATCCTTATACCGGATAAGCGGCGTTCTTTGTGTCAGCCTGCTTTAAATCCACTTTTTCCTGCTGTGCAAGACGATATTTGAAGAAATCGGTTGCAACCTGAGGGAACAGTGCATAGGTCAGGATATCTTCATCCTGCTGCTTCCACTGTTTCATCTCGGATTCGATCTTCTCCAGTTCGTTCGGAATCAGGTCTGCAGGACGGCATGTGATCACTTCTCTGTCGCCGATAACCTTCTTCTGAACTTCCGGATTGAAGGGCTTTACTGTGCGGCCATATTTGCCGGAAAGCAGATCCTTGGTCTGGTCGGTTGCCATCTTGTAGCGCTCGCCCATCAGGACATTGAAGACTGCCTGTGTGCCGACAATCTGAGAAGAAGGAGTAACCAGCGGAGGCTCACCAAAATCTTTCCGAACCTTCGGGATTTCCTTCAGCACATCGTCGTACTTGTCGCTTGCGTTCTGCTCTTTCAGCTGGCTTACCATGTTGGAAAGCATACCGCCAGGAACCTGATACATCAGTGTCTTGATGTTTACGCCAAGAACCTTGGGATCCATCAGACCGGACTTTAAGCACTCTTCTCTGTAAGGACGGAAGTAGTCAGCGATTTCAGCCAGAAGGTTCTGGTCGTAACCGGTGTCATAAGGTGTGCCGCGGAAGGTCTCAACCATAACCTCTGTTGCAGGCTGGGAGGTACCCAGTGCAAACGGAGACATTGCACAGTCGATAACGTCTACGCCAGCTTCAACAGCCTTTAAGTAGGTCATGCTCGCAACGCCGGAGGTATAGTGGGTATGCAGCTGGATCGGCAGCTTGGTCGCACCCTTCATGGCGCTGATCAGTTCGGTTGCTTTATACGGAAGCAGCAGACCTGCCATATCCTTGATACAGATGGAATCTGCACCCATATCTTCGATTTCTTTTGCGATATTGGTCCAGTAATCCAGAGTGTATGCATCGCCAAGCGTATAGGAAAGAGCTACCTGAGCGTGTCCTTTTTCCTTGTTGCAGGCTTTTACTGCGCATTCCAGGTTGCGCAGGTCGTTTAAGCAGTCGAAAATACGGATGATATCAATACCGTTTGCGATAGATTTCTGTACGAAATACTCTACCACATCATCTGCATAATGACGATATCCGAGGATATTCTGCCCACGGAACAGCATCTGCAGTTTGGTATTTTTGAAGCCGTCACGCAGCTTGCGCAGACGATCCCACGGATCTTCCTTTAAGAAACGCAGGCATGCATCAAAGGTTGCGCCACCCCAGCACTCTACGGAATGATATCCGACTTTATCCATTTTATCTACGATAGGAAGCATTAACTCGGTAGGCATTCTGGTCGCAATCAGCGACTGATGTGCATCACGAAGTACAGTTTCCGTAATTTTAATCGGTTTTTGTACAGGCATTGTCATTTCCTCCATACTGTTCTATTTTACCGGACAGCATCTGTATCCGGCAACAGGCGGAGCCTGACCGCCATCCTGTCCTGCAGCATGCGCGGTCGGTTCCGAAATTCAGATCAGATATTCTTTAGAACACACCGAAGATCGCCATAAACGTACCGGCTGCTACTGCAGTACCGATAACGCCGGCTACGTTCGGACCCATCGCATGCATCAACAGGAAGTTGGTGGGATCTGCCTGAGCGCCGACTTTCTGCGATACGCGTGCTGCCATCGGCACAGCAGATACGCCTGCGGAACCGATCAGCGGATTTACCTTTCCATGTGTAACCTTGCACATCAGTTTACCGAACAGAACGCCTGCAGCAGTACCGAATGCAAATGCAATCAGACCCAGCACAACGATCTTGATGGTATCCCAGTTTAAGAATGCTTCTGCACTTGTCGTTGCGCCAACGGAAGTACCGAGCAGAATTACAACGATGTACATCAGGGCGTTGGATGCGGTATCCGCCAGCTGACGAACCACACCGCTTTCTCTGAACAGGTTTCCTAACATCAGCATACCAACCAGCGGAGCTGTGGTAGGCAGGATCAGGCAGACAACGATTGTAACGATGATCGGGAACAGGATACGCTCCAGCTTTGTAACCGGACGGAGCTGTTCCATTTTGATTTTCCGCTCTTTTTCTGTGGTCAGAAGCTTCATAATCGGGGGCTGAATGATCGGCACCAGGGACATATAAGAATATGCCGCTACTGCGATCGGTCCAAGCAGCTGGGTCTGTCCCAGCTTACCGCAAAGGAAAATAGAGGTAGGGCCGTCTGCACCGCCGATGATGGAGATTGCAGCTGCAGCTTTGTCATTGAAGCCCATCGCAATCGCACCGAAGTATGCAGCGAAGATACCAAACTGTGCTGCAGCTCCCAGCAGGAAGCTCTTCGGGTTTGCAATCAGCGGACCGAAGTCTGTCATCGCACCGACACCCATGAAGATCAGGGACGGCAGAATTGCCCATTCATCCAGTTTGTAGAAATAATACAGCAGGCCGCCTACGCCGTTTGAGGAATCCTCAAAGCTCAGCATGATATCCGGGTAGATATTTACAAGCAGCATGCCAAATGCAATCGGGACAAGCAGCAGCGGCTCGAATTCCTTGGCGATTGCCAGGTAAAGGAACACGCATGCCACCAGAATCATCACTACATTTCCCCATGTCATATTGAAAAATGCAGTCTGATGAATCAGGTTGTCCATCGTAGTCGTAATATAAGACATTTCGTTGACCTCCTGTGTCAGTAATCAGGGCCGGACAATCCGGATCAGTTTAAGGTTGCCAGTAATGCACCTGCTTCGATCGCGTCGCCGACTGCTACATTGATGCTTGCCACAGTACCGTCCTTAGGAGCTACAACGGGGATTTCCATCTTCATTGCTTCGATGGTAACAACCGGATCGCCGGATTTTACAGCCTGGCCAACCGCAGCGTCAATCTTGAATACCTTGCCGGCTGCGCCTGCTTCTACGCGGATGCTGCCTGCTGCACCTGCCGGAGCTGCTGCTTTGGGAGCAGCCTTGGGCGCTGCTTTCGGAGCTGCCTTAGGTGCGGTCTTGGGTGCTGCAACCGGCGCTGCGCCGCTTTCTTCTACTGTAACATCATATACGTTTCCGTTTACGGTAATGGTATAATTCTTCATGATTCAATCCTCCTGTGAGTAATATGCTTTTTGCTTAGGCATTTTTCCAGCTTCCGCTGCGCCGTCTGATACTTCTTACAACAAATCCGTCTGTCGATGTGCTGCCTTCGCTTGCCGCAATCGCCGCTGCGATTACTGCGATCAGCTCTTCATCTGAGGTTTCTTCCTCTTCTTCAACAGGCGCTGCAACAACCGGTGCCGCTGCAGGAACAGCTGCAGGCTGTTTGTTCTTCTTGGAAAACTTTTCCTGAATCTGCGGGATAAACTTGAAGCAGCCGATTAACAAGCTGATCAGAATCAGGATAATAAATACCGTTCCCATACCCATCAGGGTGTTAAGGGCTGCATTTAACATCAGCTCACCCATGGAACGCTCTACATTTACTGTGATGGAAGACAGGCTGCCCTGGTCATTGATAATCAAGGTAACAACCGCATTATGATCCGCACCGGAAACGCTCGCTTCCACAATCGCCTCGTCGGAACCAATCTCTACTTTATGATCTGTCACTCCATTATATGCACCCAGATCGGACATCGCCGATTCCCAGCTGGAAATACCGGCGCTGATAACCGCGTCGCTTGCATACTGATCCTGCATGCCACCGGTTACAATCTCGTTCAGTGCGTTTACCACCTGATCAGAATAATTGATCAGGCTTGCTTCATCGATCTGCAGCTGGCTTTCCTGCACCTGGTCTGCTTTGCCGCACGCGGCTGTACCGATCAGGCAGGTCACCATACCTAACAGCAGCAAAAATTTTTTCATATGAAACAGCTTCCTTTCTTAGACTGTGCCGTGCTTTCTGACAGGACCGTCCTCCCGTTTGGTGAACAGCATCTCGAATGCACCGATCACATATTTTCTGGTGTCTGCTGCTTCGATGATCTGATCTACATAGCCTCTCTGTGCTGCGCTCTCTGCGCTGGTCTGCAGTGCTTCATACTCTGCTGCGCATGCGTCGATCGCTGCAGCATCCTGACCGTCACAGATAATCTTAGCTGCCAGCTTCGCATCCATTGTGCCGATCTTCGCATCCGGCCATGCATATGTAATGTCTGCGCCGATTGCCTTGGAGTTCATAACAGTATAAGCGCTTCCGAAAGCCTTGCCGATTACAACGTTTACTTTCGGAACGGTCGCGCCTGCAAATGCATAGGTCAGCTTTGCAGCAGCCTTTGCGATCTTCTTCTCTTCACATTTGCTTGCAGCATAGCCTGCAACATCTGTCAGGGACAGAACCGGGATGCTGAATGCGTCACAGAAGTTTACGAAATCAGCAGCCTTTTCACAGCCCGCCGCAGAAAGGACTTCACCGAAGTTTGCTGTTTCCTTGCCTTCTTCATCATAGATGCGGCTGCGGTTTGCAACTGCGCCAACTGTCTCGCCGTTTAAGCGCAGGAAGCCAGTTACCATATCCTTACCGTAAGCGCTCTTTACTTCTACAAAGTTCTGATCATCTGCCAGCATGGACAGGACAATCGTGGTATCTCCGTTATAGCCTGCAGCATCTGCGATGTCACGGTTTAAATCGTCCTCGCATTCGCCGTAAGCGTCGTTTTCTTCGTTATTGCCGGGGATCATGCATACCAGCTCGCGGATCTGGGAAAGGATTTCCTCCTCTGTTCCCACGAAATCAACCAGTCCGGCTTCCTCACTCTGGAATTTTGCAGAAGAGGTATCGTCCTTCTCTGTCCAGCTGCCTTCCATAGCGTTCGGGGAATTTACGAACAGCTTTGCTTTTTTGCTTTCCATAAAGGTAAAGTCTGTCAGTCCCGGAATCAGTGCCAGGCCGCCGCCGCAGCTGCCAAATACTGCTGTGATCTGCGGAATCACGCCGGATGCCAGAGCCTGTTTGCGGTAGATTTCACCGAAACCGTTTAACGCATCCGTTGCTTCCTGCAAACGTAAGCCTGTGGAATCAATCAGTCCGATCACCGGCGCACCTGTCTTACTTGCCAGGTCATAAAGGCCTGCAATTTTTCTGGCGTGCATCTCGCCAACGCTTCCCCCCAAAACAGAAGCATCCTGGCTGTACACATACACAAGGTTGCCATCGATCACCCCGTAGCCGGTGATCACACCGTCGGAAGGGGTTTTTGTCTGTTTCAGATTGAAATCTGTAGCTCTGGCAGTTACCTTCGCGCCGATTTCAACGAAACTGTTTTCGTCGAGTAAAGCTGTAATTCTTTGACTCGCTTGTGAAGTATTGCTCATTTTTTCAGCCCTCCATGTTATATTGGGTAATATAATAGACCAGTTAAGATCCGTACTTTAGAAGTATAACACGAAAAAGTGCAGTCTGCCAGATATATTTTAGAAATATTCTACTTATTTATTTTTAAATTGCTTCTCTTTTACAGCGGTTTTTACAACAACACCAGGGCAAGGAGTCTTTTCAAGCAGTAACAATAGGTGATTTTCGGTACCCCAAATGCCGCTGTAACAGGTAATTGCTCATAAAGCGCGCCATTTACCAGATAGCTCACCGTCCCGACCTGTTCACCCGCTTCGACCGGGGCAGTCAACTGTCCGGGCAGGCTCACGCGCACATCCGTCTGATCACCTCTGGAAAGCAGCATACGAATTTCCTTTTTGGGGCAATTTAACGAAACCTCCGCAAGCTGTCCGTTTTCCACCAAAAGCGTCTTTGGCAGGTCAGGCTGCTGCAGGCTTCTTTGGTCAAATGCTTCCAATCCATATTCCAAAAGCAGCCTCGCATCGTGCCATTTCCATGTGCGATTGTTCGGCCAGCCGCACGCCAGCAGCGCAATGGTAAAACTTTTTTCCCCTTTTGTAAGCGCGCCCACATAGCAGTATCCCGCTTTTCCGGTAAATCCGGTTTTCCCGGACAGCATTCCGTCCATCATCTGTAAAAATGCGTTGTGGTTTGCAGCGCTGACTGTCCTGGTTCCGGTTTCAAACGTCCCGTCCTGCGCTTTTTTCAGGCTGCAAAACTGCCTGGAAGCCGTTCTGGTAATTGTAAGAAAAGTCTCCTTTTGGGGAGACATAAACGCACAGTAGCGCATGATTGCAGCGAGGTCTGTCGCCGTACAGGAATGCTGTTTTTGTGTTCCGTCTGTTTCAAGCTCTGCGTCCAGTCCGTTCGGCGTGATAAAAAACGTGTTCTCACAGCCGATTTCCTTTGCTTTTTCATTCATTTTCCGGGCAAAGGTAAGCACTGCCTTCCTGCTTTCTTCCTCTGTGTGCAGGCTGCAGTCCATGGAAAGCCCAGCCGCCTTACTCCCGTAATACTCTGCGATCACCACTGCTGCATCGTTATAGGATTCCAGCATCAGCCCGTAAAGGAGATCCTCCATTCGGTAATACTCGCCCTTCTGCACGCCCATATGTACCTTCGGCTGCCTCGCCGCATAAGAAGAAACCGGCAGGACGTCCTCCGGATTTCCAGTTTCCAGTGCCAAAACACAGGTCATGATCTTCGTCGTGCTCGCCATCGGCAGGACTTCGTCCCCGTTTTTGGAAAACAAAATACGCCCGTTCTCCGCGTCCATCAGGACGGCGGCACGGGCGTACAGCTCATTGGTTAAACTTGTCTCATTTTTTCGTTCGTCTGCGGTCGCTGCGGCAGATCCGGACGCTGCATAGCTATTTCCGGCGTTCACAGTCATCTCTGGTACAGATACAGTCGTAAACAACATCAGCACGAGTGCCGTCAGTGCTCCTGCAGACTTCCAGTTTCGATTCCCGATCGGCATATTTATTCCCCTTTCCGGGATTTCTTCCTATTATATGCCGCAGGACAGCTGTGATATGCGAATCACGTCTGCAGCTGCAGCACTGCCTCCTGCTCTGCCTGCTCTTTGAATTCTTCAACCTGTACGGCGGACAGCTCCGGCAGCTCTTCCAGAGAGCCTACGCCAAACGACCGCAAAAACTGTTCTGTCGTGCCGAATAAAAGCGGGCGTCCTGGCGCATCCAGCCGTCCCAGCTCTTCTACCAGATCGTATTCTACCAGACGGTTGATCGCATGGTCGCAATTGACGCCTCTGATCTTCTCGACGTCAAGGCGCGTCACCGGCTGCTTGTAGGCAATGATTGAAAGAGTTTCCAGCAGTGTGTCGGTCAGCGTATATTTCTTCGGAGCTTTGGCGATGCGGATCAGATAATCGTAAAATTCCGACCGGGTACACATCTGCCAGGAATCTTCGAGCGAAATCAGGTTCACCCCCCGGTGCTCCTTTTCCCAGCCTGCGCGCAGTTTTTCTAACAGTTCCCGCGTTTTTTCAGGCGTCTCGCCAATTGCTTCTGCCAGTCGTTTCGTTTCCACTGCTTCCCCCATCGTAAAGAGAATTGCTTCCAGCGCTGCTTCCTTTTCTGTCAGCTTCATGCCATTTGTTCCTCCCTCGATATCACCGTCATATCATCATTGATCGAAGCCTGCTCTACCGTAATTTTTCCGGTTTTCATCAGCTCCAACACCACCAGAAAGGTCACGATCACTTCGACCTTGCTGTGCTGCTTTTCCAAAAGTGCCCGGAAGGAAAACCGTTTATGCGTCCGGATAAAATCCTCCACATAGACCGCTTTTTGGTCTACGCTGACCTCATCTTTTTCGATTCTGCCGAAATTGCTGCGCACCGGGTCTTTTTTGTCCTCCTGGCGTTTCAGGATTCCCTCAAAAATCTCCTGTAACTTCGCCAGCGTCATATCTTTGAGCAGTTCGTTGTAATCCAGCGGCGGACGATACGCCTCCACCTCTCTTGGAACATCCTTTTCCCTGTAAAAGCTCTTCGCCGCATCCAGCTCCATGTCCCGCAGCTCGAAGGACATATACTTATACATCTTGTATTCCAGCAGCTTTTCCACCAGCTCTGCTCTCGGATCTTCTTCCTCGCCCTCTTCATTGACCTCACGGGGAAGCAACATCCGACACTTGATGTCCAGAAGTGTTGCCGCCATCAGCAAAAATTCGCTCATGACGTTCATGTCTTCCGTCTGCATCTGACGGATATAATCCAGATACTGTTCCGTGATTTCCACGATCGGAATATCGTAAATATCGACTTTATTTTTTTCAATCAAATGTAAAAGCAGATCCAGCGGACCCTCAAATACTTCCAGTTTGACCTCAAGCGCCATATTTTTCTCCAGTAAGTGCCTTTAAAAATTCCATCTGCCGACAGGCAGACAATCGGAATCTTTTTACTCTTCTGTGACCAGATCAATGACCACAAGCTCCGCCGGATTGAACAGCCGTACCGGAATTGTATGGCTGCCCAGCCCTCTGCTGACAATCATCTTTTTCTGATTCTGTTCATAATAACCGCCGTCATATTTCGGGAACAGCCGATAGGACGTGGAAATCACCCCGCCGATACCCGGAATCCGTACAATTCCGCCGTGAATATGTCCGGAAAGCGTCAGATCCGCGCCCCAGCCGGCATAGGCGTCAAAAAAAACCGGATTGTGGGCAAGCAACACCTGAAAATCATTTCGGTCAGCATGTCCGACCATCCGGGAAATTGTTTTCGATTCCAGTTTTGTGCGATCCAGCTTCTGATAATATTCTCGCGGCAAGTCAAGACCGGTAATGCGGATTCCATACTCCGGCAGCAAAACGCTGCCGTTTTCAAGAATCCGCACATGGTTTCCTTTTAAAAACGCACGATAGGATGCCCCCATTTTCCCATAGGTTTGCGGTTCCCGATAAATCCGGTATTCGTGATTGCCGTTTGCATAATAAAACGGATACTCTGCAGAAATCGCCCTGACAAGCTCCTTTGCATGTTCCATTGACTTCCCTGACCGGGAGGTAATCAGATCTCCTGCGCACAGAATCAGATCCGGATTACTGGACTTTATCGCAGCGAGCAGCTTTTCATTGTGTTTGCCGTAGGATTTGTTGTGCAGATCTGCAAGCAGAACCACTCTGCAGTTTTTTTTCAGCCTCCGATCTGAAATTCGATAGGAAACTTTCACAAATCGATTGCTGTCACATATCATCACAACCAGCAGTATAAGTGCTGTCAGACATAACAAAATGGCCAGAATCTTCCACATAGGCATCCTCTCTTTTTGAATCTGTAAAGCCATTTCCGGCTTTTATCCGCAGCTGCTCCTGCAGCATCCTTTTACTGCCTCTTTCCACAAAACTCACAGCAAAAACGCTGTCACCGCTTTTTTCACATAATCTCTGTAAAACGCTTTTTCCACGTTGCTTGCATACAAAATGGGAACCGTACCGATCTGCTCTCCGTTCAGGCGATAAATCGCTTCACCCGCCTTTGTGCCTACAACGACCGGTGCCTCTGCCTCTTTTGGGACAGAAATCCTTTTCTGAACCATAGAAATATCGTTGCCATCGGTATCCAGCCAGACAAACTCCGACGCATAGACGACCGGAACCGTTTCTTCCTGTCCGCCTTTTACAGGAATCGGAAGGAGCTGGTCTTTATTATCGTCCCGGTACAGGGCGCTGACGCTGTAACCGTAAGAAAACAGCGTTGCCGCATCCAAAAAACGTGCCCTGGAATCCGGTGCAGTCATCACGACCGCAATCAGGTCTATCCCATCTTTTCTGGCAGTTGCAGACAGACAATATTTCGCCTTCGCCGTTGAACCGGTTTTCAGCCCTGTCGCCCACTGGTACTGCTTTAGCAGCTTGTTGGTGGACGAAAGTGTAAACGGCGTGCTGCCCCGCGCCGTCGTATGGGTAATATCCTCCATCCAGATTCCGGTATACTGATAGATGTCTGGATATTTCTGTACCAGCTCGCGGCTCATAATCGCCACATCCCGCGCCGTTGTATGGTGGCTGTCGTCGTCCGTCAGTCCGCAGCAGTCCGTAAAATGCGTATTTGTCATACCCAATGATTGTGCCTTTTCATTCATCTTTGTAACAAAGGCTTCTTCGCTTCCGCAGATGTATTCCGCCATCGCAACCGCCGCGTCGTTGCCGCTTGCAACCGCAATACATTTGATCAGCGTTTCCACTGTCTGCACTTCTCCTGCTTCCAGAAACACCTGCGAACCGCCCATCGACTGCGCGTGTTCACTCGTCACCACTTCATCCGTCAGATGGATCTGCCCCTGTCCGAGCGCTTCAAAAATCAGCAGCAGCGTCATAATCTTGGTAATACTGGCAGGCGAGCAGATCCGATCTGCATCCTTTTCAAAGATCACTGTCCCGGTCTGCGCTTCCAGTAAAATGGCAGAAGGGGCCGACACCGTTACCGCCCCCTCTGCTGCTGTTCCATCCAGTCCCGGAACCAGGGATGCCATAAAAATCAGCAGAAATGACAGCCATGCTGCCAAGACTTTTTTCCAGAAGGATTGTCTCATTTCCTACACTCCGTCCATCCGTTTTACCACTATTTTTATGTCCCTGCTCCCGGATTATTCCTTTTTCGCTTATTTCTGCGCAATCGCTGCTGCAGCTGCCGCTGCAACGGTCTCTGCCGGAACGACTGCTCCGGTAGCTGTATCAATCGTCACACCTGTCGCAGGATCCGTTACCCATGTTGCAGGATTGATCACCGGCACTGCAGTTGCCAGACCGTTTGCATCAAACACATAGGTCACGCCGCCTACTGCCAGTGTCGTATTGACTGCCATCGCGCCGTTTGTCTGGAAGTAACGCATGCCGGAAGCATCCGTATACCAGCCGTACTGCATTGCGCCGTCTGCTCCGAACAGATAGGTCACGCCGCCGATATTGGTCAGCCCGGTCGCCATCACGCCATTTGTATTGAAATAATATTTGTTTGTGCCGACTGTCAGAAGTTCGTTGGCTGCCATAGAACCATCCGTCTTAAAATATCTGGTTCCTGCGGTCGGGTCGCTGTAAAAGCCGTACTGCATTGCACCATCTGCTCCGAATAGATAAATCTTGCCATTTAACGGGATCATGCCTCTCTGCATCAGGCCATTGGAATCAAAATAATATTTCTTTCCACCGATTTCCACCAGATCAGTCAGCATATGGCCGTCCTTGGTATCCATGTACATCATGTTAAGGCTGTCACCAAGCCACCCCTTTTTGTACAGTGTGCCGTCCGCATTCATGAAGTAGCGCTTACCTCCATCCTCTATGAAGCCGTACTGCATTCTGTAGTTCTTATAATAATATCTGCCGCCCGCACGGTCTACGAAGCCGTTTGCAACGATCAGGCTGGAGTAATCCTTGAACTGATAGTTTACATCCACACTGCCGTTTATGCCCGCAACGACACCGCTGCTGGAATACTGCCAGAACGCCGGATTGGGATATTCGCATACCGTGTTGTACTGTGCAATCCATTTGTCATAAGGGGTTGCCGCGATCTTGCCGACCATCCAGTTTTTGCTGGAATAAACCATCGGATAATAGCCTGCCTGCTGTACGGTGCTGCAAAATGCCACCGTCAACGCTGCCAGCTGATCGGGAGACATGTTTTTATGGATGGAATCCTCCAGGTCATATACGACCGGATAGCTGACCGAATAAGGCTCCATCGCTGCAATGGCAAACTGAGCCTCCGTCATCGCGCCCTCTACGGTTGTCGCATACGAATAAATGTAGACGCCGACCTTCATACCAGCTGCAGTCGCTCCCGCCATATTCACCGCATAATACGGGTCTAAACCGCTCTTTGCGCTTCCCGCCTTTATGAACGCAAAGCTATAGCCTGCATTTTTGACTGCGGACCAGTTTACCGCGCCCTGATATTTGGATACATCAATTCCCTTCGCGAGCGGTGCCGCCGCCTTGGCAGTCGCCGGTGTTGAAAGAAACGTTCCTGCCGCTACCGCAGCCGCCAGCACAAAACCGGCAATTCTCTTTCCGAATCCGAATTTCATTTGTCCTCCTATGTACTGTGAAAATTTGCGAAACGGAATCCTGCCTTGCAGGATTCCTCACCTGCGGCGGGTCGCATCCGCGGCATCTTTCCATTCCGCCGCAGTGTGATCCCATCCGAAGGACTTTTTTTCACAATACGAATGTATTGTGAAAAAAAGTCCCTGGGGGAAACCCTCAGGGACTCATTCCTTTAGTTATATTTGCGTTTTCTTGCTGCTTCAGACTTTTTCTTACGCTTTACGCTGGGTTTCTCGTAGTGTTCTCTTTTGCGGATCTCCTGCTGGATACCTGCCTTTGCGCAACTTCTCTTGAAACGACGCAGAGCGCTATCTAAAGTCTCATTCTCTTTAACGATGATATTAGACATATACTCTCACCTGACCTCCCTTCAGTCCCTCTCGTATCCACGACTGACCGGGTTAATAATGTACAAAATTGATTAACTCACATGCACATGAACTATTATAACAAAAAATTCTGATTCGTCAACAGTTTTTTCAAAATATTTATTTGTCGATCTGTCCTGCCAGAACCTTCGCTGCTTCTGCTATTGCTGCATCGATTCCTGCCGGATTCTTACCGCCTGCCTGAGCCATGTTCGGACGGCCGCCGCCGCCACCGCCAACCAGTGCCGCAATTCCTTTGATCAGGTTACCTGCATGGGCGCCCTGCTTCATTGCAGCATCTGTTACCATTGCGATCAGATTGACTTTTCCATCCTTTGCAGAAGCCAGAACAACAACACCTTCTCCAAGCTTTTCCTTTAACTGGTCACCAAGATCGCGCAGGCCGTTCATATCCACATCTGCTACACTGACTGCCAGAAGCTTCACGCCGTTTACATCCTGAACCTGATCCATAACGTCACCCAGCGCCTCTTTTGCAGCCTTGCTCTTTAAGGATTCATTCTCAGCCTGCAGGCTCTTAAGGTCTGCCATCAGGTGCTCCAGCTTCTCCTGCAGGTTTGCAGGGGTTGCCTTTACGGTCTTCGCAGCCTCTTCCAGCTTCTTCTCAAGATCGTTGTAGTAATCGAATACGCCCTGTCCGGTCAGCGCTTCAATTCTGCGCACACCTGCAGCAACACCGCTCTCGGAAAGGATCTTGAATGCCTGAATTTCTCCGGTGTTGGAAACATGGGTACCGCCACAGAACTCCTTGGAGTAATCGTCCACGCATACAACACGAACCGTATCACCGTATTTTTCGCCAAATAAAGCCATGGCGCCGGATTTCTTTGCCTCATCCAGAGTCATCAGTTTGGTGACAACCGGGATATTTTCTGCAATTTTTTCATTCACTGCCTTTTCCACCTGTGCCAGCTCCTCTGCTGTCATTGCTGAAAAATGGCTGAAGTCAAAACGCAGATGTCCTGCATTATTCAGGGAACCCTGCTGCTCTACATGAGTGCCGAGTACATCCCGCAGTGCTTTCTGAAGCAGATGCGTTGCTGTATGGTTTTTGCAGGTTGCGCTGCGGTTTTCCTTATCAACAGACAGCGTTACTTCGTCATCCAGCTTGAACATGCCGCTTACCACATAGCCCACATGACCGATTTTGCCGCCTTTTAAGTGGATCGTGTCTTCTACTGCAAATTTTCCGTCAGCAGAGGTGATCACACCCTTGTCGCCTTCCTGACCGCCCATTGTGCCATAGAAAGGAGTTGCATCTACAATAATTGTACCCTTGTCGCCATCTGTCAGTGCTTCCACCACTTCATCCTCTGTGGTCAGCGCGCTGATTCTGGAAACCGCCTCCAGTTTGTCGTAACCAACAAAGGAAGAGGTGATTGCAGGATCAAGAGACTCATAAACAGTCGCATCTGCGCCCATATAGTTGGTTGCCTTCCGTGCTTTTCTCGCCATCTCACGCTGCTTCTGCATCGCTGCATTAAAGCCGTCCTCGTCAATGGAGAACCCTTTTTCCTCAAGGATTTCTTTTGTCAGGTCGATGGGGAAGCCGTAGGTATCGTACAGGCGGAACGCATCCTCGCCATCCATTACAGTCTTTCCTTCTGCCGTCATCTTTTCTTCCAGATCTGTCAGAATTGCAAGTCCCTGATCGATTGTCTTATTGAATTTATCTTCTTCCTGCGTCAGGACATTTAAAATAAAATCTTTCTTTTCTTCCAGCTCCGGATATCCGTCCTTACTGCCTTCGATTACTGTTGTGCTCAGATTTGCAAGGAATTTACCGTCGATGCCGAGAAGTCTTCCATGACGTGCCGCACGACGGATAATTCTGCGCAGAACGTAACCGCGTCCTTCATTGGAAGGCAGAATACCGTCGGAAATCATAAACGTTGCGGAACGGATATGGTCAGTGATGATACGGATGGAAACATCCCATGCGTGCTCTTTGTGATACTCCTTGCCTGACAGCTCACAGACACGGTCGCGCAGCGCACGGATGGTATCTACGTCAAAAATGGAATCCACGTCCTGAACAACCACTGCCAGACGTTCCAGACCCATACCGGTATCAATGTTTTTCTGTTTTAATTCGCTGTAGTTGCCGTGGCCGTCATTATCAAACTGGGAGAATACGTTATTCCATACTTCCATATATCTGTCGCAGTCGCAGCCAACGGTACATCCAGGCTTGCCGCAGCCGTATTTTTCGCCGCGGTCATAATAAATCTCAGAGCAGGGACCGCAGGGACCTGAGCCATGCTCCCAGAAGTTGTCTTCCTTACCAAAGCGGAAAATCCGTTCCGGTGCAATGCCGATCTCGTTCTGCCAGATTGCAAAAGCTTCGTCGTCATTTTCATAAACAGACGGATAAAGTCTGTCGGGATCCAGTCCAACGACCTGTGTTAAAAACTCCCAGCTCCATGCAATCGCTTCATGCTTGAAATAGTCGCCGAAAGAAAAGTTTCCGAGCATTTCAAAAAAGGTACCGTGACGTGCGGTTTTACCGATATTTTCGATATCACCGGTACGGATACATTTCTGACAGGTAGTCACACGTCTTCTGGGCGGAATCTCCTGTCCTGTAAAATAAGGCTTTAACGGCGCCATGCCGGAGTTGATCAAAAGCAGACTGTTGTCGTTATGCGGCACCAGAGAAAAGCTCTTCATCGCCAGATGTCCCTTACTTTCGAAAAACTCAAGGAACATCCTTCTCAATTCGTTCACACCATATGCTTTCACGTTTCTTCCTCCTTCGTTGTTTCTTACAACGTTCTTTCATCGCCCCAGAAATACAGAGCCACTGTACCCGGACCGGTATGGGAGCCAATTACAGTTCCGATATTGTTGATCTGTACTTTTCCGTCCAGTTTAGGAAACGTTTCCTCAACCAGTTGTGCAACCGCTTTTGCATCTTCCATGCAGGCTGACTGACTGATATAACACTTTCCGGAATATTCCCGTCCGTTCTGCGCATGCTCTTCCATCCGCTTAACGATCTCGCGAATCACCTGTTTTTTCCCACGGTATTTGCTGCGCGGAATCAACCTGCCCTCGGAATTCACATTCAGCAGCGGACAGATATTGAGCATCTTTCCGAAAAATCCTGCGGTTTTGGAAACTCTTCCGCCACGGATATAGCTGGTTAAATCTGTTGAGAAAAACCAGTGATGCAGGGTATTGCGATGTGCCACGATCCATGCTGCATTTTCCTCCAGAGACATTCCGGCACGCTGATTTTCCAGTGTCTGTTCCACCAGCATACCGTAACCAGAAGAAGCCGCAAGGGAATCCACAACCATCACCCTGCGGTCCGGATATTTTTCTTCCATCTGGGTCTTTGCAACATTCGCCGAGTTGATGGATCCAGAAATTCCACTGGAAAGCGTCAGATGAAGCACATCTTTTCCGCTCTTTAAAACAGGCTCAAACAACGCGCAGTATGCCTCTACATTCACCTGAGAGGTCACAGGCTGCGCGCCGTCTCCGATCATTTTATAAAATACTTCCGGCGAGATGGACGAGTACAGGTCATCTGCATATTCTTTTCCATCCAGCTGATAATGGAACATGGCAAAGGGAACTTCATTTGTTTCCATGAAGGTTCGGCTCATATCTGCTGTCGAACAGCAGGTAACTACATACTCTCTCATTTTTCCCGCTCCTTTGGGTATCTTATTTTTGCAAACCTGTCTTATTATAGTAAATCTTTTCGTCTCTTACAAGTCCAAAAATAAAATATCCGCAAGGTATTACTGGGAATCCGTCTGTTGCTGTTTCTTTTTCTTACGTTTTTCCCGTCGTTTTTCCACCCGCTTTTTGCCGCGCCTTATCGCCTTTATGATAAGGACTGCCGCTAAAACGGCTGCGATGGCGAGCGCAAGGATCAGCCAGATCGGCACGCTGTTATCCTGCACGCTGTAGACCGCAAACGCTGTTCCATAAGGAACCGATACAGTCACATAGCTGCCGTCCTCTTCTGTATCCGCTTTTTCCCATTTATTTTCCGTCTGAATCCTTACCGCAGCGCTGTCTGCACCGTCCGGGATCCGAAGATGCAGGACATATTCTTCCTTTTGCTCCGGCATGTTGTCGATATTCCAGATATAGGCATAGGCAGGATCACCATCCGAAATCCTATCCGCCTGCACGCTTTCCGCAGACAACACACTCGTGTCATAAAAATCGCCTTCAACCAGGAAATCCGGTTTTAACTGGTTTGTTGCTGAAAACCACGCAAGGCTCTTGGTAAAACGTTTGCTCTCTGCCGTCACTGTTACGTTAGCAGTCACATGGGTCAGGGGGAATTTTCTGTCCCAGCTGATGTAGCAGTCCTCATCCGGCTCAATATCCGGCACTTCTTCTTCCGTCACCGTACCGTCGTAGGGAATCTGCAGCGTCGCAAGCACCTCGTCATCCTGTTCAAAGGTCACTGTCACCTGCGTAAAGCCAGCCGGCACTGTTTCCATTTGCATCAGTTCTTCGTAGGTACAGCGCTGCGCCTTTCCAATATAATTGATCTGATCGACACCACCCCACAGATCAGAGACGAAATAATTGTTCTCTAATGTACCGTCTTCGTTGATACAGCCCGCAATGCTGCCGATCTTTTCGGTACGATTGCCGGAAATTGTCACCATCGCGAGGCAGTTGCTGATGTCATAGCCTTCCCCGGTAATGCCGCCGATTTTGTTATCGCCCTTTAAATTACACAGAGCGTAGCTCTGATTGACCCGGCTGGCAGAATATCCTGCGATACCACCGAGACCGTTGCCGGATTCCAGCTGAACCGTTCCATAGTTTTCGCATGTATGGATCAACCCCAGCTCTTCGCTTCCGGCAATACCTCCGCTGTTTCTCTTTTTGCCCGCTACCGTTCCGTAGTTGATACAGTGAATCAGCACGTCGTTTGTAGTGGAACGCACCTCCACATCGGTCAGCTCTGTCAGATCCATATCAACCTCAGGATCCACATCATACTCCGTATTCATAATTCCGGCGATACCGCCTGCATTGATGTCGCCCTCAATTTTTCCGTGATTGCTACAGCCCGAAACGACACCGAGCGTCCGCTCTGTAAGTGCTTTCCCCGAAACATCGTCAATCGCACTGCCGTTTCCGAGCAGGACGTTGACATCGTCGCTGATAATATCTGTAATTCTGGAGGACGTATTTAAAATCCTGTCCAGATCGCTGGTAATCGACTGGATTCCGCCATCGACACTGTCAGTCATGCTGTCGATCGTATCGCCAGATGCTTTGCTCTGATCGGTCAGCTCCCCGGAAATATTGCTCATCGTGTTCGTCAGGGAATCTCCCGTACCTGTAAGCGTACTCTGCAGGTTTTTGATATTGTCAGATGCGGACGAAATCTCTCCCTTCATCTGATTTAGGTTATCGTCGATCTTTTCGTCGTGGTTTACTTTAATCGGATCTTTTTTGAGGATATCCGTAATTGCGTCCGCCTTGCTCTCTACTTCACTCTGACTCGGAATGGAAATAGATTCCGATGGCAGTTCAGAAGGAAGTGTGGAGGGCAGTTCACTCGGCCATTCCGAAGGCAATTCCCATCCGGAGCTGCTTTCTTCCGAAGATTCCCTGGATACACTGTCCCTGGCAAACCACGCATAATCGCCTGCCTCATCGTCCCCTGCTGCCAGATATTCTGCCGCGTCGTCTGCAGGGATTGCCGCAGCTTCTTCATTGTTGGACGGCTGGTTTTGGGTGTCGCCGTTTTCACTGGAAGAAGGCTGTTCGCTCTCTGCAGGGCTTTCCTGCAAAGAACTGCTCTCCTGAGAAGAGCTTTCTTCCGGGCTGCTGCTTTCCGACGCGCTTTCCCCATCACTTTCCGACGCGCTGCTGCTCTCGGAGGAACTTTCTGTCAATATATCCTTCATGTCGTTTAACTTTCCATTGATATTATTGGCAGCATTCTCCGTATTTTGTCGGATGCTCTCCATCATTCTCGAAATTGTATCGTTTCCGATCTCGCCCAGATTATTCAGTGCGCTGCTCAAGCTATCCATATAGGCCGTCATCGCTGCATTATTGCCGGTAACGGTGCTCTTCATGGAATTGATCTCACTGTCCAGATTGCCCATCGTATCCTCATACTGCTGCTGCAGCGTCTGGACATAGCCTCTGGTGTCAGAGGATACGCTGCGCATCGCATCGGACATCTGTCCCATCAGGTGATTGATCTCTGAAAAATCGTCCCTCACCTTTTCCAGATGATCGGAAAGATATTCCGACTCCCGGTAAGGCTCCGCCTGACCGATAATACCGCCAACGTCCTTGCGCCCCATGACATGACCCATATTTTTACAGTTGATAACCGTACCGCTCTGGCGCCCGATCACACCGCCGACATTGTAGCCGATATGTGCATAGCCGATTTCACCTTTGTTGGTGCAGCCTGCCACCGTACCGGACGATCTTCCGGCGATGCCGCCTGCGTCATTTCTCGTCACGACGTTCTGCGTCAGATTCAGCGTTCCGATATCGATTCCGTTTAAATCCAGCGTTGTCTTTAAGTCCTCGTCGTTGATTTTTCCTTCATTTTCGCAGTTCTGAAGGATACCGCGGTTCATGCCGCAGATACCGCCGACCTCATTCGTGCCGACAATCGTGCCTTTATTATAACAGGTCAGCACGATGCCGTCCGCCCTGTTTTCCCCGACAATGCCGCCGACGTTTGTGTTGCCGGTCACAATTCCTTCAAAACTGCAGTTTTCCAAAATGCCGTAGTTCGTTCCGACGACTCCACCGACATTTTCTGCGCTGCCAGTCACCTTCACACTGCCGGAAACGTTCAAATCCTTTACCCTGCCGGTTTTGCCGACATAACGGAAGAATCCGTAATCAGAGCCCTCCCTGGAAATCTTCAGTCCGCTTACCGTATGCCCGTTTCCGTTGAAGGTTCCCGCAAAATACGGAATGCCATCAAACGAGCTGCCGGACAGGTCGATATCGTTCTGTAAGTTGAAAATCCTGCCATAGCTGTAATAATCGTCCTGGCACTTCTGAACATATTTTAAAAACTCTTCTTTATTGGAAATCGAAATCTCTTCTACGACGATATCGGCTTCCCGGTCTTCCAGCGCTTCTTCTGCGGTAACTGCCTCTTCCTGCTTCTTTTCCTCCGCATACGCCATAGAACCGTTCTGTAAAATCGCTGTTGGCAGCATGGAAACGCTCAATAACACCGCCAGCCATTTTTTACAGCTGTTCGTTCTGTTCTTCATCGCTGTCCTCCTTTTTCGCATCCTGTTCGCCCGGCTGTGCTGCTGTGTTCGGTTGTGACACGTCGTCCGGCTGTGCTGCTGTGTCCGGTTTTGCTGCATCATCCGGCTGTGTCAATCCTTCCTGTTCCATTACAAGCTCTGTCTCTTTTCCGCCAATCGGCAGTCTGGATTCAAAAGAAGCCTGCATGGAACCGCTAAAGCTTCCCTTGATCTCCGCGTCGATTTCACCCTGTATATAACCCTTGACACGGCCATTTACAATCATCCGTCCGGAAACATCTCTTCTGGTCGCCTGGGGCAGATTAATTGTCAAAGCAGTCTTTTCGATAATGATATCGCCCAGCAGCAGAATCTGCGGCAGGACAAACAGTACCAGTATAATGGAAATCAAGGTTCCTCTTCCCAGTGCAATACCGATTGAAGCAACTGTCGCATCCGATGCGATCTGTCCGATCAGAAAACCTGCTCCGGTCAGAATCGTACCAGAGGTAAAGATTGTCGGAAATGCCTGATTGATTGTTTCAATAATTGCCTCATGAATCGGCATCTGTTTTTTCAATACCATATAACGACTGGATATAACGATCGCATAGTCGATCGTCGCACCCATCTGGATTGCGGATACAATCAGGTACGCAATGAAAAATACACTTCCTCCTGTCAGCGTAGGCACAGAGAAATTGATCCAGATACTTCCCTGAATGGTCAATACCAGCAAAATCGGGAGTCCGGCGGACTGGAATGTAAACAGCAGAATAATCATAACAAACAACGCTGTCAGTACACTGATAATAATATTATCTGTTGCAAACGAAGACATCAGGTCATGATTGCTTGTGCAGTCACCAACCAGTATCATGTCTGATTTATTATAATACTTCGCGCAAATATTGCGGATGTCATCCATTGCCGTATACGCTTCGTCCCCTTCCGTCGGCACACTGACAGTCAGAACCAGTCTGGAATAATCCTCTCCCTGCAGCTGCAGCTGTGCATCATGCAGCGTATTATAAAGGTCCGTCAGCTTTTCATCCATATCCGCATCCAATGTGACGTAGCCTTCCTCATACTGATCATACAGGAATAAAAACATATCTATAATCGGCACTTTGTACTCGTCGATGCCTGTAAAAATCGGACCGTTCTGTCCCTGTTCATAGGCATATGCCATATACAAAACCCGTACGATCTCAATATCCAGATCTGTCAATTCAGAAAATGCACGAGGCGCGATTTTATCCGTCAGGACATAATCATCGTTGATCGAAACGTTTGCAAGCCCTGTCACGGTGTTGACATAATCGAGCGTTTCAAATTCCTTCAGAACCTTTTTCTCGGATTCATAATCGCCCTTCGGCACCAGAATTGCAATCTGATTCGAAACGCCAAACTCGTCTTCAATTTTATGCCTGGCAATTCTCGTCTCACTTTCCCTTGCGGCCGGAACGGAATTGACATCATACAGATAACTGCAGTTATTTGCCATCCATGCTGCAAAGCAAAGCAGTATCACAAATACAGGCGGAACGATAAATCTTGTCAGGTTCGCCCATTTACCTGCAAACGAAATATTCGGAACAAAGCTCTTGTGATGCGTGTTGTCAATTCCCTTTGCAAAGATCATCAGAATCGCAGGCATCAGGAAGAATACGGAGATCAAACTGAAAATAATTGCCTTTACCAGTACGATACCCATGTCATAGCCCAGACGAAAATGCATGAACATCATCGCCACCATGCCGGAGATGGTCGTCAGGGAAGAAGAACTGATCTCCGGTATTGCCTTTGACAGCGCAACCTTAATCGCAGATTCCGCATCCATCGTCTCATGCTCTTCCATAAAACGATCACAAAAAATAATCGCATAGTCAATTGCCAGCGCCAGCTGCAGAACGACAGAAATCGAATCCGTTACGCTGGAAATCGTTCCCATCAGGTAGTTTGTTCCCTTATTCAGGAGTGCAGCCACACCAAACGTAATCAACAGTACCGGGATTTCCATATATGCCTTCGTGGAAATCAGCAGTACTACTACAATAATCACAACTGCAAGAACCAGAATCAGATTCATGTCATTATTCAGGGATTCTGTCTGTTCTTCTTCAGAGCCGACTGAGGTAGATATATAGGTATCATAATCCGAAAGCAGTTCCTTTATCGCCTGCTTGGCATCCTTGCTGATCTCATCGTCTTCTGCGCCGTCAAAGGTCACATCAAACAGGGCGTTCGTTTTGTTGTAATGATCCGCAGAATCATCAAAGGCAACTTCCTTCACACCCTCTACCGCCTCCAGCTTTTCCACCAGCGCATCTGCGTCCTGCCAGGTAATATTCGACACCATGATCCTGGCGCTGCCATATGTCATAAACTGTTCATCCATCAGGGTCAGACCAATTCTCGTCTCACTGTCTGCCGGCAGATATTTGGTAATATCCTGATTTACCGATACTTTATTCATGCATGCTGCACAGTAAATACACGCAATGGCAAACAATACCAGAAAAGCTTTTCTTTTGTTGACAATAAAGGTTGCTACTGTCAGCCAAAAATTCCCTTTTTCCTTTTTTTCTTCCATTCGATTCACTCCTTGACCTCTGCTTTTCAACAAGAAATTTCATTCTATATTATAAAATCACTCCTTATTCTTTACAAGTAAATTTTCCCGTCAATTTCCCCAATCTGTCCAAAAAATTATATCCACTCTGCCAATTGTGTACTTGAACTTTTTCGATTAAGATTAAGGTACTGACATTATTTTAGGGGAGAGACAGAAGTTATGGAAAAGAGACAACACAAGCAAAAAGCAGTTCTGATGACAGAGGGACCGATCTGGCGGTGCCTTTTATTATTTGCACTTCCGCTGATGGCCGGCAACCTGTTTCAGCAGCTTTACAATACGGTAGACAGCATCGTCGTCGGTAATTTCGTTGGAAAAGAAGCACTCGCCGCAGTCGGCTCCACGGATAGCGTTATCAATACCTTTATTGGTTTTTTTTCCGGCATGTCAACCGGTGCAGGCGTCATCATTTCCCAATATTACGGCGGCAAAAAAGAAGAAAAGGTTTCCATCGCCGTCCAGACAACCATCGCGCTGACACTTTGCATGAGCATTCTCTGCACGGTGCTCGCCCTTTTGCTTGTTCCATCCCTGCTGCGCCTCATGGGCACTCCGGATGATGTCTTTCCTGAGGCTGCAACCTATCTTCGCATTTACTTTATCGGTGTCACCGGACTTTTGTTCTATAACATGGGTGCCGGCATTCTTCGCGCGGTCGGAGATTCCAGACGTCCGCTCTATTTTCTGATTTTCTGTGCGGTTTTGAACACGCTGCTGGATCTTTTATTCGTCGCAGTTTTGCGGTTCGGTATCGCGGGTGCTGCCTGGGCAACGATCCTTTCCCAGGGAATTTCTGCCCTCCTGACACTCTTTGTCCTGACCCGCGAAAAAGCCTGTTACCGCATCATTTGGAGTAAGGTCCGTCTGGATCCGAACATGACGAAAAAGATTTTCTTTCTCGGACTTCCCGCCGCAATTCAGATGGCAGTCACTTCCTTTTCCAATGTTTTTGTACAGGCATACATCAATCGTTTTGGTTCTGCTGCTATGGCAGGCTGGTCTTCCTATGGAAAAATTGACAAATTCTGCGTACTTCCGATCCAGAGTCTTTCCCTTGGCGTGACCACCTTTGTCGGTCAGAACCTTGGTGCACGCAAAATAGACCGTGTCCGGCAAAGCACTAAGGTCGGCACACTGCTCTGCTTTGCCGTCGCGATCCTCATTACGATTCCTGTCTTGATTTTTGCCCGTCCTCTCGTCTCCATGTTCAACCGCACGCCGGAGGTTTTAGACTACGGCACACTTTTCATCCGTCTGGAAATGCCGTTTTACCTCGCCCTTTGTGTCAATCAGGTACACGCGGGCACGCTGCGCGGTATCGGCAATACGAAAGCCCCCATGGTCATCATGATGAGCTGCTTTATCGTGTTTCGACAGATTTATCTTTACACGATCACACAATTTACAGACTCTGTCATCGCCGTCGCACTCGGCTATCCGCTGGGCTGGGTGTTGTGCAGTATCTGTCTGTTTACCTATTACCGTCACACGAAGCTGGAAACGTATCTGCGGTAAAAACAGCTCCGGACGCCAGCGTTTTTGCAATGGCCTCCGGAGTTTCCTGTTTTCCGTTTTTTTCCCACATAACAAACACATTCATCAACGCACCGCCATAAAAATACAGCTCGTAGGGCTGGATCTTATAAACCGGTTGAATCCGTTCCATCATAAAAGAGTTCATAGCTTCCAATATGATATGATACAAATGCGCATCTACAAGCTTCAGGATAAAGGCTGCATACTGATCAAAATACTTCAGTGCATGTTCTATACTCCCTGGATCATGAAATTTTCCGCCTTTTTTTAGGATCTCGCTGCGTTCCCGGACATACCCGTTTACAATCTCATGAAAGTAATCTGCAAGCGCATCTTCTTTTTGTTCATAATAATGATAAAACGTCATTCGGGAAACACCGGCACGTTTTACAATATCGGATACCCGGATCTCTTCATATGATTTTTTATCCATCAGGGAAAAAACGGCTTCTCCGATGCACATCCGCGTAAAACGGGTTCTGTTTGTATATTTTTTCCCAAATAATTCCGCCATATCCTTCTCCTTTGCCCTGCATTGTAGCATCATAGCACAGCTTTCGGTTTATTTACAATCCTCCCAGTAAATCTTCCATAACATCCTGTACTGTCTCTATCTGATTTGCCAAAAAACCCTGCGCTCCGCAAAAAAGCAAGCCATTTTCTGTATCTCCCTTTACGGCATGGATCAACGCTTCTGTAATACAATAGGGTATTTCCGCCGGATTACAGTGCTTTAGACAGCCAAAGCATTTTTGCGGTCTTTGGACCTCCCCCTTCTCTACATGTTCCAGAAAAGGATTTCTGATTGCGCGCCCCGGCATTCCAACCGGACTTGACACCAGTACAATATCCTCTTTTTGTGCCTTCAAATACGCATCTTTATATGCACTGTCTGCGTCGCATTCTTTGGTTGTAATAAACCTGCTTGCAACCTGAATCAGATCCGCTCCAAGCATAAACTCATGCTCTGCCCGCGCCTTATCACAGATCCCGCCGCCGACTGCAACGGGTATTTTCCTTTCCGCCTTCTTTTCATAGACTCGTACCAGTTTCAGTATTTCAGAGATTTCCATATCATAATCCATTTTCTCTTCCAGCTGTTTTCTGGAAAATCCAAGATGTCCGCCAGCCTCCGGACCTTCGATCACTATAAAATCCGGATATCGATGATATTTTTTCTCCCAGTATTTCAAGATCAGTGCCGTCGCACGGGCACTGGAGACGATCGGTGCAATTGCAATGTCGGTATCCGAAACCATTGCCGGAAGCTCCAGCGGCAGCCCGGCGCCGGACACAATAAAATCTGCGCCGGTCTCAACGGCCTTTCTTACATAGGTCTCATAATGATTCATTGCCACCATGATATTAAACCCGAGGATGCCATCCGGTGCAATCTTTCTCGCCTTTTGCAGTTCTTCCTCCATTGCCTTCAGATTTGCCAAAACCGGGTTTTGTTCAAATTCAGGCTGTAAAAAGCCGATCTGCGCGGCCGAAATGGTTCCGGCTCCCCCTTCCTTCGCCACTGCCCCCGCCAGTCCGGACAGGCTGACTCCAATCCCCATTCCTCCCTGAATCAGCGGTTTTTTCAATCTTTTTTTCCCAATCCATACCTGGCTTTTCATGGTAGTTCTCCTTCGTACTAATTTCTTCTAAAGAGGATGCCGGGTTCAAAGCTTCCGGAATCTTTCATACCGTCTGTCACAAAGTTTTTCAGGCTCCAGCACAGCATATTGTTTTAAAAACCTTCTTAATTCTTCCCGAAGCTGTTCCAACACTGATCCCATATTCTGTGTGGTCAGCTTTTCCGGTTCTTTGATCATCCGCTCTGCTGCCTGTGCGGCCACAACATCCTCTGCAGTCAGCTTCATTTTATCTGCAGCCTCAGGCGCACACTTTTTATCTTTCCAGAGTATACTTGCAAAACCTTCCGGTGATAAAACAGAATACACCGCATTCTCCATCATCCACACTTCATCTCCACAGGCGAGGGCCAGCGCTCCGCCGCTTCCCCCTTCCCCGATAAAGATGGATACCACCGGTGTTTTCAGCCTGCTTATCTCCAACAGATTTTCCGCAATTGCGGATCCCTGACCGCGCTCCTCAGCTCCAATCCCGCAAAAAGCTCCGGGGGTATCTACGAAACAAATCACCGGCCGATGAAATTTCTCCGCTTCCTTCATCAAACGAAGAGCTTTCCGATATCCTTCCGGCTGACACATTCCAAAATTATGCTTTACCCGATCTTTGGCGGAGGTTCCCTTTTCCTGGGCGATCACAGTAACCGGAACTCCTTCAAACAGCCCAATTCCTCCAATCAGCGCCGGATCATCTCCAAACCTCCTGTCCCCATGAAATTCATAAAATTCAGAAAAAAGTGCCCGGATATAATCACTGCCCACAGGTCTGTCCGCCCGTCGTGCAGCAAGCACATGCTCCCATGCCGATTCCGATTCTTTTTGCTCCAGGACCAGACGGGCTGCCGGGTTCTTTTTTGCTCCTTCCGGCATTTCTGTATCCACCAGCTGACAAAGCGCCTTTTTACAGCCTTCCCGGT
This sequence comes from Gallintestinimicrobium sp., assembly GCF_046968865.1. Classification (NCBI taxonomy): domain Bacteria; kingdom Bacillati; phylum Bacillota; class Clostridia; order Lachnospirales; family Lachnospiraceae; genus Gallintestinimicrobium; species Gallintestinimicrobium sp. The sequence goes on along the minus strand of NZ_JBKVPW010000016.1, from coordinate 10,976 downwards.
CGTGCATTCTGCAGAGATCCGCCAGTACCTTTTTTAACTCAGAACGTTCTGTGATCCGATCTACGAATCCGTGCTCCATTAAAAATTCTGAGCGTTGAAAGCCCTTGGGCAAACGTTGTCCGATCGTCTGTTCAATTACCCGAGGTCCGGCAAACCCGATCAGCGCATTGGGCTCTGCCAGTATCACATCTCCTTCCATCGCAAAGCTCGCGGTCACACCGCCAGTAGTCGGATCTGTCAATACACAAACAGACAAAAGCCCTGCCGCGTGGTGCTTTGCCATTGCAGCAGATACCTTTGCCATCTGCATTAAAGAATGAATCCCTTCCTGCATACGCGCACCACCGGAGCAGGTAAACAGAATTAACGGTAAGTTTTCCGTCGTTGCTTTCTCGATCAGACGAGTCAGCTTTTCCCCGACAGCCCATCCCATGCTCGCCATCATGAAACGGCTGTCCATTACACCAAGGGCTGCCGGTATACCATCTATGGAACCTGTTCCCGTAACGATGGCTTCCTTCATTCTGGTCTTCAGCCTTTCCGCTGCCAGTTTTTCTTCATATCCCTCAAACCCCAGCGGATTTTCTCCGACCAGCTCTCTGTCTGATTCCTGAAAGGTTCCCTCATCTGCCACTCTGCGGATTCTCTCATAAGCACGTACCTTAAAATAACCTCCGCACTTTGGACAAATATAATATGCATCCCGCACTTCCTGTACGAGAATCGGTTTTTTGCATCTGCTGCAGCGGCATAATAAGCCATCCGGAACAGTTGTGGTGCTTTCTCTTTTTTTCAGAGGCTTTTTTGTTTTTTTAAAAACATGATCCAGATTCACTTGCTTTCTCCATTCCTGCGTTCCAGAAATTCAATGTCCGTTTTTCCCTGCCGGAACTCTTCATTCTCCAGAAGCTCATACAAAAAATCTACATTTGTATCTACGCCCTCTATGATCACTTCTCCCAGGGCACTGTGAAGCTTTTCAATTGCCTCCCGGCGGCTTTTCGCCCATACACTGATCTTTGCGATCATCGCATCATAAAACGGCGGAATCGTATAGCCACTGTAAATGGCAGAGTCAACACGGACACCCTTTCCTCCCGGCAAATGCAGCCCTGTAACCGTTCCCGGGCATGGTGCAAATCCCGCGTCCGGATTTTGAGCGTTTATCCTGACTTCTATGGAATGACCATTTACAGACACATCTTGCTGCCGCAGTAAAAGCAGCTGTCCATCCGCAATTCGAATCTGCTCCTTGATCAGGTCCACACCCGTAACCCATTCCGTAACCGGATGCTCTACCTGAATTCTGGTATTCATTTCCATAAAATAAAAATTTCCATCCGGCTCCAGTAAAAACTCTATCGTACCTGCGTTCACATATCCAGCTGCCTTTGCCGCGTCCACAGCACATTCCCCCATTTTTTGACGCTGACTTTGGGAAAGGCTTGCACAGGGTGCTTCCTCCAGCACCTTCTGATGCCGTCGCTGCATAGAACAGTCCCGTTCTCCCAGATAGATCGTATTTCCTGCACAATCTGCCAGAATCTGTACCTCCACATGCTTTGGTCCGGTCAGAAAATGCTCCAAATACATTGCTCCATCTCCAAAGGATTGTTTTGCTTCTGTCTGCGCTATCCGGAAATTTTTTCTGAACTCCTCCGGGCTTTGTGCCACACGCATACCCTTTCCGCCGCCTCCAAGGGCAGCCTTGATCATGACAGGATATCCGATCGCTTTTGCCTGCTCCAGTCCATCTTCTTCCTCATAAACAGCATCCCTGCTGCCCGGAATAATCGGGATTCCTGCTTTCTGCATCGTATTTCTGGCTTCCTGCTTATTCCCCATTCGTGCGATCACCTCTGCAGGAGGACCGATAAAAATAATCCCACATTTTTCACACAGCTCTGCAAACCGGCTGTTCTCTGACAGAAATCCAAATCCCGGATGAATCGCATCCGCCCCTGTTACAACAGCGGCGCTCAGAATCTGTTCCATTGCCAGATAGCTATCTGTCGGACGCGCAGGTCCAATGCAAACAGCCTCATCCGCCAGCTTTGCATGCAATGCATCCCGGTCTGCTTCGGAGTACACAGCAACCGTCTCAATTTCCATCTCCCGACACGCCCGGATGATCCGAACCGCAATTTCACCTCTGTTTGCAACAAGTACCTTTCTGATCATGTCTGTTATCAAGCTCCTATCATAAATGTCAGCTCTGCCCTTGCAACAATCTTTCCGCCTACACTGGCAGTTGCCTCTCCGATTCCCATCGGTCCTTTTTTTCGGATAATGCGTGTTTCCAGACAAAGTCTGTCACCCGGAATCACTTTTCCTTTAAAGCGGCATTTATCCACTGCACCAAAATATGCAATTTTCCCTTTGTTTTCCGGAAGCGATAAAATCGCTACTGCTCCTGTCTGCGCCAATGCCTCCAGGATCAGCACTCCCGGCATTACAGGCTCCTCCGGAAAATGTCCGGCAAAAAAATCTTCCCGGTATGTAACACATTTATAGCCAACTGCATATTCTCCCGGCTCATAATCCTCAATTCCGTCAATCAGCAAAAAGGGATGTCTGTGCGGAATCAGTTCCTGGATCTGCATAATATTCAACTGCTTCATAGGGTTCTCCATATCCGTTTTAGTTCTGTTCTTCCACAATAAAAAGCGGCTGCCCGTATTCCACCATCTCCCCGTTTGACACAAGAATCTGCTTCACGGTCCCGCAGTAATCACTTTCCAGCTCATTCATCAGCTTCATGGCTTCCACAATTCCAAGGGTCTGACCCTTTTCTATCCCGTCGCCTTCCTGTACAAAGGGTTCGGCATCCTCTGCTGGCGCTGCATAAAAAATACCAACCAGCGGGGAGACTACCGTTTTTGTATGCTCTGTTTTTGTGAGCTCTGTTCCTGTAAGCTCCACCGGTGACATCTGTTTTGACTGTTCTTGTGGACTTTCCGACTGTTTTTGCAGCTGCACCAAAGTGCTTTGTGTTTCTGGATCTGTTTGCTTACGAGGCTGCTTCTTTTTTAGGCTTAAACGCATACCGTTTTGTTCCAGGCAAAAACTGTCAAGCTCTGATGCCGATACCCGGTCGATCAGCTCTACGATCTGTTCCAATTCCATATCTGTTACTCCCTGTTTCCTTCCTCATAGCGTTTCATTAAAATAGTGGCATTGTGTCCGCCAAAGCCAAGGGAATTGCTCATTGCATAATCCAGTTTTTTCTGCTTCGGTGCACCAATGGTATAATCGAGGTCACATTCTGCATCCGTCTCCTTCGTACCGACAGTCTGATGAATAAAGCCCTCCTGCAAGGTTTTCACACATACAATTGCCTCTACTGCACCAGCCGCACCAAGTAAATGCCCGATCATGGATTTGGTGGAATTAACAGTCACCTGTTTTGCTGCTTCTCCAAATGCCCGTTTGATCGCCCGTGTTTCAAACAGATCATTATGATGCGTCCCTGTTCCATGTGCATTGATATATCCGATCTGATCCGGCTCTGTTTCTGCCTCCTGCATAGCAAGCTCCATCGCCCTTGCTGCACCGCTTCCATCCTCACATGGCGATGTAATATGAAATGCATCTCCGGTCGCACCATATCCAACCAGCTCTGCGTAAATCCTTGCGCTTCTTTTCCGGGCATGCTCCAGCTCTTCCAGAACAAGGATTCCGGCACCTTCCCCAAGAACAAAGCCTTTTCTGTCTACATCAAAGGGAATGGATGCCCGCAGCGGATCTGTTTCCTGAGAAAGCGCCGTAAGAGCCTGAAATCCTGCAATACCTGTCGGACAAATACAGCTTTCTGCTCCGCCGGCAAACATGATCTCCGCATCCCCATACTGAATGGCGCGGAATGCGTCTCCGATGCAGTTTGTTCCGGAAGCACATGCCGTTACAACATTGGTGCATTTTCCACGTATACCCAGTTGAATGGAAATATTTCCTGCTGCCATATTGGAAATCATTCTCGGAACCATCAAAGGATCTACCCGATTTGCCCTTCCTTCCAGAATTTTTGTGTATTCCTTTTCAATGGTCGAAAGGCTGCCAATTCCGGATCCCACGATCACACCGGCACGAAACAGATCTTCTTTTGTCAGATCGAGTCCGGCATCCTCCAGAGCCTCCTTTGCAGCTGCGACTGCATACTGAGAAAACAATTCCATCCGCCTTGCCGCTTTTGCATCCATTTTCTCTTCCCCATGGAAATCTTTTACCTGAGCTGCAAGCTTTACTTTAAAGTCCTTCGTATCAAATCCGGTAATTTCTCCAATTCCTACGGTTCCTTTTCTGACGTTTGTCCAAAATTCCGGAACCGTATTCCCGATTGGCGTAACCGCGCCTAATCCGGTAATCACAACTCTTCTTTTCTGCACCATTTTTTCCTCTGTATTTTTTTTCATAAGGCTCCTCATGTCCTGAAAATTCCCTGTGCTGCTATCTCAAAGCTGTCTTGCGCCAGATTTGCTTCTGCTTTTTTTGCTACATCAGCATGCCGCCATCTACCTGTAATACCTGACCGGTAATATAATCTGCGTCTTCGGATGCCAGAAACGCGATCACCCCCGCCACCTGTTTTGCTGTTCCAGGTTTTTTCAATGGGATTGCAGAAAGCATTCGTTCTCTGGCTGCATTGCTTAAATTTTTTGTCATATCGGTCTCAATCCATCCCGGTGCAACTGCATTCACTGTAATATTACGTGAAGCCAGCTCTTTTGCCGCACTCTTTGTCATACCGATCACACCAGCCTTGGACGCCGCATAATTTACCTGTCCTGCATTCCCGCAAATTCCGACTACAGATGCAAGATTGATGATCTTTCCGCTTCTTTGGCGAAGCATCTGACGGGAAACAAAATGCAGCATGCAAAAAGTTCCTTTCAAATTTGCAGCAATCACAGCATCAAAATCCTCCTCCGACAGTTTCATCAAGAGATCATCCCTTGTTATGCCTGCATTATTGACCAGGATATCGATTCTTCCAAATGTATCTATGATCTGTTTGATATTTTTTTCACATTCTGCATAATCAGAAACATCCCATGCCATGCACACTGCATCCCCGCCTGCAGACTTTATTTCTGCAACCGTTTCAAGTGCTGCCGCCTCCGATCCCCTGTAATTGACGATCACAAAGGTACCTCTTTTGGCAAGTTCAATCGCCGTTGCTCTTCCGATTCCTCTGGATGCTCCGGTTATTACTGCAACTTTTCCTGTCAGCATGTTTCCCCTCATTTCCGCGCACGTTTTTTGCACGTTCCGAGTTTGTGTCGAGTGCGCGCAGACACAAATCTCGCGATTGAAAAATTTTATTTTTCAATCTTTTCTCCTTTTATACCGTTTCGTTCAGAAAATCCTGCATTCTTACAAGATCCTCCATGGTAGAAACCGTACAGATCTTTGCCTCTGCATTTATTTTTTTCAACAAGGTGCTCAGGGTATGCCCCGGACCGATCTCTACAAAATACTCTACACCTTCTGCAAGCATCGTCCTCATGCTCTGTTCCCACTTTACAGGAGAATAAACCCCCTGGGAAAGCAGGGACCGAATCTGCTCTGTTTTTGTGATTGGCTGAGCCGATACATTCGATACGTACGGAATCTGAAGCTCTGACAGTCTCACCTGTTCCAGCTCCCGTTCCAGTTTTTCTCCTGCCGGCTTCATAAACGGAGAATGGAAGGGTCCGCTGACCTTCAAAGGGATGACTTTGGCACCGTTTTTTTTCAGTCTTGGTATCACTTCCAAAAGTGCCTGTGTCTCCCCGGTTATCACCTGCTGACCCGGGCAGTTATAATTTGCAACCGTAACGGCATCGGTATTTTTTAAGAGTGCCTCCAATACATCCGGTTCCAGACCGAGCACCGCAGCCATCCCTCCAAATCCGTCCTTTGTTGCATTTTGCATCAACAGCCCCCGCCTTCTGACTAAGAGAAGTGCCGTTTTTATATCCATAGCACCAGCTGTTGCAATTGCTGCATATTCTCCAAGACTCAATCCGGCTGTCATATTCGGAGCAATCCCAGTTTCCAGAATCGCCGCTGTCATTGCCAGGCAACATGTGACCAGACACGGCTGTGTATATTCCGTTCTGTTCAACAGGTCATTTTTTGCAAAACAAAGGGACTTCACATCGAAATCCAGTACGCTTTGGGCTGTATCCACTACTGCTGCAGCTGCACTGTTCTGTTCATAAAAATCCAGTCCCATTCCAGGCATTTGTGCTCCCTGCCCCGGATATAAAAAAGCTACCTTTTTCTTTTTTATCGCCATACCTTCATCCTTTTTTCTGCATCCTCTATCAGCTGTCTGATCAAGGTCCTGCAATCTGTTTCTTCATGGATCATGCCTGCAATCTGTCCAGCCATTACGCTTCCGTTTAACACATCGCCTTCCGTTACCGCTCTTCTTAATGCACCGAGTGTAAGATATTCCAGTTCTTCCATGGAAGCTCCCGCCTGTTCCAGCTCCAGATACCGTTTCGTCATATCATTGCGCAGAGCCCGGACCGGATGTCCCGTGCTTCTTCCTGTTACCTTTGTATCAATATCTTTTGCTTTTAAAATCCGTTCTTTGTAGGCCGGATGAATATGACATTCCTTTGTCACTACAAAACGCGTTCCCATCTGAACGCCTTCCGCACCAAGCATAAGGGCTGCTGCAATTCCTCTTCCGTCTGCAATGCCTCCTGCCGCGATCACAGGAATATTCACCGCATCACAAACCTGCGGGACAAGGGTCATTGTCGTACTTTCTCCGACATGCCCGCCAGACTCATAGCCCTCTGCCACAACTGCATCTGCTCCGCACTTTTCCATCCTTTTTGCCATTGCAACAGATGCAATAACCGGAATGACCCGAATATCCTTTTCTTTCCAAAGCGTCATATATTGTTCCGGATTTCCCGCACCTGTTGTGACAACCGGCACACGTTCCCGCGCCACTGTCCGCGCTACTTCATCTGCGTGAGGGCTCATCAGCATGATATTGACACCAAAGGGTCTGTCCGTCCGTTTTCTGACCTCTCTGATCTGCTCTGCAACCCATTCTGCCGGTGCATTCGCTGCACCGATCATTCCCAGTCCTCCGCCATTTGATACCGCTGCTGCAAGATGATAATCCGCCACCCAGGCCATTCCACCCTGAATAATGGGATATTCTGTTTTCAGCAATCCGGTGACTCTTGTCTGCATCCTGTTTTTGTCCTCCGCTTATGCTTTATGGCTTTCTACATAGCTCATGACATCACCGACTGTTTTCAGCTGTTCCAGATCCTCTGCCGGAATATCAACTCCAAAATGCTCTTCAAATGCCATTACCATTTCAAACAGATCCAGGGAATCTGCCTTCAGATCCTCTGAAAAAGAGGTTTCCGGTGTAATGGAAGCTTTATCTGCTCCAAGGTTTTCTGCTACAATTGCTTTAATTTCTTCAAACATAATGAAAAATCTCCTTTTTACTTTTTTAAATCCATTCTGCGATAGATGCACCCCAGGTCAGTCCACCGCCAAAGCCTGCCATTACAATTCTGTCTCCTGTTTTCAGTCTTTTCGACTGATCCAGTTCGTTTAAAAGAATCGGAATACTTGCAGATGACGTATTTCCGTAATTCTGCAGATTCATGGGGAATTTTCCCAGAGGCTCCTTCAGACGCTTTGCCACGGCCTCCACAATCCTTTGATTTGCCTGATGCAAAACATAGCAGTCAATTTCTTCTCTGGAAAGTCCATTGATACAAAGCACCTCCTCAATCACCTGCGGTACCCTGCGCACTGCAAACCGAAATACTGCCTGCCCATCCATACTGACCTTTGATGAAGCACTCTGCTCTATGCTGAGTCTATGCTGCTCTGTCTCCAGATTTCTGTCATAGTGATGCTCCAGCATCAATGCATTTCCCATGCTTCCATCCGAATGGGATATAAACCGATACCCTTTTTTTTCTGTGCAGGTCAGAACAACCGCTCCGGCTCCGTCTCCAAATAAAATACAGCTGTTTCGATCTTTCCAGTCAATGATATTGGACAGACGCTCACTGCCAATGATCAAGGCTGTTTTGTAAGCTCCACTTTCCAGATATGCTTCTGCACTCTGATATGCTAGTAAAAATCCACTGCATGCTGCATTTAAATCAAAGCAGACTGCCCGTACCGCTCCGATACGTTCCTGAATCCGACAGGATACCGATGGCATTACTGTTTCCGCAGAAAGCGTCGAAACAATCAGCAGATCGATTTCCTTTGCTGAAATCCCGGAATGCTCCAGAGCCTGCATAGCTGCCTGGACGCCCATATCGACCACAGTTTCTTTCTCCGCAATATGCCTTCTGCAAATTCCGGTTCGCTCCCGAATCCATACATCTGTCGTCTCAACCATCTGCTCCAGCTCCCGGTTTTCCATAATTTTCTCCGGTATGTATGAACCGGTTCCTCTGATCTCGACTGCCATTGTCTCTTTTATCCCGTCCAAGCTGCAACAGCAATGACGGAATGTCCTTTCTGTTTTCGTTTCGTCCCCTATCTTACCCAAAACGGAATTGGAATACAATTTACAAAAAAAGACAAAATGTCAACTTCTATTCGGTGCATACAAAAAAGACCCGGGTGCAAATCTGTTATGCACTCGGGTCTGATTCGTTGAATATGTTCGTTTTCTATATTATTTTCTGCACCCGTTCGATAAATTCCGCCACTGCTCCATCCATGCAGTCCGACAAGACCATATCACAACAATCCTTTACCTCCTGGGGTGCATTTTTTACGCAGGCAGAAAGCCCTGCTGCCTTCAGTGCTCCTATATCGTTAAAAAAATCTCCGATAAACGCGGCTTCCTCTGCAGTTCCTCCAAGATACCTGCAGGCACGTCTGAGCGCATCCCCCTTTCCGGATGCCTCGTTCATAATCTCTACCAGAGTATCCTCCGTATGCTCGATTCTGACGCCATCCGGCTTATGACTTCTGACAAATTCTGCGCATTTTATTCCATCCTGCGCCGATACGCATAAAATGATCCGATACCAGGGCTTCTCGATCTGCTCCAGCAAAGCGATCGGGTAGCTATATTGCTGCTGGCAGGCAGTCTGATCCTCTTTTGTCTTCACCTGCCAATAGTTCGTACGATTCACAATGACGATTCTGCACTCTGTGAACTGCTCCAACTCTTTTTTCATAGAAAATGCAAACTGCAGCGCATCTTCTTCCACGCAAAGCTCATCTAAGTATTCGCCCTTCTGAAAATCGTAAAGTGCACAGCCGCCATTTACCACACTCAATGTATTGATCGGAAGGTCACCAATAAAGCCCTTCACACTGTCCGGTGAACGTCCTGTGCATACACCGAAACTTCCGCCCTCTTCAACATATTTCCGAATCGCCAGTCGGTTTTTCTCCGGTATTCCAATGCCGCCGATTCCAAGGGTCCCATCGACATCCGCAAAAATATATTTGATCGCCATTTCCCTGCTTTTGCCTCTCTTTTTTCCTGTCAGTTCCATCTGCGCCATATGCGTTACGTTAAGTTTTCGCTATTTCACCCGCACTGCCCGAAACCGTATCCGTACATAATCTACGAACCAGTGATCCTCCTCGTCTTTTTCACAAACCGCATCTCGCGCTTTTTTTAGTTCATGACAATAGAATGCTCGCAGAGCGTGCATTCTATTGTTTAGCACAAAAAAGCGCAAATTTTACGAACATTTCTGCATCCGTAAAATCCGCGCTCTTTTTTATCCCTCAGCGGAACGCGTGTTCTGTTGTTTGTACTCAGGAAACTGTTACGCTTGTCCAGTCATCCGAAGGACAGATGCCAATATAGGTTTTACCAGGATTTAAGGTTATCTCTGCTCCGGATAAATCATAATAATGCGTAATTCCGGTCTCACTTGCTTTTGCCCACATAATCGGGATCGCTTTTCCACCGGTAATATACCAGCCTGCGCCCTGCCCGATCACGTTATAAATCAAATAGCCATTTTTATCATATTGGGTAAAGGTGCAGTTCTGTAAAATAACATTTGCAAAAGAAGGCGCTTTTTTATCCTCTCCATCTTTGGCAAGCTTTTTATTTTCGTAATAATCATAGGTACCTGTTTTTGCATTGTAGGACAGATACGGTTTTGTCAGTCTGAAACAGTTTAACTGCACCAGGTTTGCCGGAATGTTGCCAGCCTTTGCAGAAAGATTCGTCGCTCCAATCTTCCAGTGGTTCATCGCTGCCGGATTTGTGTAAGTAGAAGGAATGGCAGCTGTTGTCACCTGCTTTGCGATGTCATTTTTAAGGACATATTCGGTAAACTCCTGCGCCTTGCCATTTTTCACTCTGCTAAAGCCACCGGATAAATGGCTAATCCCTGTGGACTTGAAATACGGATTATTATAAAACGGTCCGCCATCATGAATCAGAATTGCATTCCATTCCGAAGCAAGCAAAATATTCGTCGGTCTTGTGGAACGGACATTGCCGATCTGACCAACATTCTGCCAATCCTTATAAATCGCCATCAGTCTGGTAACTCGCTTATTTGCAGTCGAGTTCATCATCTCATAAACGACATCCGCTTCCGAAAGCCCGTAATGCGGCAGTGCTTTCGTATCATTATCGATCATAACCGCAACCGGACGCTGTGTCTGCAGCGCTATGCTCGTCGGAAGACCCGTCAGTTCAGATACATAGGCTGCCTGCGCTGCAGCGGCCGGAGCTGCCTGTGCCTCGATCCCAGAAATCGGGGCAAGCAACAGTGCTGCAGCAGTAAAAACTGCAGTCATAGACAAATATCTCTTGTTCATATAAAATACCTCTCTGCTATAATCTCTTTCCTTATATTTTATCATTCTGAATGCACACTGTAAAGAAAAAGGTACGGCCCTGTGCAGAAAACAATACGCACCGTCGGGTCGCGAAAGCGACATCCTTCCTTTCCGACGCAGTGCGATCCTTACGGAGCGTTTTTGCATTCGCCGTCCGTTCACAC
>NZ_JBKVPW010000015.1:0-107464 GCF_046968865.1 Gallintestinimicrobium sp. | reverse complement strand
CATCCAATATATGAGGATGGAGTACAGTTGGTGGATATGGTGTATCTGCAAAGGCAGTTATAAAGAAACTTCAAGTTTAACGAACAGGAGATGATGATCACATGAAAATCTTATATGAACTATCCTGGTTATGGGAAACGCTGGGCATTGCACTTGTGGCCGCGGCTGTTTGTGTGGCTTGCGCCACGCTGATCTGCAAGGCAGCGAAGAAGAAGTTCAACAAAAAGGTGTTGGCAGTCATAGGGGCTGCGGCATTTGTGGGCGCGATTCTGGCGATCATTCTGATCGCCCGGACACCGATGCCGCTTTGATAGGACGGAGGATGGAATAATAGAAGGTCGGGGTCAGACCCCGGGCAAACTTTCACCTGTGAGAAGTGTCAAGGTTTTCTAATCACCACATGAATATAAATTGACAAAAATGACTATAATGACTACAATGATTATAATGGTGATTAGGAAAACTACAGGAGGTGCCTTATGACATTTATTGAGAGCGAAACTATCGAACTCAAGTCTTCGGTTGTTGCAGACCTTTGCAAAGAGGTGATTGCCTTTGCTAACACAAGAGGCGGCACTCTTTACATTGGTGTTGAGGACAATGGTACGGTGATTGGTGTGGATAGTGCCGACCGTGTTACCTTGCAAATAAATAATATGGTTCGGGATTCCATCAAACCTGATATTACGATGTTTGTCCACTACGAGACACAGGTGATAAATGATAAACAAATTATCGCCGTGACCGTCCAGGAGGGTACAGACCGTCCCTATTATCTGGGCAGTAAGGGATTAAAGCCCAGCGGTGTGTATGTCCGCAATGGTACATCTACAGATCCTGCCTCTGATACCGCCATTCGAAAAATGATTAAAGAAACCGATGGCGACAGTTTTGAAACCATGCGCTCTTTGCAGCAGAATTTGTCATTTCAGGCAGCTGAAGCACAGTTTGCCAAGAGGAAGGTTCCCTATGATGCTGCTAAGATGCAGACTTTGGGAATGGTTTCCTCGGACGACATTTACTCCAATGTAGCGTTGCTTCTGTCCGAACAATGTCCGAGTACCATCAAGGCTGCAACCTTTGCCGGTGTTGATCAGAGCGTATTCCAAGATAGACGTGAGTTTACCGGTTCGTTGTTTCAGCAGATGGAGGATTTGTATGCCTATCTCGATCTGCACAATCAAACCAAGGCCACATTTGAGGGACTATACCGAACTGATACCAAAGATTATCCAGAGGACGCGCTGAGAGAAACATTGATGAATTCTCTGGTGCATAGAGATTATTCTTTTAGTGCCAGCACCCTTGTCAGTATCTATGATGATCGAATCGAATTTGTATCCGTGGGCGGTCTGCCTGCCGGAATCACTTTGGATGACATTATGCTAGGACTTTCCGTTTGCAGAAATCCGAAATTAGCAGCTATCTTCTATCGCTTACAGCTGATTGAAGCTTACGGAACCGGTATGCCCAAAATCATGAAAGCATACGCAGGCACAGGGGTAGAACCTAAAATTGAAGTGACAAACAACGCTTTCAAAATTACACTCCCCAATAGAAATGCCGTTAAGGCAACTGATAGCGTGCCTAATGAACGTAAATCCAATGAAGAAAAGATTCTGGACTTGATTGGCCAAAACGGCTATGTAGTGCGTAGCGATGTGGATCAACTGTTGGATGTCAGCCAAACAACGGCCAGCCGTATTCTAAAACGCATGGTTACAGACGGCTTGATCTATCAGGACGGAAGCGGCAGAAAAACAAAATACAGAAAAGGTTAATCGTTTGCAACAACTGGCTTAAAACCCAGGGGGCTGACCCCGGTCAAAACCCATCCAAAGGTTTGTCCTCTTATAGAAAAAGTTCATTTGATTTCTGAACGGAACAGGCTTTCTTGATAGCTGATGCCACAACAGAAACCGTTACCTTGTTAAGGCTGCGTGCATGAACAGGGCAGATTGAGACACATCTCATACAGGAAATGCACTTGGATTTATCGGTGACCTTGCCATTATCCTTGGAAATCGCCTGAGCAGGACATTTCTCCGCGCACAGACCGCAATTTGTGCAATGAGAATCAGTAGAGGGAACAAATCCGCTGCTGGATTTTTTGTAAGGACGCTTGCCAGGAATGGCGGGAACTGCCAGGGAGCCGGATAGTGCTTTTTCAAAAATTTTGGTACCGAATGCAGAGAGTTGTTTGCAGTCTTCTGCATTGGGACGACCTGCGGCATATTCGCGAATAATTGAATGTTCTGCAACGGCAGAAATGGCGGCAATCACCTGAAAGCCAGCGGCATTTGCAGTATCCTCCATTTGAACAAGCGTACTCTCATAGACGCGATTCCCGTATACTGCCACAAGAACGCACTTCGCACGATTTCCATTGATCTGAGCAAAGCGATCAAGTGCCAACTGCGGGGCTACTCCACCAAAAGACGGCATGGCGACAAGCACCAGTGAATCGGATTCAATGAAGAACGATGCAAAATCTGTGGAGGTAGATGAAAGATCAATCGTCTGGACTTCCGGCCAGTTCTGGGTAATAGCAGTGGCAACTCTTTCGGTTCCGCCAGTGGGACTGAAAAGAATCTGATAGCATTTCATTATAAACACTCCTTCGATGTAAAAAATAGAGTTACAGCTTTGATATCAGTATAGCAATTGTGAGGTGTCGTGTCAATATTTACAGCAGGAGAGGACTATGCTAAAATGAAAGCGGGAGGGCAAAGATTATGCATGTCAGTAACAAATGTTCGATTGCGATTCACTGTTTGATCTTTATCCATGAATATGGAGCAGAGAATAAAGTGACGAGCGAATTGCTGTCGTTTTCTACCGGCTGCAATCCGGTGACAATCAGGGGTATTCTCAGTGCGCTGAAAAAAAGCGGTGTTCTGTATGTGAAGTCCGGTACTGGCGGTGCGACTCTTGCAGCAGAACCCGAAGATATAACACTTTATCGGATTTGTACAGCAGTGGAACCGGATGCCATTGACAAAATGATCGGTATTCATTCGTCACCATCACCGTTTTGCCCTGTGGGCAGGAAGATTCAGTCAGTGCTGGATGATACCTACGAAGAGTTGAAAAAAGATGTGATTGCCAGCATGAAATCCATTACACTGGATAAGATTCTTGCCGATTATCACAATAAACAGCAGACAAATCAATGAAATATTTCTTTGAAGCCGGGATGGGGAGCGGCAGTCCAAGCCCGGGGTCAGACCTCGGGCAAACTTCGGAAGCGATGAAGATGCTGGTGGAGAAATAAATGGAATAAGGATGAGCTGATAGACCGGTGGGGTAATGCCTTGTCGGTTTATTTTTTATGGAAGAATCCATGAAATTGTGATAGAATATATTTTAGGTTTTGTATACTTTTGACATATGCTCACATGATATTTATATGAAGTCCGTTTTTATGGACACAATACTCAATCGGGTCAAACTTGTTGTGACACGAAAGACATGCTTGCAGAAGAGTGAAAAGCGTTTTGAACGCACGATTTTCTGTTTACTTAGAAGACGATAAGCGCTATACTTGAAAATAGAGAAATTATACCCATGGACAGGTTGTTTTTAAGCAGGAGGCAGAGGCGATGGCAGTATCATATAACAAGTTGTTTAAGCTGTTGATAGACAAGAAAATGAAGAAGAAAGAGCTGTGCGAGCTTGCTGGAGTCAGCGCAAGTACCATTGGGAAAATGGGGCGCGGAGAACCTGTTTCTATTGAAATGGTAGAAAAAATCTGTCTTGCATTAGGATGTACGGCTGACGATGTGTTGGATTTCATCCCAGAGAGTCCAGATAATGGGATAGCTGATAATGTAGAATAAGGATGGTGGCCGAATGGGAAGGATAATACAGTATCGGCTGCTCCAATCCGAAAATCAAACAGGACTGATGAGACCAGTTGTCTACTGTGATGAAAAATACTGCGAAAGTTTACAGCAGGTTTCATTAAATGAGAAAATGGCGACTCTGCTCATAAAAATTAAACCGGAACGAAGAACCATGAGGCTTGAAAGATGCTTTCAGGAAGTTCTTACAAATATTCCGGAGAACAGTTGTATCCGAGACTTTGACGTGCTGTTCAATCCAGCATACAAGATAGATGTACTGCAACTTCTTACAGTTGCGAATCGAAGCAAATCGTTTTCTGTTTTATGGCCGGGAACTATGGCAGATGGAAAATTGGTTTATGCGGAAGATGGATATGCGGACTATAAAGAATACGATGTAGAACAATACGACATAACCTGTGTCGTTTAAGGGAGGATAAAAAAGTGAAGTACTCAGACTTGATCAGCTTCAACCCGATTGAGGATGTCATTCAGCTTACTACAGCAGATGATGCGAACCGGGCGAAAGAGTATGTGAAATCTTATGTTATGTCTGATACCATGGCGGCAAATCTGAAAAGCCCGGTATTGGATCAGCTTCAGATGGATGAAGTGGTTGATAACAAGGGTGTTCTTGTTGTTGGTAACTATGGTACTGGTAAATCACACTTGATGAGCGTGATTTCTTCTATTGCCAAGGATACGGATAACCTTCAGTATCTCCAGAATAAAAACTTTGCAAAAGAGATGGAGTGCATCGCAGGCAAGTTTGAAGTACTTCGCATTGAAATCGGCGGCGTAACGATGTCGCTGCGTGAAATTCTGTTTGGCTTCATTGAAGACGATTTTGCAGCACGAGGAATTGATTTTGAAGTGCCAGATTTTGATACAGTCCGCGATAATAAAAAGCTGATTCGTGATATGATGATGGCCTTCTCTGCAATGTATCCAGACAAGGGATATCTGATTGTTGTGGATGAGTTCCTGAGCTATCTGACTTCCCGTGACGAGCGGCAAATTGTCCTCGACCTTGAGTTTTTCCGCGCACTTGGCGAGATGTGCTCCAAGAGCAAACTGCGTGTGATTTTTGGTGTGCAGGAGAAGATTTTTGATAATCCGCGATTCAGCTTTGTGTCGGACACACTGAAACATGTGTCTGATCGTTTTACGCAGATTGTCATCACAAAAGAGGCAACATCTTATGTTGTGTCTGAGCGTATCTTGAAGAAAACGCCTGAGCAGAAAGCTTTGATTCGCAAGCATTTGGAGAAATTCTCAATGCTTTATACCGGTATGTCTTCCCGGATGGACGAGTTTGTAGATTTATTCCCAATTCATCCGTCCTATATTGATGTGTTCAATAAGATTTACCTGATTGAGAACCGGCATATCCTGAAAAATATCTCTATGACAATTCGCGACATTTTTAACCGCGATGTGCCAGAGAATGAGCCGGGCATCATCTCTTTTGATAATTATTGGCCTGCAATCAAATCCAATGGATTACTCAAGAGTGATGTGACCATCAACCGCGTTGTTACTGCCAGTGGACAGCTGGAGGATATCATCAACCGTGCGTTCCCTAAGCCCGCATATAAGCCGCTGGCAATTAAAATTATCTATGCACTGAGTGTCCATCGTCTGACTACGAATGGCTTGGATGTACATTTCGGACTGACGGCAGAGAACCTGAAAGATGACCTTTGCCTGTTCTTGCCGATGCCGGAGCAGGATGCAGACTTCCTGTTGGCTCTGATTAAAACTACGCTGAAAGATATCATGACCACGGTATCCGGTCAGTTCATTATCTACAACGATGCCAATAACCAGTATTACATTGATGTGGATAAGGTCGTTGACTATGATGAGAAGATCAAGCAAAAGGCTTCCATCATGGCAGATGGAGAACTGAATCGCTATTTCTATCAGCTGATTTACAGCTGCCTCGATTGGGATGCAAAGCAGTATGTTCCTGGATTTGAGATTTATCAGCGTGACCTAAACTGGGATAGCCATAACATTTTCCGTGAAGGCTATTTGTTCCTCGGTCTGCCGGGAGAGCGTAGCACTGCGCAGCCGGAACGGGATTTCTATATCCATATTATGCCGCCATACAGCAGCGGCAGCATTGCTGTGAAAAATTTGGAGGATGAAGTTTATTTCTTCTTCAAATCTACTGCGGAGTTCAAGGAGATTCTGGGTTTCTTCTCTGCTGCCAATGCACAGGCACAGATCAGTGAAGGCAAAGATAAGGATGCCTATCTGAGCAAAGCGGCGATGATCCGCAAAAAGCTGATTAAGTATCTGAGTGAAAATAAGAACACCTGCTTTGATATCCAGTATAAGGGGCAGAAGCGGCAGATGATCGAAGTGCTCCGTGGACGTTATAACCGAGATATGGACTTTAAGGACACCGTTGATTTGGCGGCTTCCCTGTGTCTGGATGAATATTTCTGCGGCAAATATCCGGATTGTCCTATGATGAAAACAAAGGTAACTCGGAAAAACATGGCAGAAAATGTACGGCAGGCATTTGATTATTTTGCTGGTCGTAAAACGCAGACGGCAACCTTGATGCTCCAGAGCTTTGGCGTTCTGGATGGCGATAAGATTCGACCGGAAGGTTCCAAGTATGCAGCTTACTACATTGACCAGCTGAAACAGCTGCCGCCGCAGGGCGTTATCAATTATTCGGATATCTTTGATGTCAAATACGATGATCAGTACGAAGATAAGCATTTCAAGATCAACTATCTTTTTACACCGATCATCTTCCTGTCCATGGTGTATGCGGGCTATGCAACGATGACTCTGCACAATGGCACTGTTCTGAGTGCATCGAATCTGGATACTGTACCTCGCATTGGTGTTCTGGACTTGTATGAGTTCAAATATCTGGCACGGCCTGCGCAGATGGCAATGGCAGAGCTGAAAAAGCTTTTTGATGTGCTGGAAATCAATCCGGTTCTGCTGGACAACCCGAATGACCGTGATGAGGGAGTAAAACAACTGCTGAAAAAAGCGCAGGAAACGAGCAACTCTGCTGTTCTTGCGAACCAGAAGCTGAACAATGGATTTGAGCTTTGGAATGAACCGCTTGTGGATGCGCAGCATTTGATCGCTATGCAGAAAGCCTGTGCAGCAGTTAAGGATGAATTCAGCAATTATTCTGCACGGTTCAATACTCCGGCGAAGCTGAACAACTTCACGCTGACCTTTGAGGAAATTGATAAGCTGACGGAGCAGATTACACTGATCAAGGCGATTGCGGAATATGTGACTTTCAAAACGGATTGCGCAAACAATGTTTCCTATCTGAGTAACATTGAGTTCATCGACCTTGGCGCAAACTTCAAACAAAAACTGGAAGCTGCAAAAGACGAATTCCGTTCTGCACGCGATAGCATTCTGACCGGTACATCCGGAGATGCAGCCGCGCAGAAGGTAAATGCTGCTCTTGAAAAGGTTAAAGAAGAGTATATCGGCATTTATTTTGAAGAACACAAGAAAAAACGCCTGGACATTGACGATGCAAAACGACGCGGTAAATTACAGGAGAGTTCCGTACTGGCAAATCTGCGTAAGTTGCGTGGCGTTGAAATCCTTTCGGCAGCCAAACTGACAAAGATCGAGCAGGACATGGCTAACTTGAAAATCTGCTATGAGCTGACACCGACTGAGCTGAAAACAACTCATATCTGCCCGCATTGCCATTATAACCTTGGTGATCAAGTGCCGAATGTAGCGGGCCAGCTGGATAATCTGGATATTCGGATTGATGATCTGGTGACGGAGTGGACGCAGACTCTGTTGAATACGATTTCTGACCCGATTGTGGCAAGCCAAAAAGAGTACCTGAGTGCAGAACAGCAGAAAGCCATTGATGATTTTATTGCATCCGGTACTTTGCCGAAGCGTGTTGACGATTTCTTCATCAAGGCGATTCAGGCATTGCTGAAGGGCTTTGAACCTGTGGTAGTGGATGCAAAAGATTTGATGGATAAGCTGACGAAGCTGCCGCCGATGGATGAATCTACTTTCAAACAGAAGCTGAATGAGCTGATTGCTGGCTATACCAAGGGCAAAGACGAAGGTAAACTCCGTATTATTGTTAAGTAAGATAAAATTGTGAGAAAGCGAGGCGAAGCGTGTGCTGATGAATACACCGGAGTATCTCTCCATCATCGAAAATATCAAAAGTGAGATCAAGGCTGCACAATACCGTGCAACGATTCATGCGAATTCGGATTTGCTACTCCTTTATTATGACATTGGAACGGTTATTAACGAATACAAAACATGGGGAAATAAATTCATTGAAAATCTCTCCTATGATATTCAGGTGACTTTCCCGGAGAGAAAAGGGTATTCTGTCCGAAATATGAAGTACATGGCGAAATTTGCAGCCCGCTTTGCTGACAGAGAAATTGTGCAAGAGGTGCTTGCACAAATTACTTGGTATCACAATATTGCTTTGATGGATAAGGTTAAAACTGCGGAAGAACATATCTGGTATGCAAATGCAACGGCACAAAATGGCTGGTCCCGTAATGTTCTTGTTCATCAGATCGAAAGTGGCTTATATCAGCGGCAAGTTCTGGTGGATAAGGTCACGAATTTTGAACGCCGTCTGCCATCTCCGCAGAGCGAGCTTGCAGTGCAGACTATGAAAGACCCGTATGTCTTTGATTTCATTCCGTTCCGGGAAGATATGCTGGAGCGGGACATTGAGCAGGCATTAGTGCGGGATGTGACCAAGCTGCTTCTGGAACTTGGAACAGGCTTTGCGTTCTTGGGAAATCAGTACCACCTGAATGTTGGCGGCGATGATTTCTATATCGACTTGCTGTTCTATAACCTGAACCTGCGCTGCTATGTGGTTATCGAACTGAAAACCGGAGAATTCAAGCCGGAATATGCCGGACAGCTGAACTTCTACCTGTCAGCGGTGGATGGTATCTTAAAGAAAGAGCAAGATAACCCATCCATTGGCCTGCTCCTTTGCAAGAGCAAGAACAACGTGGTAGCAGAATACTCCCTCAAGGACATTTCCAAGCCGATTGGAGTGAGCGAATACAAAGTTACCAGTAGCCTGCCAGATGATCTGGAAAAGCAGCTGCCGTCCGTTGAGGATATCCAGAAACGGATTAAATGAAATTGTGCAAGTGCCGCTTGCACAATTTAGAAAACGAAAGTGAGGAAACAGCTATGGAACGCAGAAAGCTGACCAAAGAAGATATAGATAAAGTGCGCAACATTGAAGGCTTTCCAATTGGTACAGATGAGGATATCATTGCGCTTTCGGATGCGCCGTTTTATACTGCCTGCCCGAATCCTTTCATCGAGGATTTTATCAAGGAGTATGGCATTCCGTATGATGAGGCAACAGACGATTATCACAGAGAACCGTTTGCAGCGGATGTGAGTGAAGGTAAAACAGATCCAATCTACATGGCACACACATATCACACTAAAGTACCGCACAAAGCTATTATGCAGTATATTTTGCATTATACAAAGCCCGGTGATTTGGTTTTGGATGGCTTTTGTGGTACCGGAATGACCGGTGTTGCTGCACAAATGTGTGGTTGTCCAGATAATGATTTTAGATACAAAATTGAACAGTTGAATCCCAGTGTTTCCTGGGGCGCACGGAAAGCTATTCTGAATGATCTTTCGCCGTCCGCTACTTTTATTGCTTCAAATTATAATGCTGCGGTCGATGGATATGATTTTTCTGAAGAGGCTCATCGTATCGTAGATGCGGCTGAACGTGAATTAGGATGGATGTATTCTACTCATCCTATACAGGAAAATCTCTTGGGAGAAAAGGCTGTAATAAATTATACTCTTTGGTCTGACGTTTTTTATTGTCCTCATTGTGGGAAGGAAATTGTTTTCTGGAATATTGCCATTGACAGTGATGGAAATATGAAAAAGGAGCTTCGATGCGATTCGTGTGGCTCTATCATTAAAAAATCACAATGCGCAAGGGCTAAAGATATACTCATTGACAAGAAAAGCGGAAAGACCATAGAAATCTCTAAGCAAGTTCCAGTGCTGATTAATTACTCTTATGGTGGCAAACGTTACGATAAAGTACCAGATGCTGAAGATATCGCACTCATAGAGAAAATTAAGGAAATGGATACGGATAAATGGTATCCGACAGAGGAGGTTCCATATGGGGAAAAAACTGCTGACCCAATAAAAGCAGGATTTAATAAGGTCAATCTTTTCTATACAGAAAGAAATCTCTGCGCACTTGCTTTGATATGGGATATGGCACAAAGAAGTAGGTACAAAAACCAGATAATGTTCTGTATAACAGCAGTCCTAATGAAAACGGCATCAAAATTGCACAATGTCGGTATGAAAAAAGGAAAAATCAATTTAGCGGGCGCTATGCCAAATGCATTGTATATTCCAAGTATACTGGCAGAAAGAAATATTTTTACACTTGTGAGGGGGAAAATAAAGGATATAGAACCTGTATTTTCTTTCACAAAGAAGGATGAAAATTGTTGCGTATCATGTGGCTCATCTACGGATTTGCGCATGATTCCCAGCAATTCAATAGATTATATTTTCGTTGATCCTCCTTTTGGCGATAACTTGATTTATTCAGAATTGAGTTTTATTTGGGATGCGTGGTTGAGAATCGTCACAAACAATGAGAAAGAGGCAATAATTTGTAGGGCACAAAAAAAGGCACTGTCTGATTACCAAGACCTTTTTGAAAAGTGCTTTAGAGAATTTTACAGATGCCTCAAACCAAATCGATGGATAACAATAGAGTTTCATAATAGCAAGAATACGGTATGGATGGCAATTAATGAAGCAATTCAGAAAGCAGGTTTTGTTGTTTCTTATGTAAAGACCCTCGACAAAGGGCAGGGCAGCTATAATCAGCAGACGGCAAATGGAGCAGTAAAACAAGATTTGGCAATTTCGGCGTACAAACCCAAAGAGGAATTTGAACGTAAGTTCTCGGAACAGGCAGGAAGTGAAGAAACAGCTTGGTTCTTTGTTGGCCAATATTTGGATAATTTGCCTGTGGTTAGCGTCGAAAATAACAAAATACAAATGATTGCGGAAAGGCAAGCCTATTTACTATTTGATCGTATGGTAGCATACCATATTATGAGAGGTATTCCTGTGCCGTTGGATGCTACCGACTTTTATCGCGGTTTGGATGAAAAGTTCCTAAAACGCGATAATATGTACTTCTTGCCGGATCAGGTCAATGAGTACGATACCGCTCGTATCACAACCGAAGTGGAGAATATCCAATTTGCGCTATTTGTGACGAACGAAAAGTCTGCTATTTCTTGGCTGTATCAGCAACTGGATCCGCAGTTCTGTGGTCCGCAGACCTATGCAGAGCTTCAGCCGAAGTTCATGCAGGAAGTCAAAGCTGTGGATAAGTATGAGCAGATGCCGGAGCTTGCTACCATTTTGGAAGAGAACTTCCTGCAAGATGAGAATGGCCGCTGGTACATCCCAGATGTGACCAAGGAAGGCGATCTGGTCAAGTTGCGTGAGAAGAACTTGTGGAAAGAATTTGAAAGCTACATGAACAGCAAGGGCAAGCTGAAGCTATTCCGTTCGGAGGCCATCCGTGTGGGCTTCTCTCGCCTTTGGAAAGAAAAGAACTATAAAGCCATCGTTGATATCGCCGAGCGTCTGCCGGAGCAGACCATTCAGGAGGATTCCAACCTGCTGATGTACTATGATATCAGCCTTGGAAGAGTGTAAAAGGAGCGTTGCCTATGGGGAAGAATGAATCATCTAAAATCAAGAGAACACCAATTCGCGAAGCAGTAAAACTGCGCTTGTGGGGAATGGCAGCAGGCAGATGCGAAATTTGCAACAAACTGCTGTATTTGGATTCACATTATGGTGATGATGCTAATTTTTCTGAAAATGCCCACATTCACGCAGTTGGTAAAACAGGACCAAGACATGCTGATGATATGACGCAAGATGAAATAAATAACATAGACAATTTAATGCTTCTTTGTGCCGAGCATCACCATTTAATAGATACTAAGCCTGAAAACTACCTGTCGGATTTTTTGATTGTACAGAAGAAGGCTCATGAAGACCGGATTCGGAGATTAACGGAGATTCAAGATGCTGATTCTTGTAAGGTAGTGACATTCTTCTCAAATATAGATAATGTAGATGTGTTTAATGCAGCATCTGTACTTAGGAGAGCCACTGTAAAATGTGGTTTTTATCCAAAACAGGATGACCCAATAGAATTGCATAATGGATCGGTTACAAAATACATACCGTCAAAGGACATTTTTCAATTGCAAGCATCTGAACTGGAAAACCAGGTCAAGCAGTATTTTGGTAGCATTGTAAAGAAGGAAGATGTTGTTGCATTGTTTGCACTTGCTCCGCAACCACTTCTTTTTAAATTGGGGTGTTTACTTTGCGATCAATTAAATGTTCGTGTCTTCCAGTGCCATCGTGAGGGAGATAAATGGGCATGGCCAGATGATCAGTCAACAGTGGATTTTCAAATCCATCAGTCAAAGGCTGATTCTGAAACTGCGGTGGCATTGGTTATTGATTTGAGTGCTGAAATTATTGATCAAAGAATTGAAAATACATTGGGCGAAAGATGTTCCATCTATCATCTGACTATTCCGGAGCCAAATCGCGTGTTTGTCAAGAACCCTCAGATTCAAGATAGTTTTGTCCGTACTTTTCGGCTGGCAATGGAAAGAATAAAGAATGATAATCCTAAGGCAAAGGAAATCTGCTTATTTCCAGCTATGCCAGCATCGCTTGCAGTTCGTGCGGGTATGGATATTATGCCCAAGGTGGATTTGCCAGTTAAAATCTATGATCAACTTTCACAGAAAAACAGTTTTGAAGAAACTATAACGATTGGAGGGTAAAAGATGTATACCAAAGAAGCGTATAATAGTCTGCTTAAATCGACAGCTCAGAACATTGATATTAGTGATGAAATGTTTGAGGCAGCAGAAAAGACTTATAAAGATCTTGGAAAATGGATAGATCAGGAGACTCCTGATTATGAGATTAGTATTTATCCGCAAGGTTCGTTTGCCCTCGGAACTGTGGTTCGTCCAATTACAAATGCAGATGATTACGATTTGGATATTGTCTGTCAATTTAAGAGTCAGTATGGGTTGACAGCCAAGGAACTGAAGGTTGATGTGGTTAAACCACTGCTTGTCCGTTACAAAAAAACGAGTAGGGAAATTGAAGAAAAAAAGAGATGCTGGCATGTTGAATACGATGATGTTCCAAACTTTCATATGGATGTTATTCCTGCTCATACTTATGGGAGCGTAATCCGTATAACTGATCATAATGAAGACTATGATACTTATGATTATTTGGGAAGCAATCCGGCAGGCTATGTGAAATGGTTTTTCGATGCTTGTGCAAAGCAACGCAACAGATTATATGAGCAATATATCAAGGATCATCGTACAGTTGTTGCGCAAGCTGAGGTTGAAGATGTAAAGCGTAGAAAAGTAAAAACGCCATTACAACGCGTTGTACAGATTCTTAAACGGCATAGAGACATTAAGTTTGCAGATGACAACAGCGGTAATAAGCCCATATCAATTATAATCACAACAATAGCGGGAAGGCTGTATGAAGAAGAGGATAATATTTACGATGCTCTTTTCAATATCCTTTCTAAAGCTCCTTCTTGGATTATGGATAACCGAAAAGGTCAGCAATTTTACATAGAAAACCCAAGTTATAAAGGTGAAAACTTTGCTGACAAGTGGAATACACATCCGGAACGTGCTACTGCATTTTTTAAATGGTTAGATACTGCGAGAAAAGACTTGGTTGATGGAAGACTTTTGCAATATAACAAAATTGAAATGGGAAATCATCTAAAAGAATGCTTTGGCAGCGAGACCGGAAAAGCTGTTTTTAACAGTGAAGCAGAGACGGTGAGATCAGCTATTGCAGCGGGAACCTTGAAAGTAGACACATCGACAGGGAATATATCAAAAAATGGCACAGTTTCAGTTCCACCAGCACATCACTTTGGCGCGTAAATATTTGAAACCTAAGCCTATTTCGTTGGTGAATCAGCAAATACAGATGCAATATTTGTACAATAGGCTACTGGTAGCAAACTATATTGAGAATTCCATGCTTGTATGTATTTTAGATATACAGCCGTCCTCCGAGTCTCAAGTGTATAGAATCAAAATTACTTATAAACTGAGTGATGGAGCACCAAAGGCATGGCTGATTTCGCCACCATTACAAAAATATGAGGGAAAATATCCACATCATAAGTACGGCAAGGATGATAGCGGAAATTACCAACTGTGTGTTTATTACCCCAAATATAAAGAATGGAATCAGCAAATGTATGTTGCAGATTCGTTTGTGCCATGGGTCTGTACATGGCTGAGTACTTATGAATACTGGCTTGTGACTGGAAAGTGGCACTACGATGAAATGTTTACAGGCCGAAATCAAATTAAAGAATGGAAGAAAGAGAAATGATATCTGTCGGCGATTTCGTTTTTGACACAATAGAAAAAGCAAATGTGCAGGTTTTGGAGAAGATCGAAGCATGGGGCTATATTTCTTATAAGGTCTTTAACCCAGCAACCGGTCGGGTGTATAAGGCAAATGAGGAACAGCTTAGCTCATCGGGCAATACGATGCAGTATGATGAAAATTATCTGCGCTATGTTACGCTGCTCTCTAAAATCAAAAACGAAACTGCCGGTGGTTTCCTTTCTTCTCTTGCCAGCGGGATTATTCCCTTGCCGCACCAGCTCCATGTGTTGAATCGCGCAATGGAGACCAACAACATTCGCTATATTCTGGCGGATGAAGTCGGTCTTGGTAAGACGATTGAAGCTGGTATGATCATCCGTGAATTGAAGAGCCGCGGTCTTGTCAGTAGGATTCTCGTTGTTTGCCCGACTGGTCTGGTGACCCAGTGGGCAAGCGAGATGCAGGAAAAGTTCCATGAGAAATTTCAAGTAATTTTGCCATCCGATTATGATACGATTCGTCGCCTGACGGATAATGATGATGTGTATGGTCAGTTCGATCAGGTGATTTCTCCGATGGATTCTATTAAGCCGATTGAAAAACACGCCGGTTGGAGTGAGGAAAAGGTTGAAAAGTACAACGAGGAACGAATCTATTCCATCATCAACAGTGGATGGGATCTGATCATCATAGATGAGGCGCATCGTGTGGCTGGTTCTTCCGGCGAAGTGGCTCGCTACAAGCTGGGTAATCTGTTGGCACAGGCAAGCCCATATCTGCTGCTGTTGTCAGCAACACCGCATAATGGCAAAACTGAGCCGTTTTTGCGATTGATTCGTTTGCTGGATGCGGATGCTTTCCCGAATGCCAAGTCTATTGTCCGAGAACAGGTTGCTCCATTCCTGATCCGCACGGAAAAGCGCGAGGCCATTGACAATAACGGGAATCTGCTGTTCAAGAACCGTATCATGCATCTTGTGACGATTTCATGGGACGACCGCAACAATTTGCAGCGGGAACTATATGAGATGGTCAGCTCCTATGTCGCAAAGACCTATAACAAAGCACTGCGCAATCGCAAGAAAAATATGTGCCTGATCTTCCTGTTGATTATCATGCAGCGCATGGTGACGAGCAGTACGGCGGCCATTCGACAGAGCCTGGAGCGCAGATTAAATGTTCTTCTGGAGCAGCGCACCTGCGTTGGTAATTTAAGGGAAGAGGATTTGGACGAACTGAACATCGAGGATGGTGTTGAGGATGCCCTTGAAGCGATTTCTCTGGATATGGAGTTGGAAATCGAAGAGCTGAAGCAGATCATCTCCCTTGCAAAACAGGCACAGTTCCAGAATCAGGATGCAAAAGTAGAGCCGCTGTTGAATGAGATTGATGCTATTCTGAGTGAGGATCGTACACAGAAGGTCATTATTTTCACAGAATTTGTTGCTACGCAGACTTATTTGCAGGAGCTGCTTGTGAATAGAGACTATACGGTAACGATTCTAAACGGCGGCATGAGCATTGACGAGCGAAATGCTGCCATGCAGGAGTTTAAGACCAGTACCAGTATTTTTATTTCGACAGATGCTGGTGGCGAAGGTCTGAACTTGCAGTTTGCCAATATTATCATCAACTATGACCTTCCGTGGAACCCAATGAAGATCGAGCAGCGGTGTGGTCGTGTTGATCGTATTGGTCAGCAGCGGGATGTACATATTTACAACTTCATTGTTGGCGAAACGGTAGAGAACCGTGTCCGCGAAGTGTTGGAAGAAAAGCTGTCCGTTATTCTGAAAGAGATGGGCGTTGATAAGTATTCTGATGTTCTGGACAGCGAAGTGGCAGAATGCGACTTCACAGATGTGTATATGCGCTCCATTGGTCATGCTTCACAGGTAGAGAAGAATCTGTACCCAGTTGAGGCAGAGATGAAGCAGCAGCTTACGAATGCGCAGAAATATAAAGATGTAATCC
The DNA here is from genome assembly GCF_046968865.1 of Gallintestinimicrobium sp. Lineage (NCBI taxonomy): Bacteria > Bacillati > Bacillota > Clostridia > Lachnospirales > Lachnospiraceae > Gallintestinimicrobium > Gallintestinimicrobium sp. The sequence goes on along the minus strand of NZ_JBKVPW010000015.1, from coordinate 91,121 downwards.
GAGAAGAGAAAGACTTGACAAAACTTGTCGGAACGGAGTCGAATTTCGATGTAGACAGTGCGCTCCGCACAATGCTGACCTATTATGAGTGCTGGCAGGGGCATGACCCGCGTTTGATTGACCGTATCAGCATTGCAGATGAAGAAATCACACAGCATTTGAAGACAGAGTTGGTGCAGGATCGGACGGCACCGCTTATGTCCATCCAGATTGATAACTTCCTCAATGAGGAAGGCTATTTTATGCTTTGGGAGCTGTCTATCTCTGAAAAAGAGAGCGGAAAGCGGATTTTGCCGATATTTGTCAACAGCGCAATGTTATTGCGACCGATGGCAGGAAAGCGTATTATGGATGTTTTCCTCGATGAAAACAGCAAGCTCAGGGTTTCGTCTGCGCCGAATGTGGATGCGGAAATTTATTCTAAGCTTGAAAAAAGTTGCATGGATTTTGCCTATGACACATTTGTTGAATTAAAAGAGAAGCAGATGCAGCAGAATGAGGAGAGTTTCAAGAAATATATGTATGCTTTGGAGCTGAGACAAGAGGCTGCGGAACATATTGGGATTGAGAATATCCGCAGAAGCCGCCTGCAAAAGCTGCAAAAAGAAAAGGCCAACATTGAAGCACAGCACAGGAAAGGCTCACAGGTATATCCGGATTTTAGGTTAATCATGATGGCAAGATTGGAGGCGTAACAGATGTTTGGAGACTATGTGTTTGAAAAAACAGCTGCACAGTATACGAAAAAAATGATGCTCGTTGATGCAGATCATCTGGAAGAAAAAGTGCATTATAGCGCGGTGTTTCAGGCACATGGCTTCAGGACTGTTGCGTATACTGATGATTTGAACTTCCGAGTTAATAATACAAGCCTTCTAAATGGAGAGGGAAAACTTGCTATTCTGGTGCAGCCGGGTGTTTATGTGCCGTATGATATCCGGAAAAAATGCCGGGAGGAAGAAATTTCGTTCGAGTCATTATTTCCAAAGTTGAATAGCGCAGTTCTGCGAGAAAGCAAAAATCTGGATTTGGAACTTCTTACGCTGGCGTATCAGACTGATTTTGAGGAATACCATGAACGGAAACAGACGGAAATGTTTTTTCGCCGCAAAATGTATTCTCAGAAAAATGTTGAGTACTATTTGAGAGATTTATATGAATGTGCGTTAAGTCAAGCGAAAAGTGTTGAAGATTACAGGGCTTGGTTTGAGATTGCGGAGAAAAAAGCGACGATTGATGTAACCGCAGTAGAACATAATGTTGACATTGATACTTCGGAATTGAATCGGGCGTTCTGCGCCTATGCGATGAAAAATTTTGGAAAGTTGTCTTCGGAAATCAACCTGGAATCACCGGTCATGGTAAGCAGTGTCATGGATTATATCCATGACCATAGTGAAAAGGCTGCCATTATCGTAATGGATGGTATGTCAGAATTTGACTGGACGATATTGAAAAGATCGTTTGCGGGAATTTGTTATCGCCAAAGTGCTGCCTTTGCCATGATTCCATCTACGACATCTATTTCTCGCCAATGCCTACTGAGTGGAAAATATCCCAGTCAGCTGATTGAACCGTGGAAGCAGAGTAAAGAGAAGAATGAATTTTACGAATGCGCAAGAAAATATGGGTATAAGGACAATCAGATAGGTTATGAACGAGGGTATGATGCAAGCTTTTCGGCGTTTGTAAAGTGTGGGGCTGTCATCATTCTTGATATTGATGAATTGGTTCATGCCCAATATCAGGGACGCATTGGAATGTTGAATGATGATACGGTGCTGATGAAACAGAATAAGCTTGCTGAGCTGACCAAACGATTGTTGCAGGATGGATTTGATGTCTATATTACAGCAGATCATGGAAACACGCCTTGTACAGGACTGGGACGATTGACCGGCTCTGGCGTTGAAGTTGAAACAAGAAGCCACAAAATGGTGGTATTGAAGGATTTTGCTAATAAAGACAGTTTGATAGAACGATATGGCCTTCTGGAATATCCGAAATATTATTTGCCCAAAGATTATGACTATCTAATCTGCAATGTGGGGGATTCTTTGGATATCAAAGGTGAAAATGTAATGACGCATGGCGGGATTTCGCTTGACGAAGTGGTGGTTCCGTTCATAATCGCGAGGACGGAGGATTATCATGGCTAAAATGGTTGGTTTGTCAAGAAAACTGAAATTGCCTTGGCTGAAATATACAGTTGACTTAGTGGCGGACGGAACATCGGAATCGGAGATTAAAGATAAGCTCAATGAGTATTTGAGCTATGAGATTGAAAGCCCAACAGTTCTTCGTAAGACCAGAGAGATTTTGATGAACATCTGGGTTTATGATAATCCGTACAGCTCCCGCTTAAAAAGCGAGGCAGTACAGCTGATAGAAAAGTATCCGGAATATGCGGTGAGTATCAACTGGTGCATGATGTTGGCGGCATATCCGGTGTTTCTTGATATGTGCAAACTGATTGGAAAAATGTCGGAATTTCAGGATGAAATAACACTTGCCCAGTTAAAGCAAAAGCTATTTGATGAGTGGGGAGAAAGAACAACCTTATATCATTCGATTGATAAATTGATTTCAACATTGAAGGAATTCGATGTGCTACGCTGTGAAAAACCGGGAAAGTATCACATCAACAGGATGACAGTAAATAATGAACAAGTCAGTGCATTTATGGCATATGCAGTGATGAATATTGATGACAGTGGATACTACTCTTTTCAGGAATTGAATGATTCAGTATATCTGTTTCCCTTTGAATATCATGTTGAAAAGGAAACTATTGTTTCAGATGACAGATTTTCAATCAGTACATTTGGCGGTGAGATTTCGATATCGTTAACTTGAAATGAAATATCCGGGAAAGGAGATTTTTATGGCTGATAATCGAAAGAAAGCCTCGATGTCACAGGTTCTGACAGATATAAAGCCTTACATAACGAAAAAGTTTATGGCGACTCCCTGTGTTAAGGAGCAAGACATTCAGGCTATTTGTCAAATTCTTCTACCCAGATACAAGAATGTACAGCTTATGCAGGGACTGACCAACAACAAGCCGGATTTCAGAATTCAGGTAAAAGGTTTGTTCGGGACAGAAGAGAAACGGTTTGAAGTGGTTGGCGGTGATAAGAAAAGACCAGCAACCAAGAAGAAATCCGACCTGGGCTGGATTGATCGGCTGGAAGAAATAGATGCCGCATTAGATGATTTTTGATGGCGATGCAGTGTGGAGGAGGTGCGGCTAAGTGACCTGGGCTGAATATTATGAGCGATATGACGGATGGCAGGAAAGTACTCAGTATAGCCGTCTGGCCTCTATCAAGGACTTCGGACCGGATGGAAGTCCATCTGAGGAAATATGTGACTGCATTCAGTATGTGGATACGCGCACAGCGACCAGCATTCTTCGCAGAGCATTAGCAGCGGGAGTCCGGTTTCGAGCCGCGGAAGTTGCGGAGATTGCAGATAGCGGGCAAATCGAAGATGAAGAAGCACTGGAAAAGTTGATTCAGACAGCTGTGGATGCTTATACGGGGGAACAGCTGGATACGCTGCTGAGCTGTCTTCCTGATCCGGAACCGGTGTTTGAGTTGATTGATAAGATTACTTCCAAACCAACGCACTTTACAGAGGAGGATGTTCTGACACTGCTTCCTAATCTGCCAGATGAGGAATCCATCTATCAGCTGGTCAACTAGACAGATGCGATTTTCACAGAAAATGGGCTGAATGAGTTGTGTGATTATGGTGTGGACGAGTCGCTGATCAGGAAGATTTCAAAGCGTAGCGGCATTCCTTATGCTGATCCGGATGAGCCTGACGAGGAAATTCCGCTTAAAGGGGAACAACCGAAGAAGCCGGGACTGTTCAGCAGTATACTGATGGGAATGGCTCTGGCTGGCAGTCCTAAGCCTAAAAGTACAGGCAGATGCACGGGAGATTGTACTCATTGTCCTCCCCACTATGGTTATCGCTATGGGCGATGGTATTATGGACACGGGCATACACATGGCTGCGAATTCTGTGGAAATGGAGGATGCAGTGGGAAGTGCAACATAGATTGACTTCACTTGCAATGTGGAATGACACGACAAGAATTATTTACATGGGTACGCCAGCAGTACGGCACGGAGCCGGAATACCCCTGGCATGACAGGAATGCTGTGCTGCGGCACAACGACAATAATAAATGGTATGGTGTAGTTCTGGAGGTATCGACTGATAAGTTGGGATTGCCGGAAGCAGACATCGTTGATGTCCTCAATGTGAAAAGTGATCCGCTGTTAATTGGCTCTCTTCGCGGGCAGGATGGCTATTTTCCGGCCTATCACATGAACAAGGAGAAGTGGCTTAGTATTCAGCTAGGAAAACCGGAGTTGGATCATGCCATCAAAGACCTGCTTTCTTTGAGCTATGAGCTGACAGCACCGAAAAAACGCAGCAAAAAGTCATCAGCAAAAAATCCGGGAGATTCCGCAAAAGGAGAATCATGGGTCTGACCCCAATATGTTCTTACCAGCATCTGTAAGTATCTTATGTATGTGACAGGTGAAATCAAGTCGGATGATCCAGCTATTGTAGAGATGCTAAAAAATGGAACCATGCTGCCAGAATAAGTATAAAAGGGGAATAGGCATGAAGGCTTTTCATATGAATAGAGATTCCGTCAGATTAATTATGAGAATAGACCGGATGATGAAGAATTTGAAGAAATCATGTCTATTTTAAAGGAGAATAATTGCACAATTGATGAAACGCTTATGGGACCAGATTGTGATCTTATTCATTGTACCGTACAGTCAGTAAGGTTTGATGTAATCAGAACAATTGATGGCAATGGCAGCTTTATTTATTGCGATAATTCGGACGGAATGAGATTTATTGAAAATATGTTTGAAATGAAATAAGGAGAGATTTGAAAATGAAGCAGGAAACAATAGATCGAATTCGAAAATTTACAGAGGATAGGGATTGGGACCAGTTCCATTCTCCGGCAAATCTTGCAAAATCAATTGTGATTGAGGCAGCTGAACTTCTGGAATGTTTTCAATGGAATGATGAGGAATATGATTTACAGCATGTAAAAGAGGAAATGGCGGATGTCATGGTTTATTGCCAGAATCTGTTGGACAAGTTGGGGCTGGATGCAGATGAAATCATCAATATGAAGATGGCACAGAATGAGGCAAAGTATCCCGTGGAAAAAGCAAAGGGAAGTGCAGCGAAGTATAATCAGCTGTAATGGACTGTGTGAAAGAGAAAAATGTGTCAGTAACTTTTGGAAGGGTATAAGAAGTTATACAGTAATTCGGTCCCTGCCCCCCAAAACATGTATGACAACCGATTGGAAATTACTTCTCCAGGAAAGCTGCCAATAGGACAAACGACGCCACGATTAACGCCAACGACGCCAAAAATGACATTGGTGGCGTTAAAAATGGCGTTAGTAATGCCGGAAATGGCGTTAATCGCAACGAAAGTGGCACTAATGGCGGTAAAGTTCCGCTTAATAAGGAACAGATACAGTTAGAAAACCTGTTGCAGATTATAGAGAAATCTCCATATAAGTGGACTTTTGAATGAAGAAAAAGTGGACATTGGGGATACAAAAGTGGATATTAAGAATGAAAAAGTGGATATTCAAGACAAAAAAGTGGATATTGAAGGCAGCCGCCGGCCTGCGGATTTTCTGATTTCCTACGCGGCACTCAGAAAATCCTGGCCGGCTGAGAAAGACAAGCCACCTCGAGAACGAGGTTTATGAGATATAGTTCCCGGTAATACTGTTTGGGTTTTCCTTGATTTCCTGCGGCGTCCCGCTGGCTATGATCTGTCCGCCCGCTTCGCCGCCGCCCGGTCCCATGTCGATCACATAGTCCGCATTTTTGATCACATCCAGGTCGTGTTCAATGACGACAACGGTCGCATCGTGATGAAGAAGCGCCTGAAAGACGCCCAGCAGAACCTGCACATCCAGCGGATGCAGACCGATGGAGGGCTCGTCGAAGACGAATACGGAATCCTCCTGGGTCTTTCCAATCTCGCTGGCAAGCTTGAGCCGCTGTGCTTCGCCTCCGGATAGTCCGGGCGTTTCTTCGCCAAGGGTCAGGTAGCCGAGTCCGAGCTGCTTCAGAATTTCCAGCTTCTGGCTGACGCTTTTTATATCCCTGCAAAAGTCGATGGCGGTGTTTACGTCCATATCCATCAGCTCCGGTAAGGAAATGTGCGCGCCGCTTTTATTGGTGAGCTTTACTGTGTAAGCTGCCTTGCTGTAGCGGGAGCCCCGGCAGTCCGGGCAGGGAATGTTCACATCCGGCAGGAACTGTACATCAAGACTGACAACGCCGGTTCCGTCGCAGCCGGGGCAACGGAGCGTCCCGGTGTTGTAGGAAAAATCACCGGCCTTGTAGCCGAGGGCTTTGGCATCCGGAGACTTCGCATAAAGCTTGCGCAGCTCGTCGTGGATGCCTGCATAGGTTGCCACAGTGGAGCGGACGTTGATGCCGATGGGCGTGGCGTCCATGAGCTTGACGTGTGCAATGCCGTCGGCATCGACTGCGCGGATGTGGGCAGGCAGTGCACTGCCGCTGATCTTTGCCTGCAGTGCAGGGATCAGGCTCTCCAGTACCATAGTGGTCTTGCCGGAGCCCGATACCCCGGTGACAACTGTGAGCCGTCCTTTTGGAATATCGACCTCCAGGGGCTTTACGGTATGGATCCGATCCGTGGACAGGTGAATCCTGCCGTTTGTAAAGAGCATTTCCTTTTCGATGCAGGGGCGCAGTCTGGTGTTCGCTGTGCCGGAAAGAAACGGTCCGATCTGGGAAGCAGGATCTGCTGCGATGGTGGAAATATTGCCCTGCGCAATAATGTGACCGCCTTTTGCGCCGGCCTCCGGACCCATTTCTATGAGCCAGTCGGATTCCTTCAAAATCTGCGTATCGTGATCGACTAAAATGACGGAGTTTCCGTCAGCAACAAGATCCTGCAGTACACCGGTAAGCCCCACAATATTAGAAGGGTGCAGACCGATGGAGGGCTCATCCAGTACATAGAGGACGCCGGTGGTACGGTTACGCACGGCGCGAGCAAGCTGCATCCGCTGCCGCTCGCCGGTGGAGAGTGTGGATGCGGATCGATCAAGGGTCAGGTAGCCGAGTCCCAAGTCCATCAGCCGCTTTGCGGTGCCTTGAAAGGCTTCACAGATACTCTGGGCCATGGGACGCATTTCTTCCGGCAGACTTTGGGGGACGCCTTTTACCCAGACGACCAGCTCAGAGAGTGTCATAGCGCAGGCTTCGTCCAGCGAAATACCCTGCAGCTTCGGCGCACGGGCAGCAGCAGACAGGCGTGTGCCATGACAATCCGGACAAATATCTTCTTTGAGAAACTTTTCTACCCGTTTCATGCCTTTTTCATCCTTGACCTTGGCAAGGGCATTTTCTACGGTGTAGATGGCATTAAAATAGGTGAAATCCAGTTCTGCAAAGTCGTTGGAGTCAGATTTTTTCGGATGGTAAAGAATGTGCTTTTTCACAGCAGGACCGTGGAATACGATCTCCTTTTCCTGTTTTGTCAGCTCCCGAAACGGCACATCCGTGCGCACACCCATTTCCCGGCAAATGTCTGTCATCAGGGACCACATCAGGCTGTTCCAGGGGGCAACAGCTCCTTCGTTGATCGTCAGCGAGTCATCCGGCACCAGTGTATCCGGATTCACAGTGCGGACGATCCCGGTGCCGCCGCACCTCTGACAGGCCCCCTGGGAATTAAAGGACAGCTCTTCTGCAGACGGTGCATAGAAATGTGCGCTGCATTCCGGACAGACAAGCTCTTTTCCTGCGGCGACAGCCAGAGACGGAGAAAGGAAATGTCCATTAGGACAGCGGTGACTGGCAAGACGGGAATACATCAGGCGCAGACTGTTGAGCAGCTCCGTTCCTGTGCCGAAGGTACTGCGGATACCCGGTACACCGGGGCGCTGATGCAGTGCCAGTGCAGCGGGAACATACAGGACTTCATCCACACTGGCTCTGGAAGCCTGGGTCATACGGCGGCGCGTATAGGTGGAGAGGGCTTCGAGATAGCGCCGGGAGCCCTCAGCGTAGAGCACACCCAATGCAAGGGATGATTTGCCGGAGCCGGACACGCCTGCAATTCCCACGATTTTTCCAAGCGGAATATCCACATCAATATTTTTCAGGTTGTGGACCTTTGCTCCACGGATCAGCATTTTATCGATCATGTTTTCCTCTCATTTCTGTTCGTTTTGATTTCTAAAGCATTTCGTTTTTGGGATCTGCTGCATGATTGCCGGAGCGTGGCAGCTCTGCAGCGATGGTGGTTCCGCTGTCTGAGCTTTCTGCAACCCGGACAGAGCCTCCGTGAAGAGCTGCAATCTCCCATACCAGCGCAAGACCAAGGCCGGCACCGCCGAAGGTTCGGCTGCGGGACTTGTCTACACGGAAGAAGGGCTGAAAGATACTCTGCTGATATTCCTCCGGAATTCCCCGTCCCGTATCGGAAACAAGGATCAGAAGCTTTTCGGGCTCCTGGGTGATGCAGACCTGTACAGAACCGTCTGGACGATTGTATTTGATCGCATTCTCTGTCAGATTGAAGATCATACGATAGATCAGTGCGTCGCTGCCAGTCATAACACCGTCACCTGTAAGCTCCAGAGTGATGCCGGATTTTTCCGCCAGCGGCGTAAGATCTGTGAAAATTTCCTCCACCATGGGAGCAAGCTGAATGGATTCGTTTCGTTCTACCTGCTGCAGATTACTCATCTCCAGCAGGGTTTTTGTCATCTGGGACAGCCGTTCTGTCTGCTCCTGCAGCAGGGAGAGAAAGTCTGCCGTCTCCGGCAGCATGTCGGGATGCTCTGCACAAAAAAGCTCCAGCTGCGCCTGCATCAGCGCCAGAGGTGTGCGCAGCTCGTGGGCAGCGTTGCCGGTAAACTGTTTCTGGGCAGAAAAGGCATTGTTTAACCGCTCCAGCATCTGGTTCAGGGAGTGACCAAGCTGTCTGAATTCCGGCAGAACATTTTCGTTGATCCGGATATCTGCCAGATTGTTCAGCTGTACCTTTTCTGTCTGGGAGGCAAAGCTGCGCAGGGGCTTCAGGGCATGTCCGCTGACGAAGTAGGCAAGAATACCGCTCAATGCCGTCACCACCGCCGTGATATACCAGTTTGTTGTGCGAAAGCGGCCCTGTGCTCCATCAATAAGGATCGTCAGCTCGCCGTCAGGCGCTGCCAGCTGCGGATCAAAGCTCACGGTGTCTTCTTCGTCGAGGAGGATCCTGTCGCCGCCCTGCAGTGTGTCGGCGATGGTATCCATATAATAGATGCCGGAGGAGCAGAGCAGCAGATTCATGGCGATACAGGTAACGCCGATGAGCAGAGCAGTCATCAGCGTGATGCGCCATTGCAGAGAAATTTTTTTCAATCTGTGTCACCTCCCATCAGATAGCCCTCGCCGATGCGGTTGCGAATGGGGTCATAACCTAATGCAGCGCGCAGTTTTTTACGCAGGGCAGAGATATGTACACGGATGGAGTTGCTGAAGCTGTCTACGCTGTTGTCCCAGACATGCTCCATCAGCTCCTCCTGACTTACCGGCCGTCCCTGATGTACCATTAAATATTCCAGAATACCTGTTTCCTTGCGGGTGAGGGCCAGCGTCTGTCCGTTAACGGTGGCGGTGCGGGAACGGGTATCGAAGCTCAGAGCCTTGAAGGTCAGCAGCACATCCTGCTGGGTGAACTGCCGCAGAGTCAGGCTGCGGATGCGGGCCTCCAGCTCGGCTAAGTGAAAGGGCTTTGAAAGATAGTCGTTGGCTCCGGCATCCAATCCCTCCACCTTGTCCTTCACCTCACTGCGGGCGGAAAGGATCAGCACAGGGGTCTTACGATCCCTTTGACGAAAGGTGCGCAGTACTGTCATGCCATCCTTACCGGGCAGGTTCAGATCCAACAGAACCAGATCATACCGCTCTGTGCCAAGAAGCTCCAGTGCCTTATCTCCATCGTAACAGTGATCCACGCTGTATGCCAGACGCCGCAGACTGCGGACGATTGTCTCGCACAGGACGCGCTCATCTTCAATGACCAAAAGGTGCATAAGAATCCTCCTATTTTAATAGCGATTGTTTTCCCATAATTATAGCAGAAGCAGATAAAGTTTGTGTTAATTTTTCATTCTTAACAGAGACTTTAACTGATTTGTGCTATGATCAGAACGTAAAAAACAGAAAGGGTGATAAAAAAATGCGTTACAAGAAAAAAGTCGCAGCGCAGATCGCACTGCTGATAACAGGAGCTGCAATGCTGTGTTTTGGTGCCTGGAGAGGCGAGGCAGCGACGGTACTGAGTAAAGCCATCAAATTATGTCTGGAGTGTGTGGGAATTGGATAAGAAAATTTCAGGTGTATCACAGCTTATGTCCCGTTTTCGGGGCTGGATCCAGGCAGGCGCAGCTTTATTGACCAATCTGCATCTGCCGAATTTTATCAAGGGCGGACTCTATCAGGGCACAGGGAAAACGGTCTGCGTACCGGGGCTGAATTGCTACTCTTGTCCGGCAGCCTCCGGCGCCTGTCCCATTGGGGCATTTCAGGCAGTGGCAGGCTCCTCACGGTTTCGCTTTTCCTATTATGTAACCGGCTTTCTTATTTTGCTGGGAGTATTGCTGGGACGCTTTATCTGCGGGTTTTTGTGCCCTTTCGGCTGGTTTCAGGAGCTGCTGCATAAAATTCCAACGAAAAAGCTCTCCACAAAAAAGCTGAAGCCCCTGACCTATCTGAAATACGTGGTTTTGCTGGTAATGGTGGTCTTGCTGCCGGCATTGGTTGTAAACGATGTAGGCATGGGAGATCCTTTTTTCTGCAAATACCTCTGTCCTCAGGGTGTGCTGGAGGGGGCGATCCCGCTGTCTATTGCCAATTCCGGCATCCGGGCGGCACTTGGCTCTCTTTTTACATGGAAATTCACCATTTTGCTGGGAATCCTTGTACTGAGCATATTGTTCTATCGCCCCTTCTGTAAATGGCTTTGTCCGTTGGGAGCATTTTATGCCCTGATGAACCGGGTGTCCCTTTTTCAGATGAAGGTGGACGAGAGCAAATGTGTTTCCTGCGGGAAATGCGCCGGAGCCTGCAAAATGGATGTGGATGTGACAAAAACACCCAATCATGGGGAGTGCATCCGCTGCGGGATGTGCGTTCGTGCCTGTCCTACCGGTGCGGTTTGCTTCCGCTACGGCTTTGGCGACGGGAAAGAGGCTGCAAATGAAACGACAAAAGAAGCTGTAAATGAAACGACAAAGAAAACTACAAAAAAAACAAATATGGAGGAATCAAAATGAACAAAAAGAAATGGATCAAACTGGGACTGACTGTACTGCTGGCATTTTCTCTTACAGCCTGCGGCACAAAGGACAGCGGGAATGCAGATCAGAGCAGCAATGCTGTTACGATGACGGCGGAAGCAGAAAATGCCCAGGAGGCACTTTCTACGTATAAGAAGCTGATGGAGCAGGAGAACGAGATTCTTTCGGAGAATACCGATTTGTGGGAAAAGGTCTACATGGAGGCTGACAAGGGTTCAGCCATGCTGGAAAACGGAAAAAACTACGGAGATTTTCTGCTGGACACGATAGAGAATGCCAAAGATCAGTTTTCGGACGAAGAATATGAGCTGCTCAAAACCTCTGCTGAAAAGATCAGTGAGATAGAAAACAAGCTGACGGAGCTGGAGCAAAAATATCCTGAGATCGTGGAGCAATCCATGAACAGTGAAACGAGTGTCCCTGGGGACAGTGCCCAGACCGGCTCCTCTGAGGATAGCAGTGTGCAGAAGTTTCCTGCCTTTGAAGGCAAGGATCTGGACGGAAACCCGGTCAAGAGCGACGAGCTGTTTTCCAGGAATGCAGTAACCGTGGTGAATTTCTGGTTTACCACCTGCAGTCCCTGCGTAGGCGAGCTTGGGGAGCTGGATGCGCTGAACAAAGAGCTTGCAGAGAAAAACGGCGCACTCATCGGTGTGAACTCCTTTACGCTGGATGGAAATGAGGCAGAAATTTCCGAGGCGAAGGACGTACTGGCCAAGAAAGGCGCTACGTATCAGAATGTGTATTTTGACTCTGACAGCGAGGCGGGAAGATTTACCACCGGCATTTATGCCTATCCCACTACCTATGTAGTAGATCGGAACGGCAATATCGTCGGGGATCCCATCGTGGGCGCTATTACGGAGAAGAATCAGGCGGAAACGCTGCAAAAACTCATAGATCAGGCCATTGCTTCCGATACGGGAGAAAACGAGGAATAACAGGACTACAGGCTGTGGCATCACCCGACAAATTTTTGAAAAGTGCATTGGATTTCCTGATGTAAGATGGTAAAATGTCTTCAAGGCAGAAAAATGGCACGTGTCGTGCATAGCTAAAATTTGGAGGGAAGCATGGGAAAATCAACAGTTTATTTTACGGATTTCAGGTGCCCGGTTGGTACAAGTCAGCTGGATAAGTTAAAAAAGGTCTGTCTCGCGGCAGGCATCAAAAACATTGATATGGACGGCAAGTTTGTCGCGATTAAAATGCACTTCGGCGAGCTTGGAAATCTGGCATTTCTGCGTCCGAACTATGCAAAGGCAGTGGCAGATCTGTGCAAGGCACAGGGTGGCGTTCCGTTTTTGACGGATTGCAACACCCTTTATCCCGGCAGCCGCAAAAATGCGCTGGAGCATTTGGACTGTGCAAATTTAAACGGCTTTAATACCATCACAACAGGCTGTCAGATTTTGATCGGAGACGGTCTGCGGGGTACGGACGAGGTAGAAGTACCGGTTCCGAATGCAGAGTATTGTCCTGCACCGAAGATCGGACGTGCAATTATGGATGCGGATATTTTTATCAGCCTGACGCACTTTAAGGGACATGAATCTACCGGATTTGGCGGTGCCATCAAAAATATCGGCATGGGCTGCGGCAGCCGTGCAGGCAAGATGGAGCAGCATACCAGCGGAAAGCCGGCTATCGATCTGGAAAAATGCCGCGGCTGCAGACGCTGTGCACATGAGTGCGGAAGCGATGCGATTACATATCTGAATGGAAAAGCGGTTATCGATTACGACAAATGTAAGGGCTGCGGACGCTGTATCGGAGCATGCAGCTTTGATGCAGTCTACAATGAAAACAGCTGTGCAAACGAGCTGCTGGACCGGAAGATGGCAGAATATGCGATGGCTGTCTGTCAGAACCGTCCCTGCTTCCATATTTCACTGGTGCAGGATATCAGCCCCAACTGCGACTGTCATGGCGAAAATGATGCGCCGATCCTGCCGGATATCGGTATGTTTGCAAGCTTTGACCCGGTAGCACTGGATCAGGCGTGTGCGGATGCCTGCCTGCAGGCGACTCCGATCGCAAACAGCCAGCTTGGAGAACATCTGGCAAAGCCCGACTGGCATCATCATCACGATCATTTCCTAGATTCCAATCCGAATGTGGAATGGGAAGCAACGCTGGATCAGGCAGAAAAAATCGGTCTGGGCACCCGTGCATATGAACTGAAACGGGTCTGAATCGATGTGTATTACCAAAAACGGCTCCGAAAACAGGGAGCCGTTTTTAGCAGATCATCTAAAAAAGAGGAGGATATGGGGTATGTCTTATTTTCAGGATGCGTCACCGGAATCGCTGGGGATCAGTTCCGGGGGAATTCTCCGGTTTTTGGACCGGATGGAGGAAAAGAACATCGAGCTGCACAGCTTTATGGTGGTGCGGCATGGGAAATGTGCAGCAAAGGGCTGGTGGAAGCCGTATGCACCGGAGCTTGCGCACCCGCTGTATTCTTTTGGCAAGACCCTGACGGCAACGGCAATCGGGTTTGCACGACAGGAAAAAATCCTGTCACTGGAGGAGCGGTTAGTGGATCTTTTTCCGGAGCTTCTTCCGAAGGAGCTGTCAGAAAATCTGCAGAAGGTCACCCTCTGGCATCTCCTGACCATGAGCTGCGGACATGAGACGGAAATTGATATGGAATCCCCCGACTGGATCCGGGAGTTTTTACAGCATCCGTTTTTACATGAGCCGGGAACATTTTATAAATACAATACGGCGGGCACAAACATGCTGGCGGCTGTGTTGAAGAGAAAAACAGGCTGCGATGTGACGGAATTTTTAAAGCCCCGTCTGCTGGAGCCCCTGGGCATTACTTCCTTGACCTGTTCAAAGTGCCCGGGACCGGAAGCGGTGGAAATGGCTGGCGGCGGTATGCGGATGACGACAGAGGACATGGCGCGTTTTATTTATTTTTTGTTAAACCGTGGACGCTGGGAAGGCAGGCAGCTGCTGGAAGAGGAATGGTTTGACCTTGCCTGCACCAAGCAGATCGAGACTGCCGGAGATGCGGAAGGACACGTCAAAGAATGGGCTTACGGCTACGGATTCCAGTGTTGGATGTGTAGGACACCCGGATCCTTCCGTGCGGATGGCGCCTTCGGACAGTTCGGCGTTGTGCTGCCTGATAAGGATTTGTTTGTGATCCTGACGACGGGAACCTATCAGACCCAGGACGAGCTGGATGGAATTTTTGAAGAAATCGTTCCGACCCTGACAGACAGTGCACAGGAGGCGTCGGCGGCAGCAGACGTGCTGAAAGAGCGTACCGGACAGCTGACAATCAAAGCGGGCGCTTTGTCCGAAAAAATCCACCACATTGCGATCATCGGAAGCGATTATGAGCGCTCCAGACATTTTTATGTGGATCTGCTCGGCTTTACGGTGATCCGGGAAAACCACCGGAAAGACAAAGCAGACTGCAAGATCGATCTGAAATGCGGAGAGCAGGAGATCGAGCTGTTTATCAAGCCGGATGCACCCAAGCGTCCGAGTTATCCGGAGGCACAGGGACTTCGGCATCTCGCATTTTTTGTGGAGAGCGTGGAGAATACGGTTGTGCGGTTAAACAGCCTCGGAATTGTGACAGAGCCGATCCGTACCGATGAGTTTACCGGAAAACCGATGACATTTTTTGCAGATCCCGACGGACTTCCGTTGGAGATTCATGAATAAACTTTCGACACAATACACCCTACGAATCAAAAGCTCCTGTGCAGGAATATGCACAGGAGCTTTTTGAAGTGAATTTTGGTGATTTAATTTTCCAGCTTCGAGATATCGGTTCCGAAGTATTTTTCCGACAATGCGGTCAGCTCGCCGGATTCGTCCAGCTTTGCGAGAGCGTCGTTGATGGCTGCAAGCAGCGTCTTTGTATCGTCGCCCTTGCGGACGGGGATTGCAACCTTTTCTACCTCGTCAGACAAAGCGGCAATTTTGATATCTGCATCAGGATGTGCCTTTAAGTAGTCATAATAGGTCACCTCTGTGTTGAGGGTTGCATCGATTCGGTTGGAAAGTAAAAGCTCGATGGTCTGATTCAGGTCATCGACGCCCGTTACCTCTGCACCGTATTTTTCCGCAAGGGTTGCATAGGTACTGCTGATGGTGTTTGCAGTGTGTTTTCCCTTTAAATCCTCCATGGAATGAATTTCGTCGTAGTCGCTGCGGACGATGACAGCAGTTTTATTATAGGCATAAGGTACGGAAAAATCGTATTTTTCCTGACGCTCTGGTGTAACACCTACGCCGTTTACCATGATGTCGTAGCGGCCGTCGTCCAGGCCGGCGAGCAGACCGTCCCATTCGCCCTCGACGAAGTTGACATCGACGCCAAGCTCATTTGCGATCAGCTTTGCAACCTCTACGTCGTAGCCCACCAGCTCGTCGTTTTCATCGTGATAGGTCCAGGGGGCCCAGGTACCCTCCATGGCAACCGTGATGCTGCCCCGTGCCTGGATCTGGTCTAACAGGTCTTTGCCTGCTGTGTTGGAGACAGCTGCTGCAGTGTTGTCAGAACCGCAGCCGGTTAAAGCAGCCGCTGCCAGCATAGAGCCGGAAAGCAGCAGTGCAATAGATTTTTTGAAAGTCATAAAAAAATAACTCCTTTCTGATATTCTTGCCAGCGGCAGCCGGGCAGGTAAAGCGCCGGATTACTGCTGGTCAAAAGACTGTAAAAATGCTTTGGTACGTTCTTCTTTCGGATTTGCAAAAAACTCCTTCGAGGGTCCCTGTTCCACGATACGCCCGTTTTCCATCAGGATGACCTTGTTGGAAACATTTTTGGCAAAGCTCATTTCGTGTGTGACGACGATCATCGTCATTCCCTCGTTTGCCAGGGAACGCATGACGGAAAGAACCTCACCGGTCAGCTCCGGGTCGAGGGCCGAAGTCGGTTCATCGAAATAGATGATTTCCGGTTGGGCGGCAATGGCACGCGCGATTGCGACACGCTGCTGCTGACCGCCGGAAAGCTGTGCCGGATAAGCGTCGCTGCGGTCGGCAAGCCCGACCTTTTCCAACGCCTTCATAGCGATTTCACGTGCCTGCTCTTTGGGCATTTTGCGGCCGACAATCAGTCCCTCTGTGACGTTTTTGAGGGCGGTTTTGTTGGCGAATAAGTTATAGCTCTGGAACACGAAGGCAGTCTTTTTGCGGAGCCGGGCGATGTCCTTTTTGGAAATTTTATTCATCGCAAAGGTTTCCTGATCAAAGACCATCGTGCCCTCGTCGGCGTGCTCCAGATAATTCAGGCAGCGCAGCAGTGTGGTTTTGCCAGAACCGCTCGGACCGATGATGGCGATAACATCTCCCTGGTTTACGTCCAGATCGATTCCGCCTAAGACAGGAGTGCTGCCAAAGGATTTATGAATATTTCGGATTTTCAGCATAGGTCAGACTCCTTTCTGTCCGTAGGAACCGAGTTTTTTCTCACCGACAGCCTGAAGCTTTGTCAGGACGGTGGAGAAGATCAGGTAGATCAGACCGACTTCGAGATACAGAAGAAGCGGCTCGTAGGTACGGGCAACGATTCGCTGGGTTACCATGAACATTTCCGTTACGGTGATGTTGGCTGCCAGAGAGGTATCCTTGACCATGGAGATCAGGGAGTTGGACAGCGGCGGAAATGCGGTACGCATCGCCTGGGGGAGCACGATGCGGAAAATGGTCTGTAAATAGGAAAGTCCTGCACAAAGACCGGCTTCCAGCTGGCCCTTCGGAACGGATTCCAGTGCCGCCCGGATGGTTTCTGCACAGTAAGCGCCTTCATTTAAAGAAAAGACGATGACTGCAGCGGGAAACGGATCCAGGACGATGCCGACTCTGGACAGACCGAAGAACACGACGAACAGCTGTACCAAAAGCGGCGTCCCACGGAAAATCCAGATATAAAAGCGGGCGATTTGCTTGAGTCCCTGAATATTTGCAAACTGCACGAGAGCCGCAACCACCGCGATCACCAGCGCCAGCGAAAAGGAAATAATTGTCAGCGGGATGGTTGCCGTCAGGCCCGGGAGCAGGATTTTGGGAAAAGAGTCTAAAAATAGCTGCCATAATCGACTGCTGAACATGATAAGTATCCTCCTTATTCTGCCTTCGGGGCATAGTTTTCCAGCGCACTTAAGATCGGACGGGAAAGTCGGTCGGAAGGCTTTTTAGGGCTGTCGCTTTTTTCAGACGAATCTTCTTCCTTCTCAATAATATCCCGGATTGCCTGCATCTGCTCGTCGAGGACAGCGCTTAAGCGTGCGCATTCGCTCAACTGGTAGGAGGTCTGCTCCATTAACTCGGGTGACAGATCTTTTTTATAGCGGAGCTGGTGTTCGAGATTTGCCCAGAACTCCATGGCAATCGTGCGCAGCTGTACCTCCGCTTTCATGATTTTTTTCTCATTCTGTAAAAAGATCGGCACCTCGATAATCAGATGCAGGCTGCGATAACCGTTTCTCTTCGGATTTTTGATGTAATCCTTGCGCTCGATCAGCGTGATATCGTCCTGCTGCAGCAGGCAGTCAGCGAGCATGTAAATATCGTCCACAAAGGAGCAGACGACACGGATGCCTGCGATGTCGAAGATGTTGTTTTCAATTGCCTCGAGGGTAAAGGGCAGCTTTTTTCGAAGCATTTTGTCCAGAATGCTGTCGGGGGACTTTAAGCGGCTCTGGATGCTGTCGATGGGGTTGCGGTCGTGCTGGAGGGAAAAACGTTCGTTTAATACGCGGAATTTCGTTTCAATCTCCATAATCGCGCAGCGATAGCAGGACATCAGATCCCGCGTGGAGCTGGAAAGCTCCTGAAACGCGCGGATCGAGTGGTCAGCAAGGGCGTTGCGCATTCTTTCCTGAAGGTTCTGGAAAGGGTCTTTTTTGGTATCCATTGGTTGAAAGTTCCTTTCTTAACGGTGGTGGCGGTATCAGATCTCTCCGATCAGGTAGTCCTGTCTGCCGTCGCGCAGGAACACGGGGAGCGTATCCATCGGCGCATCCGCCATGATCCACTGACCGCCCTCATAAACTACTCCGGTGCGGGCATCTGTCCAGGATGCGCCGGCAGGAAGATAAACCTGTCTGTCTACTGCATGCTCATGGCAGATTGGTGCGACTAAAAGATCAGATCCAAACAGGTAGGAATCCTTGATGTCCCAGCAGGTCGGATCGGACGGAAATTCATAAAACAGAGCACGGAGCACCGGATGACCGTTTTCGTGTGCCTGCTGCATGAGGCTTCTCGTATAGTCTCGCATCAGCTCACGGACATGGATGAATTTTGTCATGATCTGATAAGCCTCTTCGCCATAGCTCCATACCTCGTTATCGGTTCCGGTTCCCTCGCGAAGCTCGCCCGCCTTGTTATAAATTGGGGTATAGGGCTGGCGGCTGCCATGCAGACGCATAACAGGACAGAAGGTACCGAACTGGAACCAGCGGATCAGCAGCTCTTTAAAATCGGGATCTGCAGCAACACCGTTATGGAAGCCGCCGATATCGGTTGTCCACCACGGAATGCCGGAAAGTCCCATATGGATTCCGGCACAGATCTGCTTACGGAAGTCCTCATAAGTTGACATAATATCTCCGGACCAGACCAGAGCACCGTAACGCTGGCTGCCTGCCCATGCGCAGCGGATCAGATTGACGATGTCGTCCTGACCGTTTTCCTTTTGCCCCTCGTAGAAAAGCCGCGCGTATTCTCTGGGATAGATATTGCCGGTTTCCAGTACCGTACCGGAATAGTAACGGTAGTTTTCAAAATCGTAGGACGTATACTCCGGCTCTGCAACGTCCAGCCAGAATGTGCGAATGCCGAGGTCCGCGTAGTTTTGTTTGCATTTTTCCCAGACATAGCGGCGTGTTTTGGGATTGGTTGCGTCCATAAAGGCATTATTGCCGTGGAAGATCATCTGGACATCGACGCCGGAGTTGGATTTTACCAGCATATTCTGCTGCTTCATCTCTTCGTAGTTTTCACTGCGAAAATCTACGGCAGGCCAGATAGAAACCATGGTTTCTACACCAAGCTCCTGCAGCTCCTTTATCATGGCAGCAGGATCCGGGAAGAATTCTTCATCGAAACGCCAGTCACCACAGTAGGGCCAGTGATAGAAGTCGATCACGATGACGTCCAGGGGGATATTCCGTTTCTTGTATTCACGGGCAATGGAAAGCACCTGCTCCTGATTATAGTAGCGCAGCTTGCACTGCCAGAAGCCAAGACCGTATTCGGGCATCATGGGAGATTTTCCGGTTGCGTTGGCATAAGCTTCTTCTATTTCAGCAGGAGTGTCGCCTGCAGTGATCCAGTAGTCCAGCTGTTTACAGGAGCGGGCAGTCCACTGTGTCGTATTCGTGCCGAAATGGACATCTCCCACAGCGGCATTATTCCATAAGAAGCCATAACCGAGACTGGAAACGTAAAAGGGGATGCTCGCCTGTGAGTTGCGGTGGGCAAGCTCCAGATTACAGCCTTTTAAATTGAGGGTTTCCTGCTGATACTGTCCCATACCGTAGATTTTTTCTGATGGGTTGGAGACAAAGGATGCGGTCAGGAAAAAAGAGTCACCGGGCAGGGACTGAAAGCGACGTGCCTTTAAAAACAGGGCACCGCCGTTTGGAATTTCCTGCAGCAGAAGCTCGCCCTTTTGATTATAATAGGAAATTTGCAGCTCATCGCCCCAGTCCTGCAGGGAAAGCACAGCGTGGATTTTGCCGTTGGTAATTACAGCCTGACGTTCCCCGAGTTCGATAACAGGCTCACTTTTTGTCGGAGAAAGAAGTGCCGGACTGTTGTCTGAAAGCTCGTTAAACAATGCCGCCCGCGTGCGCAGGCTGTCTTCTCCCCAAGGGGAAACCATGACGGTTTCTCCATTTAAGCGAAAGAGCAGACTGTCATTTTGACGTTCAAAATACTGCATTTTGTAACCTCCTTGGTGTTTCGTTTGGTACCTCCTTTTAGCATACTACGATATTGAAAAAACTGCAAAATATCTTTGACAAAATAGGGGAATAATGCTATGATAGCTCCAGAATCAATTTGAGCTTAGAACTGACTGTACTGAAAAGTCGTCCTTTTCTTTATGGTGGCTTGCGGACAGTCTTTTTTTACGGATAGATTTCGTAAGTCAGCGCGCAGCGGCGTCTCCAATTGATCCAAATTATTCAGGAGGTACTTGAAAATGAACACAGGTGTAGTTAAGTGGTTTAATTCCAGCAAGGGCTATGGCTTCATCACCAACGATGCAAACGGCGAGGACGTATTCGTACACTTCTCCGCTATCCAGGTAGATGGCTTCAAAACTCTGGAAGAAGGCCAGAAGGTAACTTTCGATGTAGAAAGCGATCCTAAGGATTCCAGAAAGCTGAGAGCGGTTAACGTTCACATCGCATAAGGATGACTAAAAGAGCCCCGCATATGCGGGGCTTTTTTTAGCAGTGGAGATATCAATGCATCGCAAAATCTTACAGAAAGGAATCGGAAGTTGGGCACAAAAAAGGTAACAGTCGGTATTCTGGCACATGTGGATGCCGGAAAGACCACACTGGCAGAAGCAATTTTATATCGGACCGGTATGCTGCGGCGGCTGGGCAGAGTAGACCATCAGGATGCCTTTCTGGATACGGACGCGATGGAGCGGGCCCGGGGTATTACGATTTTTTCAAAACAGGCGAAGCTTGTACTGGGTGATTTTGACGTGACGCTTCTGGATACGCCCGGACATGTGGATTTTTCTGCAGAGATGGAGCGGACCCTGCAGGTGCTGGATTATGCGGTGCTGGTCATCAGCGGCGCGGACGGGGTGCAGGGACATGTGGAGACACTCTGGCGGCTGCTTTCCCGTTATCAGATCCCCACCGTTTTGTTTATCAACAAGATGGATCAGGAAGGGACAGATGAGGCAGAACTTCTTTTGCAGCTGCAAAAACAGCTGAACGAGCACTGTATCAAAGTGTGCAGTATGCCGCAGCCGCCAGACAACGCAGATATAGCATCCGGCATCAGGACATTGGGCACAGGTACAGACGCAGTGTCCGCCATGCGCACAAACGCTTCGGACAGCCCGCTGCCATGTGCAGCACCGATTCCTGTCCCGGATTTCTGGGAAAATGTCGCCATGTGTCAGGAAGACCTTTTGGAACGCTATCTCGATGGCGATACGCTGACCTGGGAGGATGCAGCACTTCTGGTAAAGGAAAGAAAGCTATTTCCGTGTTTTTTTGGATCGGCACTAAAAGTCTGTGGCGTGGATGCGCTATTGTCCGGGCTGTCGAAGCTGATGAAAGAGCCGGAATACACAGAGGAGTTTGGGGCACGTGTTTTTAAGATCACGAGGGATGAAACCGGAAAGCGTCTGACGCATATGAAGCTGACCGGAGGAAGTCTTTTTACGCGGCAGAGCCTGAGGGGACAAACTGCTGATGGACAGGAATGGGAAGAAAAAGCCGACCAGATCCGGATTTATAACGGAAGTGGCTATGAACAGGTACAGCAGGCGGCCGCAGGAGAAATCTGCAGCGTGACAGGACTGTCAAAAACCTATGCAGGAGAAGGGCTTGGGGCGCAAACGGAACCGGTGCTGCCGCTGCTGGAGCCGGTATTAACCTATCAGATCGAGCTGCCGCCGGACTGCGATGCACATACGATGCTCAGAAATCTTCGGCAGTTAGAGGAAGAGGAACCGGAGCTTTCGATTGTCTGGGAGGAAGCTTCCTCTGAGATCTGCGCGCAGGTCATGGGCGAAGTGCAGATGGAAATCCTGAAAAACCAGATCAGAGAGCGCTTCGGCGTGCCGGTTTCCTTCGGACAGGGCAGCATTGTATACCGGGAAACCATTGCAGCGCCCGTCGAGGGCGTCGGACATTTCGAGCCCCTTCGGCACTATGCGGAGGTTCATCTTTTGCTGGAACCCCTGGAACGCGGCATGGGACTGCAGTTTGCGTCAGCTGTCAGCGAAGATGTGCTGGACCGTAACTGGCAGAGGCTGGTGCTGACCCATCTGGAAGAAAAGCGCCATAAAGGCGTTTTATGCGGCACAGAGATCACGGATATGAAGATCACACTGGTAAATGGCAGGGCGCATATCAAGCACACCGAGGGCGGCGATTTCGTCAGGCGACCTATCGGGCACTCCGACAGGGACTGATGCGAGCACAAAACGTACTTTTAGAGCCTGTTTACAGCTTTCGACTGGAGATTCCACAGGAGCAGATCGGACGGGCAATGACGGATATTCAGCGGATGAACGGTACCTTTGAGCCGCCGCAGACGGAAGGGGAATTTGCGATTCTGTGCGGAAGCGCGCCGGTTGCATGTATGCGGGGCTATCAGCAGGAGGTTACCTCCTACAGCAGAGGCCGTGGAAAGCTGTTCTGTACGCTGCAGGGCTATGCTGCGTGCCATAACGCAGAGGAAGTGATGGCGGCAGCCGGCTATGATCCGGAAGCAGACCTGGAAAATCCTCCTTCCTCCGTTTTTTGTGCACACGGAGCCGGATTTGTGGTATCATGGGATCAGGTAGAGGATTATATGCACCTCGAAGCGGTTGCGCTGCCGTCTGAAAAAGGCAGTGCAGACGAAAAAGAAGCGACCGGGATATCCCAGAGCAGCCACGCAGAATATTTTGTCCGGGAAAGAAAAGAGACGCCGGAAACCTTTGTCAGCGAAGAAGAGCTGGAAGAAATTTTCAAGCGCACCTATTATCAGAACAGCGAGCCGAAGAGCAAAAAGGGCTATTAGAAGCGCTACAGGGAAGAAGCACCCCCACGACGCCTGATGGAACGCTCCCGTGCGGCAGAGGCGGATCGGAGCAAGCCGCGGGAACGCTATCTTTTGGTTGACGGCTATAATATCATTTTTTCCTGGGAAATGCTGCGCGAGCTTTCGAAGGTTAATATCGAAAGCGCCAGGAACCTCCTGATGGATGTTCTGTGCGATTACCAGGGCTTTAACGGCTGCACGCTGATCCTCGTCTTCGACGCTTACCGTGTGGAAGGCGGGCAGGAACGCGTTTTCAATTATCATAATATTCACGTCGTCTTTACGAAGGAAGCGGAGACGGCTGACCAATATATCGAAAAAACCGTCCACAAAATCGGGAAAAAAGCCGATGTGACGGTAGCGACCTCCGATGCGCTGGAGCAGGTCATCATTTACGGACAGGGCGCGCGCAGGATGGCGGCGCGGGAGCTTTTGGAGGAAGTCGAGCTGACCCGCGAAAAGGTGCTGGAACGGATTGAAAAAAGACCGGGCAGCACGCAGAAACAACTTACGGAAAACGACCATAATTACCTGTTTGACCATTTGCCGGAGGAGTTGGTCTCTTATATGGAAGAGGTCAGGCTGGGCAAACGGGAATTATAGGGAGTTTATAAAAAAGGGAAAAAGGAAAGGGAAACAAGAAAGGGGAAACACAATGGACATGTTTTTCACACAGCGAAAGCTGGAAGGAAGAATCCGGGAGCTGGGAGAATACCGTTACCGGGACGTCAGAAATTTTGAATCGTTTCTGGCAAAAGAAGACAAAAGCGGCCTGGTAAATCCGGATGTGCCGACAGATTTTACCGGCTGGGACAGGATCTGTACCGGCTCTGACTGGAAGGGCAGGGATTTATATCTCTGGCTGCATGGGGAGATGAAAGTGCCGGCAGAATGGGAAGGAAAGCGCGCGGTAGGTGTGTTTGACTTCGGTATGACAGGCGGCGGCAACAACAGCGGGTTTGAATCACTGCTGTTTGTAAACGGCGAACAGTATCAGGCGGTTGATGCCAATCATAAGGAAGTATTTTTCAGACCTGAGATCTGTGGAAATGAGGTCAGCCTGACCTTCCGCCTCTGGTCCGGTCTGGAAGGCGGCGGACTGCCCAGAGAGGTGGAGCATCGCTTAAAGAGCGCATTTTTAGGCTATCTGGATGAAAAGACAGACGACCTGTATTATCTTGGCCTGATGGTCTGGAAGACAATTGAAGAGCTTTCCGAGAACGATCCGGTTCGCCATAACCTGCAGGCAGCCCTTGACCGTGCATTTTTAAAGATTGACTGGTCTTATCCGGGCAGCGATGACTTCTATGCATCTGTTGCGGAAGCAGACGACTGCTTAAACGCAGCAATTGACGCGATGGACAAGCACTCCGATATCCATGTATACACAGTTGGACATACCCATATTGATACTGCATGGCTCTGGAGACTCAAAAACACCAGAGAAAAGTGCGGCAGATCCTTTACAACTGTTATGCGCCTGATGGAGATGTTCCCGGAATATGATTTCCTGCAGACACAGCCCCAGCTCTATGAGTGGGTAAAGGAAGATTATCCGGAGCTGTACAGCCAGATCAGAGACCGCGTGGCAGAGGGCCGCTGGGAAGCGGACGGTGCAATGTGGGTTGAGGCAGACTGTAATCTGACAAGCGGTGAGTCTCTGACCCGTCAGATCTTAATCGGCAGCAAATTCATCAAGGATGAATTCGGCAAGGAAGTAGAATTTCTGTGGCTGCCGGATGTATTCGGCTATTCCTGGGCACTCCCCCAGATCCTGAAAAAAGCCGGCATCGACATGTTTATGACGACAAAAATCAGCTGGAACCAGTACAACCGTATGCCGCATGATACGTTTTACTGGAAAGGCATCGACGGCAGCAAAGTGCTGACCCACTTTATTACGACGCCGGAGCCCGGGAGAGAAAGAGACAGCTGGTTCTATACCTATAACGGACTGATTGAGCCCCGTACCGTCAAGGGTATCTGGGACGGATACAGCGAAAAGGAAATGAATCATGACCTGCTGCTTTCCTATGGTTACGGAGATGGCGGCGGCGGTGTCAACCGTGATATGCTGGAGCAGCGCCGCAGACTGGATAAGATTCCGGGACTGCCGCATGTGGAGACGACTACCGCAGGCAAATATTTCCGTAAGCTGAAGGAAACGGTTGCAAAGACAGACCGCTATGTCAATACCTGGGATGGCGAGCTGTATCTGGAATATCACCGTGGTACTTATACCAGCCATGCGCATAACAAACGCATGAACCGTAAGATGGAGCTGTTATATCGTGAGGCAGAGTATTTTACCGTACTGCGTGCATTGCTTGGTAATGATCTGTCCCTGGCGGAGCAGGAAAAGCTGACAGCCGGCTGGAAACATATCCTGACCAACCAGTTCCATGACATTATCCCCGGCTCCTCGATCTTCGAAGTATATGAGGATTCCAAAAAAGATTACGAATGGATCGCAACACAGGGCGAAGAGGTGGAAGCAGGCTTTATTGCAGACGCCGTAACAGAAGAAGCCTCTGTTTATACCGTTTTTAACAGCAACAGCTTTGTAAGAAAAGGCGGCTCGGTTCTGTTGCTCGGTGCTGCAGGAAACAGCGCTTATTTGGAGGACGGCACGGCATTAAAGAGTCAGGAAACAGAAGGCGGACTTCTTGTGGAAATCCCGGAGGTTCCCGCAATGGGCACCGCTGCGGTTGTCCTGAAAAAAGCACCTGCTGCAGAGAATACGGCATTTACCGTAGACGGGCATAAGGTTGAAACTCCGTTTTATCTGGTTGAGTTTAATGAAGCCGGTCAGATTTCCAGATTGTATGATAAAGAAAATGACCGTGAGGTGCTTGCACCCGGACAGTGCGGCAACGTTCTGCAGGTATTTGAAGATAAGCCGATGGGCAATGACGCATGGGATATCGAGATCTACTATCAGGAAAAGATGCGTGTCATTGATGGACTGACCTGTTTTGAAGTCAAAGAGTGTGGATCGGTTCGTCTGGTGCTTCACATGGGATGGAAGTATATGAATTCCACCATTGACCAGGATGTTATCCTGTATGCAGATGACCGTAGAATTGATTTCGTGACGGATGCAGACTGCCATGAGCGCCATCAGCTGCTGAAGGCTGCATTCCCGGTTGACATCCGCACCACTTACGGAACGTTCGATGTACAGTATGGTAATGTACGTCGTTCTAATAACTGGAATACAAGCTGGGATCAGGCGAAGTTCGAGAGCGTTGCACATCGTTTCGCAGATCTTTCCGAATACGGCTATGGTGTCAGCCTGTTAAATGACTGCAAGTACGGTCATGATGTAAAGGATAATGTACTGCGCATCACTCTGATCAAGACAGCAACCTATCCGGATCACAGCCAGGATCAGGGCGAGCATCACTTCACTTATGCGCTGCTGCCTCATACCGGAGACTTTATTGCAGGCCGCACCGTACAGGAAGCGAGCGATTTGAACTGGCCGATGCACAGCGTTGCAGGCAGTGTAAAACTTCCGTTTGCAGGTTCTTTTGTAGGCTTTGACAAAGAGTGCGTTGAACTGGATGCTGTCAAGAAGACAGAGGATGGAAAATATATTGCAGTCCGGTTCCACGACTTTACCGGCGGCACGAACAAGCTGACCGTAACGCCCGGTTTTGCGTGGAAGCGCTACTGCGAATGCGACTTAAGAGAGCGTCCGCAGGGCGATTTTAAAGAAAACGGTACGATTCAGATGACCGTAAAGCCTTATGAAATCGTGACGCTGCTGTTTGAAGTATAAAAATGTGAGTTCTGAAATTTTACGGATTTATATAAAATTCGGTACTTGTTTTTTTAGGTGGCTCTGATAAAATCACATACAGAAATGCCCGGTGCTTTACAGGAAACTTGGCACCGGGCTTTCTTATCGTATAGGAAACTTCGTTTCCATACGATAAGAAATGCTCTACGAGGATGCGCACTGCAGCGTAAGGTTCCACAGAGAAACCGACAGAAAGGTGTACACTCATGTTGACGAAAATTTTGGACAAAAAACTTGGAAGCTCGATTTTTACAGGACGTCAGATCATTTCGATGCTGATGCCGCTGATCATGGATTCGTTTTTCGTTTTCGGTATCGGTGTACTGACAACTGCGATGATCAGCTCCTCCAGTCAGGAGTCGGTAGCGGCCATCAGCCTGGTCGGGCCGCTCTATATGATGGTATATGCCATCAACAATGCCATTTCTGCCGGTGGTACCGTTGTGGTTGCGATGTTTAAGGGAAAAGGGGAAACCGAAAGGGTAAAAGAGGCAGCAGGTCAGCTGATCGTGGGACTGCCGCTTTGTTCTCTTGCTGCATGTATCCTTCTTGTGCTCTGTGCAGATCCGCTGATCCGTTTCCTGTTTCATGGAATGGAGGAAACGATTCTCGTAAAGGCAGAGCATTATCTGATCGGAGTTGCGATCTCGGCGGTATTTTTATCTGTCTATATGAGCGGATTTGCGGTATTTCGTGGACTGGGAGAGACGAAAAAATGTCTGCACCTGTCGATTTTGATCAATGTCCTGCATTTTGTGGCAAGCTTTGTATTTATCAATATTTTGAAGCTGGATATCATGGGAAGCGCACTTTCTTTGAACCTGGCGCGTCTGGTAGGCGGCATGGCTGCAGTCCTGATGCTGATATCCAAAAAAAGTTCGATTGAGATCCGTCCGAGGCACGTTTTTCGAATCGACTGGCGTATTCAGAAAGAAATCTTTCGGATCGGCATCCCCTGTGGAATGGAGCAGCTGTTTATGAACGGAGGCGCGATGCTGGTTCAGGTTTACATTGCAAAATTGGGAACGGCGAGCGTTGCGGCAAATGCCGTGTCCAACTCGATCTTTTCTGTTTTGTATGCGGCACCGTCCGCAGTGGCGACGCTGGCCGTGACGATCGTTGGTCAGTGTATCGGTGCAGGAGAGAAAAAGCTGGCGCGCCGTTACGGCAGATCCATGGTTTGGCTGTGTACTGTTCTGGTGTTATTGTCACTGGCGATCGGAATGCCGTGTATTCCGATTCTGTTAAAGCTTTATCAGGCGCAGGCAGAAACGGTTCCGATGATTTACCGGGTACTGATCATTGCGGCAGTCAGCATGCCGTTTTTCTGGGGGGCATCCAGTGTGCTTCCTTCTGTCATGCGTTCGGCGGGTGATGCGTCCTACGCGTCCTACTTTTCTCTTGTTACGATGTGGGTGGTTCGTGTCGGACTGGGCTACCTGATGGCGATCCCGATGGGACTGGGTCTGGAGGGCGTCTGGATAGCGATGTGTACCGAATGGGCGGTCAAAACAGTTGCCTTTGGTCTGCGCTTTCGCGGAGAGAAATGGCTTGCTCATTCCGACCGGATGGATAAGATGTGATGCAACAGGGGGATTTAAATGCTGGGAGATAAAACTGCTTTTCTAAACCAATATGCCATTCCGGAAAAGATGTATGAAGAAGCCGGTATGAGTTGGGCGGATCTGGAAGCGATTGCGGAGGACTATGCCTATCGCGTGGACGGCTTTTACATGATTCGGGATATGTTTTTAAAAGAACTGATCGAAAATAAAGAAGACGAGACCGGTTTGCATTCCTATCGTACCAGAATAAAGACACCGGGGCATCTGGTAGAAAAAATTATCCGCAGACGGGTTGAAAATTATCGGAAATATAAAGAACTGACGAAGGAGAACTATCTGAAATTCGTCACAGACATCATCGGGTTCCGTGGACTTTTGCTGTACCGGGAGGACTGGGTGGTGTTCCATAAATATCTGTTGAAGCATTTTGAAAATCATGCTTCATGGTATGTGCATGACTGCCTGAAGGATTTTGACGAAAGCCGCGACCGCTATATGGTGGAAGCACCCAAGGTACATATGCGCCCGGGGGATTTTGCGGACATTTATGCAGACTGGATCGCCAGCGATGATATTTATGATCAGAAATATTACCGTTCCGTGCATTATATTCTCAAATACCGCGGCATGTACCTGGAGGTGCAGGTCAGGACGCTGTTTGAGGAGGGGTGGGGAGAAATCGATCATCACATTCTTTACCCCTACAAAAAACAGAATCCGATGCTGACGGAATTTTCGGAGCTGTTGAATCGTCTTGCCGGAATGGGGGACGAAATGGCATCCTTTTACAGACGTCTGCAGGATGTTCCGGGGGATGCCTTTCTGGACAAAAAGAGTATGGTGGATGTCCGGCGGGAATATGAGACTCATGAAACCCAGGTCGGATGTGTAGAACTGGAAAAAATCGAGACCGTTCAGGATGCGATCGATTCCATTCTGGCGGAATAAGGAGGTTGCATGGAGGATAGTTTATTCTGGGGAATTCCCAAGAGTGCGTATGAAAGTGCGGATCGAATGCTGACACTTGCGCGAAAGGGCGGAATCCGCCAGCACCTGCTGGGAGATACGTCCCGGATCCGGCATGGCACGATTGAGGATCAGAGCGTGGATGAATACTGCAATTTTTTGCAGACAAAGCTTTGCTGTGAGATTCTGCAGCTGGAGGGAGCAGACATGTCTGCTCAGGACGAGACAGCATCGGATGGATTGGCTACAGAGCAGGGAGAGAAAACAACGCCTGCCGCCTGCTGCAGGGAGGAACAGAAAGGGAGAAATGCCGGATGGACAGCGGAATGAATTCTATCGAAAGCATGTATTTGAACTATAGCGGACTGTTGGAGGAATTTTCGGAGGATGTCATCCGCAGCAGGTACGCTTTTTTATACAAGGAATGTATGGAATTTTTGAAAAGTCAGAAGCTGGAGTCAGAGGTGCGGCTGGATGAAGTACTGCTGATGCATGCAGTGCTGGATTATTTTTCGGATGTGTCGAGACTGAAAAAATTCCACCATATCCATCATATCAACGAAACAAAGGTGATCGCATACGAGACATTCTGGCTGCTGCGCAGAAAACCACTGCAGGTAGTGACACAGCGGCAGGATGATTTTCTGGCATTTATCAATGAAAAATTTGTTTTCTCCAGACTTGCGGCATTTTTGGTTGGAAACCGCAAAGACCAGGTGCTGCGTGAGCAGGATAAAAAGGCGTTTATGAACTATCTGGATACGCTCTACTATTTTCTGAAATACCGCCAGTACGATCCGAAAATGCTGGAGCTGATGCTTCTGGGCTTTCGCGCCGGGGAGATCTGGGGACGGCAGTAAAACAGCCGTGGCAGTGAAACAGCCGTGGCAGTAAAACAGCCGTGGCAGGAAACAGATGTTTGCAGATACGCTCCGGTTTATGTAATTCGGATTTCGCGATTTTGTTCCATTTAAATTTGTCAAATTCCTCTTTCTGGGGTATAGTAGAAAATAGAGGACGCGCTGAGGCATCGGGGGAATTTGTCCTACAGCGCAGGAAAAGGAGGGATTTTTTTGAAACTGAATTACAAAAGAACATTTCTGGTAGGACTTGCCTTTCTGTCCATTTGTGCGTTCTGGCAGATGTATGACAACATCATCCCGCTGATTTTGCAGGGAACGTTTCACTTAAATGAGACGCTCACCGGAGCAATTATGGCGGCAGATAATGTACTTGCGGTATTTTTGCTTCCGCTGCTGGGCTCATTGTCCGATAAAGCGGATACCAGATGGGGAAAACGGACGCCGTTTATTGTGGTTGGGACGGTACTCGCGGTTGTTTTGATGATGCTGCTTCCGCATGCGGATAAAACAGGAAATTTTGTGCTGTTTGTCATCAGCCTGTTTTTCCTGCTGATTGCGATGGGATTGTACCGGTCGCCTGCAGTAGCGCTGATGCCTGACCTGACACCGAAGCCGCTGCGCAGTCAGGCAAACGCGATCATTAACCTGATGGGTGCAGTCGGAGGTATTTATACCCTGATTTTGATCAGTCTGCTGTTAAAGGGCGGAGACAAACCGGATTATACGCCGGTCTTTCTGGGCGTAGCACTTCTGATGGTGGTTGCTGTTGTACTTCTTGTTTTGACAGTGCGGGAAAAGAAGCTTGCACAGGAGGTCGCGAAAGCAAATCTGGAAGAAGAAACAGAGGAAGAACAAAAGGCGGACAAGACAGGAGAGCTTACTCCGGGAGTAAAGCGCAGTCTGACGATGATCCTGATCTCGATCTTTTTGTGGTTTACCGCATATAATGCAGTGACGACAGCATTTTCCCGCTATGCCCGTACCGTATGGGGCATGGAGGGCGGCGGCTTTGCCAACTGCCTGATGGTAGCGACCGTAGCGGCGATTATCAGCTATATCCCCATCGGCATGATTTCCGCGAAGGTGGGCAGAAAAAAAACGATCATGGGCGGTCTGGTACTGATGCTGATCAGCTTTTTTGCGGCGATTTTCTTCACGGAATATCACGCAGTTATCAATCTTGGCTTTGCCCTGATCGGAATGGGCTGGGCAGCAGTGAGTGTAAACTCCCTGCCGATGGTTGTGGAGATGTGTTCAAGTGAAGATGTCGGAAAATATACGGGGCTTTATTATACCTTTTCCATGTCGGCACAGATTGTGACCCCAATTTTGTCCGGCGCGTTTTTACAGTATGTTTCCTATCGGACGTTATTTCCGTATGCCTGTGTCTTTACGGTTGCAGCGATGATTACCATGAGCATGGTGCACCACGGCGATAATAAACCGGAACGCAAAAAAAATCTGCTGGAAAATTTTGACGTAGAGGATTAAAATACTTTCATAGTTCAGAATTGCGAAAACGACAATGAAACGGAAAGATGACTGGATCAAAGGAGAAGCATACCGATGAAAAAATGGATACCGGCGGCAGCGACCGCTGCAGGTGCTTATTTAATTGCAATCGCTCCGAGACTTTGCGAACGGCCGGAGCGTATGCCGAAGGTGTATTACGCGCATCGCGGTCTGCATGATAATATTTCAGACGCGCCTGAAAATTCCCTTGCAGCCTTCCAAAAAGCGGTGGATGCGGGCTATGGCATTGAGCTGGATGTGCAGATGACTGCAGATGGAAAGGTTGTCGTTGTACATGATTTTAACCTCAAGCGGATCAGTGGTGTGGACAAAGAGATCGACCAGTGCACCTATGAAGAGCTGCAGGAATATCCGATCTACGGAAGCGACCAGAGAGTGCCGCTGTTTGAGGATGTTTTAAAGGCAGTGGACGGAAAGGTACCCCTGATCGTTGAGCTGAAATATAAAGAGGGCAGCAAGATCTGTGAAAAAGCCCAGGAGCTTTTAAACAGCTATACCGGAATTTACTGTATCGAATCCTTCCATCCGCAGGTACTGGTCTGGTATCGGAAAAACTATCCCCATATCTGCCGCGGACAGCTGTCGATGAATTTTGAGCGGGATGAAAATACAAAGGGTGCGCAGTATTTTGCACTGCGTCATCTGTTGACCAATTTTCTTGCAAAGCCGGATTTCATCGCATATGACTGCCGTGCAATGCATGCGGTATCCAAAAACATCTGCCGTAACCTGTTTGGCTGTCCGTCCGTTGCATGGACGGTAAAATGTCAGGCACAGCTGGATGCCTGCAGCAGATCCTTTGATTACTTTATTTTTGAAGGATTTGCGCCGAAGCAGTGAGGCAGGATGATGTGCGCGCGTCGGAAGTGATTTTAGTATTAGAAATAAAAGCAGAGGCGGGATTCCAAAAGAGTTCCGTCTCTTTCCTGTCGTATAGGAAACTTCGTTCCCATACGATAAAAATGCTCCGCGAGGATGCGCACTCGGCGCAAGGGTAGATGGTTGCCGAGGCAACCGCGCCTCGGCGCGAGAATGTGCCAAGGCACATTCTTTTTAAAAGGATGCTTGAAAAAACATGCCTGAAAAGCAGGAAAATATGCAAAATATTTTCAAAATGGAGGAAATCATGCATAATCAATTGACGGAAAGCGATATCAAAAAGATGCAGGAGGAAATCGAATACCGAAAGCTCGTTGTCCGCAAGGAAGCGCTGGAGGATGTAAAAGAAGCGCGGGCCCAGGGCGACCTTTCGGAGAATTTCGAATATTATGCTGCAAAGAAATTCAAGAACAAAAATGAAGGCAGGATCCGTTTCCTGGAGCGGATGATCAAAACGGCAGAGGTTGTTTCGGACGAATCTGCAGCGGACGAGGTCGGCATGAATAATAAGGTAGAGGTCTGGTTTGAAGAGGATGACGAGACAGAAACCTACAAAATTGTGACGACAATGCGCCAGGACTCCTTAAAAGGACTGATTTCCGGCGAGTCTCCGCTGGGGAAGGCCCTGCTGGGGCATAAGGTTGGTGACAGAGTTTTTGTGGAAATCGGCGGTGGAGACGGCTACTATGTCGTGATCCGTTCGATCGACAAGTCGGCAGGGGATGACGATGAGCTGAGAAGCTTTTAAACAATAGAATGAAAAAGAGCCTGCGCAAGAGACAGCGAAGATCGCATGGAGACGGAAAAATCTATGAAAATCATGGTGACAGGCGCAGGCGGCTTTGTAGGAAGCCGTCTGACAGCCTATTATGGGGAAAAATACGACGTGTGGGGCGTAACCCACAAAGACCTGGATCTGACGGATGAGGCAGCGGTATTCAAAACAGTGGAAAATTACCGCCCGGATGTGCTGCTTCACTGCGCGGCGGTTTCGGACGTGGCAGAATGCAGTAAAAAACCGGAGCTGTCTCATGCCGTCAATGTGCTGGGAACGGAGTACCTTGCGAAAGCCTGCGGAAAAACAGGAACAAAGCTCGTAATGTGCAGCTCGGATCAGGTTTATTTCAGAAAACGGGGAGAGCAGGAGAGTCTGGACGCATATCTGGAGCCCCACTGGGAGGATTGCATCGAAACGCCGGAGCCACTTTACGGGAAACAAAAGCTGCAGGGTGAGGAGCTCTGCTTAAAATACCAGCCGGAGAGCGTAGTGCTTCGGCTTTCGTGGATGTATGACAGCCTGACAGAGGACGAGCTGGCAAAAGGCAGACGCAACCTTGCAACGATGCTTCGGGAAATGCTCGACCAAAATCAGTCCCGGAAATTTTCGGATACGGACCACCGTGGTGTGACGGACGTAACCCTTGTCGTAAAGAACATGGAAGCAGCGTGGAAACTGCCCGGTGGCATTTACAATTATGGGAGCAGCAACGATGCAAACATGTATGAAACGGTGCGCCGCGTGATGGCGTCCTTTGGGCAGGAAGCCCTTGCAGAAAAAGCGACAGGCGGTAATGTCCGCAACCTGATGATGCGTACAGACAAGCTGGCGCGGCACGGAATTTTCTTTCCGGATACGGCAGCAGGGCTGGAAGCATTTCTGCGGAAAGGTGGCGCACTATGAATGAAATTATAAAAAGTTTATATGACCGGAAATCGGTGCGCGTCTATGAGGACAGACCGATTCCTGAAAAGATGAAACAAATCATTTTAGAAGCTGCTGCACAGGCGCCGAGCGCGGGCTGTCAGCAATTGTATACAATCCTGGATATCACTGATCAGAAGCTAAAGGACGAGCTTGTAAAAACCTGTGATAACCAGCCGTTCATTGCAACCGCGCCGATGGTTCTTGTCTTTTGTGCAGACTGTAAAAAATGGTACGACGCTTATCTGGAAGCGGGCTGCAGTCCGAGAAAGCCTGGCGTCGGCGACCTGATGCTGGCGGTGACGGATACAGCGATCGCAGCCCAGAATGCGGTCGTCGCCGCACAGAGCTTCGGGATCGGCTCCTGTTATATCGGAGACATCATGGAAAATTGTGAAGAACAGCGCAGAATTTTGAACCTGCCGGAGTATGTTTTTCCTGCCGTGATGCTTGTGTTCGGCTGGCCGACGAAGCAGCAGCTCGAGCGGACAAAACCGCAGCGCTGTGACCAGAAACATATCGTGCATGAAAACACCTACCGCAGTATGGATGGAAACGAACTTCGGGAGATGTTCGGATATCAGTGTAAGAACAGAAGCTTTGAAGACTGGATGAATGCGTTCTGCAACCGGAAATACGATTCCGATTTTGCAAAAGAAATGACGCGTTCAGTCGGAGAATACCTGAAACAGTTTGAAAACGAGTAAAAAACACCCTCGGAGCTGGCACTCCGGGGGCGTTTTTGTCCACTTGGACATCATTGCATTTCTATATCTAATTGTAATGCTCGGAAGGTAAAAAATCAATCCTTCCAGCTGCTTTCGCAATCTGCTTCCTCCGCCGACGTATTCTGTCTGCTCTTTTGCAACAGCTCGATAACTGCAGATGACAGCGTAACTGTCAGCAGGGAAAAGAAGATGTTGCGCAGCGGAATGTAGGAAATCGAAAGCATCAGCACGACGAAATCCGTAAAAAAGTAGGAGCGGGAAATTTTCCAGCCGGTCACTTGATGGAGGATGAGCGCCAGTGCGTCATCTCCGCCGGAAGCGCCGCCTCTGCGGACGATTAAGCCTGCGCCGATGCCAACGAACAGACCGCCGAGGATGGCGGCGATAAGTGGTTTATCTGCGTAGGAGGGCAGAAACGGTCCGGTAAATTCCCAGAACCGGTACAGCAGTGCGTAGCAGCAGGTGGAAAAAATGGCATTCTTCAAAAAGTCGGTGCCCAGAAGCTTGAAGCCGATGATATAGCAGGTCATGTCGAGCAGAAAGGAAAAGATGCCGGGTGAAATGCCCGTCCAGTGGTGCAGAAACAGGGTAAGTCCCAGGATTCCGCCTTCTGTGATCTTGCTCTGGCTGTGGACGTTGAATAGGCCAAAGGACAGCACTGCTGCGCCGAGCAGCATGGAACCGTAGTGAAGGATGGTATCTTTATTTAATTTTTGTTGAAACATAAAAGCTTAAAACTCCTCTGACTCTCCGGCGAGCTTCTGGCACAGCGCCAGAAACTGTTCGCCGTATTTTTGGTATTTCAGCTCGCCGACGCCATGAACAGCGAGCATTTCAGTTTTCGTCTGAGGCAGAAGGACACACATGGATTCCAGTGACTTGTCGGAAAAGACAAGATAGGGCGGAATATGCTGTGCCCGTGCGATTTCGGTACGCAGCCTGCGCAGCGCCTCGAAGGGATCGCTGCCGGTGTGCAGGGAAGAACGCTTTCTGCCGGATTTGTCCGTGCCGGGAAGCTGCCCGGCTTTTGCAGGTGTCTGCGTAGTCTTCCTTGCTGCCTTCATCGTGAGTACGGGGCGGAATTCCCCGGACTCTGCATAAAAAGACAGTCCCTTTTCTTTCACTTTTACAATAGGAAACTGATCGTCTGTAACGACCAGATAATCCGTCAGAACGAGATAATTGAGCACCTGCCGCAGAAAAACGATGGTATCCTGGGCGTGCGTTGCGTAGTAACGGTTGGAATCCAGACCAAAACGCAGTACCTTTTCGTTTTTGCTGCCGCGCAGCGTGTCGAGAATGACGTTGACGCCAAAGCGCATGCCGCTTGTTAAGATACAGCCGATCAGGTCATTGGCAAGCTCTGTGATGTCGATGGTTTCAAAGGTATTTAAACAGTTGCTGCAGTTGCCGCAGTAGTTGGAGCCAAACTCACCGAAATAGCGCAGCATGTAGTCCCGCAGACAGTCGGTGGTGTGGCAGTAAAAGGTCATTTTCTTGAGGCGTTCGCGGTCTTGTCTGCGAACCTCCTCCAGTGCTTCGCCGGTCAGCTCTTCGTTATCACGATCCTGTTCGATAAAAAACTGGTTTGTGATAACATCCTGACCGCTGTAAAATAAAATACAATCGGCCTTTGCACCGTCCCGTCCGGCGCGCCCGGCCTCCTGATAATAGCTTTCCATATTTTTCGGCATGTTATAATGCAGGACAAAGCGGACGTTGGATTTGTCGATGCCCATGCCAAACGCATTGGTTGCGACCATGATCGGTGCATCGTCGTAGGTAAAGGCCTCCTGGTTTGCGCGCCGTTCTTCGTCGGAAAGTCCGGCGTGATAGCGGGTTGCCCGAAAACCATCCGCAAGGAGCCTGTCGCAGACCTCTTCGACATTTTTGCGTGTTGCACAGTAAATGACGCCGGAGCTGTCGGGATGGGCGAGCAGATAATCGCGGATGCTGCGGTACTTGTCCTTATCGTGGCGAACCTCGAAATAGAGATTTTTTCGGTCAAAACCGGTCACAGCGACATGGGGATCGGACAGCTCCAGCATCCGGATGATGTCTTCGCGAACTTCCCTGGTTGCCGTCGCGGTAAAAGCGCCGATGACGGGACGGATGGGCAGCGTGCGGACAAATTCCGGGATTTTTAAATAGCTGGGGCGGAAATCCTGCCCCCACTGGGATACACAGTGGGCTTCATCAACTGCCAGCAGCGAAATCGGTGTGGAGGCTGCAAAATCCAGAAAATCTTCCGTCAGCAGCCGTTCCGGCGCAACGTAGATGATCTTATAACGGCCTTCTTTGGCATAAGCGAGGGCCTTTTTATATTGATTCCAGGAAAGAGAGCTGTTTAAATAGGCTGCGTGGACCCCCATCTGATTCAGGGCACGAACCTGGTCCTTCATCAGGGAAATCAGGGGGGAGACCACGAGGGTAACATGAGGCAGCAGCAGGGCTGGAACCTGATAGCAGACGGATTTCCCGGCGCCGGTGGGCATAATGCCGCAGACATCCTGCCCGTTTAACAGACAGTCGATCAGCTCCTCCTGTCCGTCACGGAACGTATCATATCCATAATAGGTTTTTAAAATATCGTATTTGTCCTGCTGTTGCTTCATAATAAAAATCCTTGTCTCGTTTTGCTCCTGCTGTAATGGAACCTATCCTGTGAATCGTAATGGATTGATTTTAACATGGTTTTGAAAACAGAGCAAGTGCTGCAGGGCCACGCACCATTCGGAAAGATGCAAGGGAACTTCAGGGTTAAGAAAAAGGGGATAGAATATGAGTTTTTTCTATCTTGACAGACTGGGAAAAACCCAGCACTATAGAAGTATCTAAGAAGAGAGGAGTACATACCAATGAAAGAGAATTTACCGGTATCCCTGCAGAAGCTGATTCACAAGGTGGAAGAGACCTTTGCAGAGGATCCTGCAATGGTAGAACTGTTTATCAACTGTTTTTCCAACACCCTGGATACAACTGTGAAAAAGATGGAGGACGGCACAACCCATGTTATCACCGGTGATATCCCGGCGATGTGGCTGCGGGATTCCGTTGCACAGGTGCGCCCCTATCTGGTAGCTGCAGCAGAGGATCAGGAGATTTCCGACCTGCTGGCTGGTCTGTCCAGAAGACAGTTTTTCTTTGTAAACCA
Organism: Gallintestinimicrobium sp.; assembly: GCF_046968865.1. Taxonomy (NCBI): domain Bacteria; kingdom Bacillati; phylum Bacillota; class Clostridia; order Lachnospirales; family Lachnospiraceae; genus Gallintestinimicrobium; species Gallintestinimicrobium sp. The sequence goes on along the minus strand of NZ_JBKVPW010000015.1, from coordinate 52,765 downwards.
TGATCCCTATGCAAATGCCTTCAATCAGGAAGAAAACGGCAACTGCTGGGATCACGATGAGACGGAAATGAGCGATTGGCTCTGGGAACGCAAATATGAGATCGACTCTCTGTGCTATCCCGTTCAGTTCGCATATCTGCTCTGGAAAAACACCGGACGTACAGACCATTTTGATGACAATTTCGTAAAAGGTCTGCACACCATCCTGAACGTATGGAAAACCGAGCAGTATCACGAGGAGAAATCCCCTTATTCCTTCCAGCGTAAGGGCTGCTACTTTACAGATACCCTGTCCAGAGAAGGCAAGGGCGCTCTGGTAAAATCCGGCGTAGGTCTGACCTGGTCGGGCTTCCGTCCCAGCGATGATGCCTGCATCTACGGCTATCTGATCCCGTCCAATATGTTTGCAACAGTTGTTCTGGGCTATATGGAAACCATTGCACATGAAGTATTAAAGGATGAGGCTCTGGCAGCAGAAGCAGCTTCCCTGAAAAAAGAGATCCACGATGCCATCGAAAGCATGGCGATCGTAGATAACTATTACTATGGTAAGGTTTATGCATACGAAGTAGACGGCTACGGTCAGTATATGCTGATGGACGATGCAAATGTACCCAGTCTGCTGGCTATGGATTACCTTGGCTACGAGGCGGATGACCGTCAGGTTGTGGAAAACACCCGCAATTTTGTGCTCAGCTGTGCAAATCCTTACTATTATGAAGGCAGCTGTGCAAAGGGTGTAGGCAGCCAGCACACCAAGCCTGGCTATATCTGGCATATTGCTCTGGCGATCCAGGGTCTGACCAGCAAGACAAAGGAAGAAAAGCTTGCGATCCTGAACACCATGAAAAATACCGATGCCGGCAAGCACATGATGCACGAGGGCTTCGATGTGAATGATCCTGCAAATTACACCAGAGAGTGGTTCTCCTGGGCAAATGCCATGTTCTGTGAGCTGGTTCTGGATTACTGCGATATCCGCGTGGCACGGTAAGATATACGGGGCGTGTAAATAGCCGGAGACATGGGGGAGGTTATGGAACAGAAGCAACCAAATATTGTTTTTATTATGACGGATCAGATGCGTGGAGATTGTATGGGAATCGCAGGGCATCCGGATGTGAAAACTCCGTTTCTGGATACGCTGGCAGCACGAGGAACGCTGTTTGACAGAGCATATTCGGCCTGCCCCAGCTGTATTGCTGCGAGAGCGGCCCTCCATACAGGGCTTTCGCAGGAAAAACACGGCCGGGTTGGGTATCAGGACCGGGTAACGTTTCGATATCCCCATACCATGGCCGGAGAGCTGGCAAAAGCCGGATATTATACGCAGTGTGTAGGAAAAATGCACGTGCACCCGCTGCGCAATCTGATGGGATTTCATAATATAGAGCTGCATGATGGTTATTTGGGGGCGTATAGGAGGGAGACGGTTCCCTATTATGAAGCTCAGAAGATCGCAGATGATTATTTTTACTGGCTGAAAAAGGAAAAAGGAATTGAGACAGATGTTACGGATACCGGTCTGGAATGCAATTCGTGGGTTTCCAGACCGTGGATTTATGAAGAGTCTCTCCATCCGACAAACTGGGTTACGACCCGGGCAATTGATTTTTTGCGCCGTCGGGACAGGGAAAAGCCCTTTTTCCTGATGGTGTCGTATGTGCGTCCGCATCCGCCGTTGGATGCGCCACAGTGTTATTTTGATCTGTATCGGAACAAAAAGCTAAGGACACCCGCACTGGGAGACTGGGAGAACCCCGGGGAACTGGAGCGGTCCGGCAGGATTTTTGATTCTTCCACAGGACCGGTTGACCCGGAGCTGATCAGGGAGGCGCAGATTGGATATTATGCCTGTATCACTCATGTGGATCATCAAATAGGAAGGCTGCTTCAGAGTCTGACAGAATCTGGGGTTATGGACAATACGGTGATTATTTTTACCTCTGATCACGGAGAAGAATTAGGCGATCACTATATGTTTCGAAAATGCCGTCCCTATGAGGGAAGCTGTCATATTCCGCTGATTATTTCAGGACCGAAGTCATGGATTGGGGGGAAAGAGGGACAGGTTTGCCACAATGTTGTGGAGCTGAGAGATCTTATGCCTACCTTTCTGGATCTGGCTCATGCACCGGTACCGGAGGAAGTAGATGGGAAAAGTCTTCTTCCTATGGTGAAAAAAACGGAGGAACGCATTCGCCCGTGGCTGCATGGGGAACATTTGTATGGAGAGGAATCCAATCATTATATTGTTACGGAGCAGGATAAATTTATCTGGTATTCCCAAAGCGGAGAAGAGCAGTATTTTGATTTGTCAAAGGATCCCAGGGAGCAGCACAATGCAGTTTGTGATGCAGAATATCAGGAAAGAGTTCAGAAAATGAGGGGCTGGATGATCGAGGCCCTGGAAGGGCGAGAAGAAGGATTTGTGGAACAGGGGAGACTCCGGACAGGGGCTCCGATGATAGGATGTCTGAAAAATTCGTTGGTGAATGGATAAAAGGTGCAAAAGATAAATCCTTCATCTGACAGCACTGAGACTCAAAAACCGGGCAGATTTTTTCTGCCCGGTTTTTGAGTCTTATACGTTGTCCTTAGTGGAACGTATCCACGGAATAATCATGATAATGGAAACCAAACCACCGTCCGGGCACATCGCCGGGGAAGTGGGGGGCTTCGTAGGTAAGGAACTGACCCTTCTCGTCCAGCGCCTCTGGCGTATACTGTGCGGTATGCTCCAGCAGAAGCTTCCAGAGCTTTGCCTTGCGTTCCTGCCAGGCAGGATCCTCTGCGAGGTTGTGCTGTTCCATGGGATCGGTATTTAAGTCGAAGAGCAGAACGTGATCGCCGACTGCAGAGTAAACCAGCTTCACCTTTTCCTCCATGACACAGAAGTTCCTGTTTAAACTGTTTCCAAAGAATATACGATCCATGGGAACTGGTTCAAGCAGGTTTCTTCCGCTGACAGAAACAGGGGAAGAAAGCCCTGCCATTGCAAGGATCGTAGGATAGAGGTCTACAAGGTCAGTCGGAGCTTCTACGCTGATGTTCTGGGGAAGGCTGCGTCCCTGGGGAGGCATGATCAGAAGCGGTACATGAGCGCTGCCTTCAAAGAACAGATTCTTCTGGGACATATGGTGGTCTCCCAGCATCTCGCCGTGGTCTGCAGTAAAGATGATCCAGGTGTTTTTGAACAGGTCATTTTCTCTCAGACAGCCAAAGATACGTCCCAGTGCATAGTCGACCTGTGTGATGCAGGCATAGTAGGCGCGTTTGGAAGCAGCGCGCTGCTCTTTACCAAACAGATGCAGGTTCGTGTTTTCATAAGAACCTGCAAGGAAGCCCTGAGGGGTCTCTTCAACGGTTCTGGACCAGTCGCCTGTAACCGCGTCCGGCATCGGGATATTGTCATACAGCTCCCAGAAGTCACGGCAGGGATCAAAGGGCGGATGGGGCTTGGTAAAGCTTGTCCATAGAAAGAACGGACGCGTCGTGTCACGGGTCTCCAGAAAATCGATGGACTCTTCTGCAATCCAGCTGGTGATGCTGTCCTTGACATCTACAGTGGAGATCACAGGCTCTGCCTCACATTCACCGACACCGTGGGCCTTGGGATGTGCAAGAACCTGTTTCTTGTCATATTCGCGCATGTAGTCAAGGGGCAGCTTCATATGCTCGAAGCCATAGTGGGCGCGGGCGGGCTCAAAGTGCATCTTACCCTTTGCACAGGTCTGATAACCGGCGTCTGTCAAAACAGCGGGAAGGGTGGAGCGTTCCTCAGTGCAGGCACGCATAAAAGTCTCATGGGTTGCATTGGAAATCACACCGCTTTCGTAGCCCTGGCGTCCGGTCATGATGGTTGTACGGGACGGAACGCAGATCGGGCAGCTGGCATAGCAGTTTTTGTAGCTGATGCCCATTGCCGCCATATAGTTCAGATGCGGTGTAAAGATACTCTGATTCCCCCATGCGTTCAGAGTGTCAAAACGCTGCTGATCCGTTGTGATCAGCAAAATATTATCCTTTGCCATAATATAAGATAACCTCCTCCGGATGGCAATATTGAGGCAGAGCATGTCAGGATTCTGCCGAAGGACGGACAAGACCGTTGCCTTTATGCACAGTATAAGCCTTACAAAAGTGTGGTGTCTATCCTAAAAAAGTGAGATGGAATATTTCAAAAATCACCCTTTTTTATGCGTAACCACAGTGAAGCAGCAGAACAAAAAACAGGGAGACATACAAAATGCACAAAATTAAGCGCCACTTTTGTATATTGAAGATAATATTTTTATACTGGTATATAACATATTTTAGGTTGTGCGGACAGATTTGCTAATATATAATAAATACATCAGTTCGGAACATAAGAATGTATACCGAATGACGGACGGAACGATTGAATCGGCCCAAAACGATTCAAATTGTTCAAAAATATTCCTGAGAGGGAATCAAAAGTGCAAAAGTGCACAAAAGGAGGAACGTATGAAAAAGAAGAACGTAAACAAGCTTCTTGCGCTGGGTCTCGTTTCTGCTATGACAGCTGGTATGCTGGCAGGCTGCGGAAACACAGCATCCACAACAACAGACAAGGGTGCTGCTGACACAACCGTTACAGAAGCTACGGATGACAAAACTTCCACCGATACCGCGAAGGCAGACAATGGTGAAGTGCCTACTCTGATCTGGTGGAGCATCGGCGGAACACCTCCCGATGATTTCGATAAGACCATCGCAGAGATCAGCGACTATACAGAAGAGAAGATCGGCGTAAGAATCGATGTTAAGATCGCAAGCTGGGCTGACTGGGCAACCAAGATGAACAACATCGTTAACACCGGTGAGTATTTCGACCTGATGTTTGTAAACAATACAAACTACACCAAGTTCGTTAACCTGAACGCACTTGCTGATATTACAGAGCTGGTACAGTCTGAGACACCTGAGCTGTATGATTTCATTCCCGAAGACCTGTGGAGAGGCGCTACCATCAAAGAGAAGGTATACGCAGTTCCTACCTACAAGGATTCTTCTCTGACTCAGTTCTGGATGCTGGATGACTCTATTGTACAGAAGTACGACATTGACATGGAAAGCATTAAGGACTTTGCGACTCTGGATCCCATCATCCACACCATCAAAGAGGGTGAAGGCAAGTCTGTATATCCGATCCATCTGTCTCAGGGAGCTACCTTTAATGGTTTCTTCAACGGCTATGACGGACTGACAGCAGGCGTTGCTGTCATGGGCGTTAAGTATGACGATGAGAGCCGTAAGGTTGTAAACCTGCTGGAGCAGGACGATGTAAAAGAAAACCTGAACTACCTGCATAAATGGTATGTAGATGGCATCATCAATCCCGATGCTAACGTTGTAACAGATGCCGGCAAGGGCGCTATCTTCAGCACAGGTCAGGGCTGGCCTGCAGCAGCAGAGTCCTGGGCATTTGGTCAGGGTATTGAGAAGTATGATGTAACAAAGGTATTCGGACCTCTGTATACTACCGAGACAATCCAGGGTTCCATGAATGCAGTTTCTGCTAACTCCAATTACAAGGCAGAAGCACTGAAGGTTCTGCAGCTGATGAACACCGATGCGAAGTTCCGTAATATGTGTGCATTTGGTACCGAAGGAAACTTCATGCAGTATGAAGAGGATGGCACTGTTACAAAGCTTCGTGATGACTGGGTATGGCCTACTTATACACAGGGTACCTTCTTCATCCTGGCTACACAGTCTGATGGCGATCCGGATGCTTGGAAGCAGGTAAAAGAGCAGAATGAAGCTGCAACCTCTTCTACATGCCTGGGCTTCGTATTCGATCCCGAACCGGTTCAGAACGAAATCGCAAATGTAAACACTGCTTGGGAGAAATACAATAACGACCTGTTAACAGGTGCGATTGATCCTGAGACAACTGTTCCTACCATCATTGATGAACTGAATGCAGCTGGTCTGCAGACTGTTATCGATGAGGCTCAGAAGCAGCTGGATGCTTTCTTTGCTGAATAATGATTCTGTCATCATAAAAAGACCCTCCGGGTTTCCCGGGGGGTCTTTTCGTTTGCGCGCCATGGGCGCGCTCTCGCAGGTGAAAGTCCTGAACATGCCCAGGTAGTGGGAAGGATAACCCCCGATTTAAAGAAACATGGATTCAGATGGATAAGAAAGCAGCCTGTGTACTTCCGAAAAGTGCAAAAAGAGAAAAAAGACAAACCGTTAAATGATAGAAAGAATCATAAGACTTCCTTATAATTATAAAAAGAAAGCGGGGAAGCTGCTTTTAAAGAAGGAGGAAAGATATGAAAAGGAAAACGGGAAACAGAATGCTGACGACTGGACTTGTTTTAGCTATGACGGCAGGAATGTTTGCAGGCTGTGGAAACTCTGCACCTGCGGCAGCAACAGACAACGCTTCTGCAGATACGGAGACCCTTGCAGAAACAAGCGAAACTGCTGCTGTACAGGAGACCGCAAAAACGGATAACGGGGAAGTCCCTACTCTGATCTGGTGGACTGTAGGCGGCACACCTGCAGATGATTTCGATCAGGCAATTTCTGAAATTAGTGATTATGCCGAAGAGAAGATCGGTGTAAGAATTGATGTCAAGATTGCCGGATGGGCGGATTATGATACCAAGATGAACAATATCGTAAATACCGGTGAGTATTTCGATCTGATGTTTGTAAACAACACAAACTACAGCAAATTTGTAAATCTGAATGCGCTGGAAAATATTACAGATTTAGTTCAGTCTGAAACTCCGGATCTGTATGGTTTCATCCCCCAGGAGCTTTGGGACGGTGTTAAAATTCATAATAATGTATATGCAGTTCCTACTTATAAAGATTCTTCCATGACACAGTTCTGGATGCTGGATGATACATATGTACAGAAATATAATATTGATGTGGAGGGCATTAAGGATTTTGCTACTTTAAATGATGCGCTGCAGACGATCAAAGAAGGGGAAGGCAAATCTGTATATCCGATGAAGCTGGCACAGGGCTCTACTTTTAACGGCTTCTTCAATGGTTATGATGATCTGGCAGGCGGTGTTTCTGCAATCGGTGTCTGGTACGAAGATGAAGAACGTAAAGTAGTTAGTCTTCTGGAGCAGGATGATGTGAAGGAAAAACTGAACTGGCTGCATAAATGGTATCAGGATGGCATCATCAATCCGGATGCAAACGTTGTAACAGATGGCGGCAAGCAGTCTATTTTCGGCTCTGCACAGGGCTGGCCTGCAGCAGCTACCACATGGGCATTCAATAACGGAATTGACAAATATGATCTGACGCAGGTATTCGGGCCGATGTATGCGACCGGCACCATCCAGGGCTCCATGAATGCGATTTCTGCAAACTCCAAATATAAAGCAGAAGCGCTGAAAGTTCTGGAGCTGATGAATACAGATTCCAAGTTCCGTGATATGTGTGCATATGGTACAGAAGGCAATTACATGAAATATTCTGAGGATGGTACCGTACAGAAACTGCGTGACGACTGGAACTGGCCTTCTTATACACAGGGTACGTTCTTCATTCTGTCTACGCAAACGGACGGCGATCCGGATGCCTGGGAACAGGTTAAGAAACAGAATGAAACCGCTGTTTCCTCTACCTGCCTTGGATTTGCACTGGATATCACGGATATCCAGAATGAAGTTGCAAACTGCAATATGGTATGGGATAAATACAAAAATGATATGCTGACCGGTGCGTCGGATCCGGAGACTGCAGTTCCTGCCTGCATCGAAGAACTGAAGGCAGCGGGTCTGGATAAAGTCATCGAAGAAGCACAGAGACAGATTGATGAGTTTTTTGCCAAATAAACAGCATCAGATTGTATAAAAGTGATAATGCACAGCATGATAGGCTCTCTCGGCATAAAATCCGGAGAGCCTATTATATATAGGAAAAAAAGAGTTGAGAATATGAAAAAAGCAAAAATTATATTCAAAACGTTAGGTGCATGCAACTTGTCCTTATACAGCTTTTACATTCTTAAAAAAGCGATGTGCCGAAATCTGGTGAAAAACTGTGTAAAAAATGCACAAAAACAAAAGATAAAATTGTACACCTGAACTGGCCTTTTTATACTAGTATATAATAAATTTTAGGTTGTGAAGTCAAATTGACTAAGTTATAATAAGCATATAGTTTCCGAGTAAAGGAATTTACGTGAGGAATCTGCGAAGAAGGAGGAAAACGGAAAATGAGTAACGAAAAGACTGGCCGCAGAGGCAAGAAACGCATCTGGGGTAAAGACGACACAGAGCTGTCGTTATTGGCACTGCCGACTACCATCTGGTATTTGCTGTTCTGCTTTTTGCCGATGTTCGGTATTATCATCGCATTTAAGAACTACAAGGTATACGGTGGATTTTTAACAAGCTTTATTAAAAGTGAATGGGTGGGATTTAACAACTTTAAATTCCTGTTTTCCTCAAAGGATATCTGGCTGATCCTGCGTAATACGCTGGGATATAATGTCATTTTCATTATCCTTGGCATTGTGGCACCGGTTGCTGCAGCAATCGCAGTTGGACAGCTCCACAGCAAGAAGCTTGCAAAAGCGTATCAGACTGCGATGTTCATGCCTTACTTCCTGTCCTGGGTCGTTGTAAGCGCACTGGTTTGGGCATTCCTGTCTTATGACAAGGGTCTGATCAACGGTATGCTGGAGTCCTGGGGAATGGAACGTCAGCAGTGGTATATGAAGCCTGCTATGTGGCCTCCGTTCCTGGTATTTATGAACCTGTGGAAGGGTCTTGGCTACGGAATGGTCGTTTATCTGGCAACCATCACCGGTATTGACAAGACCTATTATGAAGCAGCCGGTATCGACGGCGCTACGATCTGGCAGCAGATCCGCTACATCACTCTGCCTCTGATGAAGACCGTTATCATCATGATGTTTATCATGGCAGTAGGACGTATTTTCTACTCCGACTTCGGTCTGTTCTATCAGGTGCCCAGAGATTCCAATACGCTGTACAATTATGTATATACTCTGGATGTATATGTTTTCAAACAGTTGAAAACTTCGACCACCGGTATGGCGTCCGCTGCGGCCTTTGTACAGTCTGTTGCCGGATGTATTACGATTCTGACGGCGAATGCGATCGTTCGTAAGATTGACCGTGAGAGCGCAATGATTTAAGGGAGAAGAACAATGGAAACAACGAAAAAAATTAAAAGAGTAAACAAAGACGAGCCTACCGGGTTCGACCGGTTCAACCGGGTATCCAAAGGCGCTAACGCTGTACTGAATATCATTTTCATTATTATGTCGCTGCTGTGCGTAATACCGATCCTGCTGGTTGTTGCAATTTCTTTTTCTGCTGAGGATTCCATCACAGAATACGGATATCGCTTCATCCCCAAGATCTTCTCTCTTGAGGGCTACACATTCCTGGCTTCTCAGAGCACGATGCTGCTGAGAGCACTGGGTGTCTCTCTGTTTGTAACGATCGTTGGCACGGTTCTGGGTGTTATGCTGACAACTCTGATGGGCTATGTACTTTCCCGTCCGAACTACAAATTAAACGGTTTCCTTACAATGGTGGTATTTATCCCCATGGTATTTAATGGCGGTCTGGTTTCCACCTACTTCGTAGTCAGCCAGCTGCTGGGCTTAAAGAACACGATATGGGCACTGATTCTGCCTCTGGCAGTTTCATCCTTTAACGTTATTATCTGTCGTACCTTCTTTAAGACAACAGTTCCGGAATCCCTGATCGAATCCGCGAAGATGGACGGTGCATCTCAGCTGACGATTTTCAGCAGAATTGTTCTTCCGATTTCCCTGCCGGTACTGGCAACTATCGGTCTGTTCCTTTGCTTCGCATACTGGAACGACTGGTATCAGTCCATGCTGTACATTGATAACACCAAGCTCCTTTCCCTGCAGGCTCTGTTAAACCAGATCCTGACCAATATCCAGATGCTGGTACAGAATGCAGCAACACTGGGTGCATCTGCAGCAGAAATGCTTGCAAAGATGCCGAAGGAAGCGGCTCGTATGTCTATCGTAGTTATTATCGTATTGCCTATCGCCTGCGCATATCCGTTCTTCCAGCAGTACTTCATTTCCGGTCTGACGGTTGGTGCGGTTAAGGGCTGATATTCCCTATATTATCTGTGTGTTTTAATTTGATATCCTGCCGGAAGAACCGGCTGTGGTATAGAAACGGGCTCTCTGCATACAGGGAGCCCGATTTTAAGGAGGAGACATTATGAAAAACAAGAGCATGAACAAGATTCTTGCCCTGGGCGTTGTTGCCGCTATGACAGCTGGAATGCTGGCAGGCTGTGGCAGCTCTGCGTCCACAACTGACGGCGCTGCAGCCGGAACAGAAGCCGCTTCTAATTCTGCAGCAAGCAATGGTGAAGTACCTACCCTGGTATGGTGGACTATAGGCGGAACACCTGCAGACGATTTCGATCAGGCTGTATCTCAGATCAGCGATTACGCAGAAGAAAAGATCGGCGTAAGAATCGATGTTAAGATCGCAGGCTGGGCAGATTACGAAACCAAGATGAACAACATCATCAACACCGGCGAATACTTCGACCTGATGTTCGTAAACAACACAAACTACACCAAATTTGTAAATCTGAATGCTCTGGAGAACATCACAGACCTTGTTCAGACGGAAACCCCCGATCTGTACAACTTCATTCCTACAGACCTGTGGGAAGGTGCCAAGATCCACGGTAATGTATATGCAGTACCGACCTACAAGGATTCTTCCCTGACCCAGTTCTGGATGCTGGATGATGCTTATGTACAGAAGTATAACATTGATGTAGACAGCATCAAAGATTATGCAACCTTAAATGACGCTCTGCAGACCATCAAAGAGGGGGAAGGCAAATCTAAATACCCGATGCAGCTGGCTCAGGGCTCTACCTTCAACGGCTTCTTCAACAACTATGACGGTCTTGCTTCCGGTCTGCAGCCCATCGGCGTAAAATATGACGATGCAAGCCGCAAGGTTGTATGCACACTGGAGCAGGATGATATCATGGACGGCTTAAACTGGCTGCACAAATGGTATCAGGACGGCATCATCAATCCCGATGCTAACGTTGTAACAGACGGCGGTAAAGGTTCCATCTTCGGTTCTGCACAGGGCTGGCCTGCAGCAGCAACCACATGGGCATTCAACGCGGGTATTGAGAAGTATGACCTGACTCAGGTATTCGGACCTCTGTACACAACCGAGACCATTCAGGGTTCTATGAACGCGATCTCTGCAAACTCCAAGTATAAGACAGAAGCGCTGAAGGTTCTGCAGCTGATGAACACAGATTCCAAATTCCGTGATATGTGTGCATATGGTACAGAAGGCAACTACATGGAGTACGCAGAAGACGGCACAGTACAGAAGCTGCGTGATGACTGGAACTGGCCTTCCTATACACAGGGTACCTTCTTCATCCTGTCTACTCAGGCGGATGGCGATCCGGATGCATGGAATCAGGTAAAAGAGCAGAACGAATCTGCTGTATCTTCTACCTGCCTGGGCTTTGCTTTGGATGTAACCAATATTCAGAACGAGATCGCAAACTGCAACACTGTTTGGGATAAGTACAAGAATGACCTGCTGACCGGTGCATCTGATCCGGCAACTGCAGTTCCCGCTTGTATCGAAGAGCTGAAGGCTGCAGGCCTGGATACCGTTATCGAAGAGGCACAGAAGCAGGTTGACGAGTTCTTTGCGAACTAATCTGCAGGGGAAGAATGCCGGATGCAGAAGAAACTGTAAAAGGTGAAGTAACATTTCCCTGTCATATTGATTGGATAAGGAACTAAAGACAGGCCGTCCGAACTTTGGTTCGGGCGGCCTTTTGCCATAACAGCTCCTTTGTGTTTTCCCATGTACAGATAACCTGTCCCCATGCAGATCTGTGCATGGGAAAGCACGAAGAACACAGCGTCCGCAGAGTGGTCACGCTTGCAAAGTCTATATAGACAGGATATAATCGAGCTAGGAATAGGGATCGGAAAGCTGCGGCTTCGCAGAAGATGTATGACACAGGAGAAGACAGCAAATGAGCAAAGGCCACAGTACATTTTTGGAATATCGGATCTATCGGAAAAAATTTCTTGGGACAATCATCGTAGTCATTGTGCTTTGCCTGAGCGCGTTTTCGGGCGTTCTGTTTTTCTTTATCCGCAACTGGATCAATGATGTGCAGATCCAGTCTCAGTACCGCTTCCAGCAAAAGGAGCGCCAGCTGGAAAATATTCAGACCTGGACACGGTCCTATGTGGAAGGCTTGTACACCGATACGGCGCTGATGGAAGATTTAAAGGCATTGTTTGGCGCTGTGAACAATCAGGACTACATCGCAAAGCGCCGGGAAAACAGTTTGAACAGTGATTCGGAAATCCGGTATGTGCCGTCAGATATCAAGAAGCTGTTTTTAGATGGCAGGACGAAGATTTGCGGTGTAACGCTGCGGTCGGATAACGGTATAAAAGCTCTGCGAATGACGAACTATGATTTGTGGGTGGATTTTGAATGTCGTACAATCGAGGATGTGAAGACAATTCCAGGATTCGGGGATATTATGGCGTCCTCTTATTCGGTTCGTGATCCGGATAACATGAGTATTTCAATGGGAACGATGGATTTCTGGATCAGCACGGCGGATTTTTATGAGGACAATGATGAGATCAATGCTTCCTGGGGGATTTTCGATGCAGATGGGGATATGCTTGCCCACAGCAAGATGAGCCCACAGCAGGAAGCAGAGCTGTTCCAGGCGGCCCTGCGGGGGGTGCAGTTTGACTGGCTGGAGAATACCGGCAGCCGGAGGACTTTTTTTACAAAACATACATCCAACCAGGGAACGTTTTCCTATGTTGTCATAAAAAGTATCGGAGAGCTGGTGGCGGATAATCGTTATGTCGTTGGCGTGATAGGGACAACACTGTTTCTGATAGCCTTTGGGATCATTCTGTTTACCAATATGCAGCTGAAAGCGGATTATGAGTTTCTTTCCAAGATCATTCATATGCTTTCGCACATGGAATCCGGTGAGTTTGCGGATGTTCAGGAGGAAGATTTAAGCAGCGAGCGGCGCAAAAATGAATATGGCATGATCGCAGTTGCCCTAAAGGATGTGGGTGCAAAACTGCAGGGTCATATCCAGCGGGAATATGTCTGGAAGCTGAAGGAGCAGGAGACTCAGATGCGTGCACTGCAGCATCAGATCAACCCGCACTTCTTATATAACACACTGGAAACGCTGCGCTCCAGGGCGTTGCTGGAAGGAGACCGGGATACGGCGGATGCGATCGCATTGCTTGGGGCTCTGTATCGTGCCAGAACCCATACGAAGGATACCATCACGCTGGGAGAAGAGTTTAAGCTGCTTGAAATGTATCTAAAGATCATGGAGCTGCGGTTTGGAGATAATTTCTTCTATCAGGTCGAGCTGGAAGATGCACTCAGAGAAATCCCGACGGTGAGTTTTTGGCTGCAGCCCCTTGCGGAAAATTTCTTTACTCATGGCTTTGACCGGGAGAGCATGTATAATCTGCTGATCATCAGCGGACATCCACAAGGCTCGGACACCGTGATCGAAATCATGGACAATGGCTCCGGTGTTCCTGCAGATCAGCTGGAGCAGGTACAGAAGACGATGCGCGAAGGAAATGACGATCCGGAAGCGGATATCGGACTGAGAAACGTATATATGCGTTTGAATTATTTTTATGGAAATGGTTTTAAGATGGAAATCGGGAATAACCCGGAAGGGGGATTTAAAATTTCTATCCTGATACCGGGAAAGGTGGAAGAAGATGTACACATTGGTGATCGTGGATGATGAACCTGCCATTGCCGAAGGCATTTGCAGGCTTCTTGACTGGAAATCTCTTGGCTTTGAACGAATCCGGACCGCCAGAAGCTGTTTTGAAGTGGTATCCCATGTGGTGGACTGGAAACCGGATGTCTGCCTGGTGGATGTACGGATCGGCAATGAATTTGGCTATGAACTGATTAATTGTTTAAATGGAATGGGTGTCAAATCCAACTATATTATGATGAGCGGATATGACGATTTTCAGTATGCCTGTGAAGCACTGCGTTGCGGCGCAGTGGATTATCTGTTAAAGCCCCTTGATAAGGATCAGCTTCAGAAGCGCATTGAACAGGTTGTGGTAGAAAACCTGCACGGAACTGTGCAGCTGGAGGTGCGTAAAAACGAAGATCCGATCCTGCGGCGGCCCTATGAGGAATTTTCCCCGCTGATCCGTAAGATCGTTATGATCGTGGCAATGGAATATGGGCAGCATATTTCCTTAAAAAGTATAGCCGACCGATTCCGGATGAATGCGACCTATCTTGGTCAGATTTTTATCAAGGAAACAGATATGAAATTTTCGGAATACCTGATGGCATACCGGATGTATGTCGCGCGGGAGAGGATTCTAAATACCGACGACAAGATTTCTTCGGTAGCCGCGGAAGTAGGATATTCCAACATGAATTATTTCTATCAGCATTTTCATAATTATTATGACAGCACACCTTCCGAAATGAGAGCGGGGAAAAATTGAAAACTGCAGAAAATGATTTTCTGTTGTTATAAAAAATGGGGAAAAGGAGCAACTCACAAATGAGAGTATTACTGTTTGACATTGATACGCTGCGGGCGGATCATATGGGCTGTTATGGCTATGGCAGAAATACCACACCTGTAATGGATGAAATTGCAAAGGAGGGAGTGCGGTTCGATGATTATTACTGCCCGAATGCACCGTGCCTTCCGTCCAGAGCATCCATGATCAGCGGACAGTATGGAATTCATAACGGAATTGTGGGGCATGGCGGTACAGCTGCGGATATGCGTCTGCAGGGAATCACCAGAAGCTTTACGGATGACATGTCTGAGAACGGACTGTTCATGCAGTTTAGAAGAGCCGGAATGCATACGGTTTCCTTCTCTTCCTTTGCAGAACGTCACAGTGCATGGTGGTTTAATTCCGGTTTCAATGAATGCTACAACGTAGGCAGGAGAGGCAGCGAGTCCGCAGAGATGGTAACGCCTCATGTGCTGGACTGGCTGGAGAGAAACGGCAAGAAGGATAACTGGATGATGCATGTGCATTACTGGGATCCTCATACCCCTTATCGTACACCGGCAGATTATCCGAGCCAGTTTGCGGATACGCCGCTTCCGGATGACTGGATCGACGAGAAGACCTTTGAAGAGCACCTGCTGCACATCGGACCCCACTGCGCAAACGAGATCAACATGTGGAATGATGATACGTTTCCTCAGTGGCCAAAGCACCCCGGTAAGCTGACAACTCTGGAAGAGGCAAAGCACCTTCTGGATCTGTATGATGACGGCGTAAAATACACAGACGATAACATCGGTCAGATCATTGGCTGGTTAAAGGATAACGGACTGTATGACGATGATCTTGCGATCATTATCACAGCGGATCACGGCGAAGACCTTGGCGAGTTCGGTATCTACGGAGAGCATGGCACTGCGGATGAGCCGGTTTGCCGTATTCCTATGATCGTTCGCTGGCCCGGCATGCAGAAAGGCGCAGTGGTTAAGGGCTTCTATGACAATACAGACCTGACACCTACCGTGCAGGAACTGCTGGGTACACCGATGTTTTCGGATCGTTATCATTATGACGGCAATTCCTTTGCAAAGGCATTAAGGGATGGAACAGACTGCTCCAAGCCCTATGCGATTCTGACCCAGTGTGCCCATGTGTGCCAGAGAAGTGCCCGGTTTGATGACTATGTATATATCAGAACCGTACACGGCGGGTATCATCTGTTCCCGGAGGAAATGCTGTTCAATGTAAAGGAAGATCCTCACGAGCAGCACAACCTGGCAGAGGAGCGCCCTGACTTGTGCGCAAAGGGTGCGAAGATGATCCTCGACTGGAATGACAAGATGATGAAGACCTCTCATTACGATGTAGATCCCATGTGGACCGTAATGCGGGAGGGCGGCCCCGAGCATTGCAGAGGACAGCTGAAGTCCTATATGGAGCGTTTAAAGGGTACTCCGAGAGAGTACGGAATCGAACTGCTGAAAGAAAAATACGGAGATTGTGAATAAATGAAGGCATATCAGGATGCTTCTTTAGCTCCTGTCAGGAGGGCGAAGGCTCTCCTGGAGGAGATGACTCTGGCAGAAAAGATCGGTCAGCTCAATCAACGCCTTTACGGATTTCGGATTTATGAGCGGAAATGTGTAAATGGTGAGGATACCATCGAGCTGTCGGAGGAATTTTGTCAGGAGGTTGAAAAATACAGCGGTCTGGGAGTTTTGTACGGTTTATATCGTGCAGATCCCTGGGCGGATAAGAATTACGAAACCGGTCTGACCGGCGTGCTTTCCAAAAAAGCATATAATCAGGTACAGCGCTATGTGCTGGAGCATTCCAGACTCGGTATTCCTGTAATGATGAGCTCGGAATGCCCCCACGGACATCAGGCGCTGGACGGCTATCTGCTTCCGGTAAACCTTCTGGCCGGAGCGACCTTTGATCCTGCAATGGTCCGGGCAGCGTACCGGGTAAGCGGCCGTCAGCTGCAGAATATGGGTGTGGATCTTGCCTTAATGTCGATGTTGGATGTGCTGCGGGATCCCAGATGGGGACGCAGTGAGGAATGCTACAGTGAAGATCCGTATCTGTCTGCGCGGATGGCAGAAGCTGCCGTAATCGGTATGCAGGAAAGCGGACCTGAGGTTGTAGCAAAGCATTTTGCAGCACAGGGCGAAGGAACCGGCGGCGTCAATGCGAGCGCGGCAAGAATTGGAGAACGCGAACTTCGGGAAATTCATTTTCCTCCGGCAGCGGCTGCAATCAAGGCAGGAGCCAAGGGCATCATGGCTGCCTATAATGAGATTGACGGCGTTTACTGTCACGCAAATCGCTGGCTGTTAAATGATGTCATCCGCAAGGAGATGGGCTTTGACGGTATCGTGATGTCTGATGGTGTTGCCATCGATCAGCTTGACAGCATGACTGGTGATAATGTGGTGTCCGGTGCGCTGGCCCTGCAGTCAGGCGTGGACGTCGGTCTGTGGGATGAGGCGTTTGGCAAACTGGAAGAAGCAGTACGCAGAGGTCTTGTAAAGGAAGCCCAGATTGATCAGGCAGTGCTGCGTGTGCTGACCCTCAAATTCGAGAGAGGACTGTTTGAGCATCCTTACCTCGAAGAAGAGGGAGAGATCCATATGGATTATGCACAGAATCCGGAGAGTGTACAGCTGGCGCGGGAAGGGCTTGTAATTCTGCAAAATAAAAACCAGGGGCTTCCCTTTTGGGAAAACCAGGCATCCGGTAAAAAGATCGCTGTGGTCGGACCAAATGCAGACGATCTGTATAACCAGCTGGGTGACTACACACCTCCGCTGCGCAGGGACGACGGTATCACGGTATTGGACGGCATGAAGCTGATTTTCAAAGAATCTGATATCCGGTTCTCACAGGGATGTTATCTGAGAAAACGAGATGAAAACCTGCTGAAAGAGGCAGTGGATACTGTGAAAAACAGTGACATTGTGATCTGTGTGCTGGGCGGTTCCTCGAGCCGGTTCGGCGGTGCAAGTTTTGACACAAACGGCGCGGCGCTTTTAGATAATGCTGCGGCCGACGACAAGGGGACGCTGATGGACTGCGGAGAGGGAATGGACTGCAGCGACCTTGAGCTTCCGGATGCGCAGCTGGAGCTGTTAAAGGCATTGAAAGAAACCGGAAAAACTGTGATCGCAGTTGTGATCTGCGGTCGCCCGCTGGTGCTGACCCAGGTGTGTGAGCTGGCAGACGGTGTAATCCTTGGATTTTATCCCGGTCCCAGAGGCGGACAGGCAATTGCAGAGGTGATCTCAGGAAGAGTTGCTCCCTCCGGAAGACTTCCGGTTTCCCTGCCGCGATCGACAGGACAGGTTCCTGTTTATTACAATTATAAAAATTCCTACCGGGCGATGACCTATATGGATGAGGAGGCAGGACCGCTGTTTCCCTTTGGCTACGGACTTGGCTATGGGACCTTTGAATGGGGAGCCTGCAGCTTAAGCACAGAACGGTGCAATGTGGCTGCGTTGGAAAATAAGGGCCTGACCATCCGCTTTTCTGTAAAAAATACCAGTGAAAGAGGCGGCTATATCGTACCGCAGATTTACGTGACGGACGTTGCAGCATCCACGGTACGGAGAGTGAAAGAATTGAAAGCATTCCAGAAGGTATGGCTGGATGCAGGACAGGAAAGAACCGTTTCCCTGCAGCTTGGCAAGGAGGCATTCTGCCTGTGGAATCAGAAGATGAAGTATGTTGCGGAACCTGGAGTATTCCGGATTGAGCTGTCTGACAGCGCGCAAACCATATGGAAAGGAGAATTTACATTATGTATTTAATTCCCGCTCCGGCGAAGCTGGAGAAAAAAGAAGGCCGTTTTATCTGGGCCTATGACAGATATGTGACGGTAGATCAAAGCTGCAGCCAGCTGGTGACCCGTCAGGCGTCCCTGTTTTGTGACGGCGCAGAAAAAGAACTGGGCTACCGTCCCCTTCTGACAAGAGGAGCTGCCCAGGCTGGTGATGTCGTTTTCAAGCAGGATGACACCATGAAAGCCCAGAGCTATGTGCTGGATATCACCGAGGATGCAATTGTACTGACCGGCGATGAGGCAGGTCTGTGGCATGGTATGCAGACGCTGCTGCAGATCCTCGAGCAGGAAGGCGCATGCCTGTCCGCTTTACATATCGAGGATGCTCCGGCAATTGTAAACCGCGGCTATTACTTCGACTGCACCAGAGGACGTATTCCGAAGCTTTCCTGGTTGAAGCAGCTGGCTGACCGGATGGCTTATTACAAGTTAAACCAGTTACAGCTGTACGTAGAGCATTCCTATTTGTTCCGCGGTATGACAGAGCTGTGGAGAGATGACACTCCGCTGACTGCAGAAGAGATCATGGAGTTTGACCGTTACTGTGCAGAGCGCGGCATCGAGCTTGTACCGTCCCTGTCCAGCTTTGGACACCTTTACAAGCTGCTTTGCTCCAGAGAATACTCTCATTTATGCGAGCTGGAGGATTCCGAAGGAAAACCCTTCTCCCAGACCGGCAGAATGGCACACCACACGATCAACACCTCCGATCCGGAGAGCCTGCAGCTGATCGAAGGTATGATTTCCGAATATATGGAGCTGTTTACCTCCAGACAGTTCAACATTTGTGCAGATGAGACCTTTGACCTGGGCAGAGGACGCAACAAAGAAGCAGTGGAAAAGCTGGGCAAGGACAGAGTTTATATCGATTATATTAAGAAGCTGGCTCAGTTCTTACTGGATAACGGCCGTCGGCCCATGTTCTGGGGGGATATTATCCTCGGCTTCCCGGAGATGATCAAAGAGCTTCCCAAAGAGATCATCTGCTTAAACTGGGGTTATATGTGGAACCAGCGCGAAGAAGAGACGAAGTGGATGTACGAAGCAGGAGCGGTTCAGTATTGCTGCCCCGGCTGCTGTGGATGGAATGAATTTTCTGCACTCAACTGGTACGCATACAACAACATCATGAGATTGTGTACCTATGCAAACAAGTACGGTGCGATCGGTCTGTTAAATACGGACTGGGGCGATTATCTGCATGTCAACCATCCCGATTTCACAAGAGTCGGCATGATTTACGGTGCAGCGTTCTCCTGGAACAGCAATATTCCATCCTACGAGGATATCAACCGTCAGATTTCCAGAATCGAATATCGGGACAGCAGTGAGAACTACCTGGCTGTTGTAGCAAAGATTCAGGAAAACAGCGGCTACGACTGGAATGTTGCAGTACGCTACTGGGAAATGAAGCGCGGTCTGCATGAACAGGATGAAGTCAGCGTTGGCCTGATGAAGGAACGCATCGGTCAGATGGATAACATCGATCAGAAGGACGCAAATCTGAAAGAAATCGCAAGAGAGCTGTATGCACAGATCGAGCAGATGGACAGCAGCAAGCGCGCACTGGTAATGCCCCAGATCGTTGCAGTGGATGCGATCCGTATCTTTAACCAGATCGGCAAATTCGCAACTGCGGATGTGCTGGGCTGCACCTATGAGAATATGCCGGACAGCTGGGCACTTGCCAAGGAGCTGGAGACATGGTTCTATTTTTACAAGAGAGTATACCGCAGCATCAGTGAAGAATCTGAACTGCGTTATATCCAGGAGCTGGTATGCTGGTATGGAGATTACCTGCGTCAGATCAAATAACAGAATGTACGAAAGGAAAGGGAACAGCAATGAAACAGCAGTTTTTACATGAAAACTGGGAAATGCGGCAGATCGGCAACGACGAATTCCTGCCTGCAGCCGTACCCGGAAGCGTATACGGCGACCTGCTTTCCAACGGGAAAATGGAAAACCCGTTCTGGAAAGACAATGAAAACGATGCCTGCGAGTTGATGGAGGAAGACTACGAATATGTTTCTCACTTCGATTGTGAGGACGGTCTTTTAGACAGCGACCGCGTAGTGCTGCGTTTTGACGGGATCGATACGGTCGGCGACGTTTATTTAAATGAAATCCATCTGGGCAGCCCTCTGAGCATGCATCGTGTATGGGAATATGATGTGAAGGAAATCCTGCATGATAAGGACAATGAATTGAAGGTTATCCTGCATTCTCCCAACAAATGGATTCGTGAAGCCTTCAAAAAATGCCGCACCCTGGGCAATGACGATACCTTCGAAGGTTTCGTACATCTGCGTAAGGCACACTATATGTTCGGCTGGGACTGGGGCGCACATCTTCCGGATGCCGGTATTTTCCGTCCGGTTTCCCTGCTTGGCATCAACACTGCAAGAATTGACAGTGTATACATTAAGCAGACCCATGAGCGCACCGGCGAGACAGAGCCCGGTACCGTTCGTCCCATCACAAAATCCGTTACTCTGACCTTCGACGTGGAGCAGGAGGTCGTGGGCAATGCAGAGAGAGGACCGAAGTTAAAGAACATTACCGGCGGTCATACCTGCAAAAAGTGCGGCAAGGCTTATACCTACACCGTAGAGATCACTGCTCCGGATGGAAGCAAGACGCTGTATGAGAACTCTCCGGTTGAGGTCAAGATCGACGATCCCAAGCTGTGGTGGCCGAACGGCTACGGCGAGCAGAACCTGTACGAAGTAAAGGTTACCCTGTTTAGCGACGGCGTTGCGCTGGATGAGTGGACCCGCAGAATCGGTCTGCGCACCATGACCATGCACATCGAAAAGGACGAATGGGGCGAGTGCTTCGCACATCAGGTAAACGGTGTGGATGTCTTCGCAATGGGCGCTGACTATATTCCGGAGGATAATCTGCTTGGCAGAGTGAATCCTGAGACCACCAGAAAGCTTCTGGAAAAAGCAAAATTTGCAAATTACAACGCGATCCGGGTATGGGGCGGCGGTTACTATCCCTCCGACTGGTTCTATGATATCTGTGATGAGCTGGGTCTGATGGTTTGGCAGGACTTCATGTTCGCGTGCGCAGTTTATGAGCTGACACCTGAATTCGAAGCAAACATCCGTCAGGAATTTATCGAGAATGTAAAACGTCTGCGCCATCACGCATCTCTGGGACTGTGGTGCGGCAACAACGAAATGGAACAGTTCGTATTCGAGCGCAACTCCTGGCTGACCAAGCCCTCCGAAGTTAAGGATTACTTCCTGATGTTCGAGCGCATTATCCCGGAAATCGTTCATGAGTACGATCCGCAGACCTTCTATTGGCCTGCAAGCCCGTCTTCAGGCGGCTGTCTGGACGAGCCTAACGATCCGAACCGCGGCGACGTACATTACTGGAAGGTATGGCACGGAAACCGTCCGTTCACCGAGTACCGCAAATACTTCTTCCGTTATCTGTCTGAGTTTGGTTTCCAGGCATTCCCGTCTGTGAAAACGATTGAGCAGTTTACGGATAACGAAGAGGATATGAACCCCTTCTCCTATATCATGGAGAAGCATCAGCGTCAGTACAGTGCAAACGGAAAGATCATGGGTTATATGCAGCAGACCTACAAATATCCCAACAGCTTCCCGACCTTTGTATACGCATCCCAGCTGCTGCAGGCAGACGGTATCCGTTACGGTGTAGAACACTTCCGCCGCAACAGAGGACGTTGTATGGGTGCTGTGTACTGGCAGTTAAATGACTGCTGGCCGGTAATTTCCTGGTCTTCCGTAGACTACTGCGGACGCTTAAAGGCACTGCATTACTATGCAAAACGGTTCTTCGCACCGCTGATGATTTCCTGTGAAGAGCAGGGCATGATGAGCTCCGAGGCGAACATGAACCGTGAGCATTTCGTATTCGAGAAGTCCATCCGCTTAAACGTTGCAAACGAAACCATGCAGGATCAGAACGTAACCGTTCGCTGGGCACTGCGGGATCCCGGTGCAGCTGTTTTGGAAAGCGGCGAGCAGGAGCTGACCGTTCCCGCCCTGACCAGCACATGGCTGGATAAGGTAGAGTTCCCGGATGCGGATATCTTCTCCCATTATGTAAGCTACGAGCTGATCTGCGACGGCAAGGTTGTATCCGAGGGTACGGTAAACTTCTCTTATCCGAAGTATTTCCGTTACGAAGATCCCGAGCTTACCTGCCGCGTAGAGGGCGATGAGATCGTTGTATCCGCAAAAGCATATGCAAAGAGCGTTGAAATCCTCAACGAGAACGAAGACCTCGTTCTGGAAGACAACTACTTCGACTTAAATGCAAATGAGAAGCGTGTGAAGGTGATCTCCGGCAGTACCGAAAACCTGCGTCTGCGCAGCGTATACGATATTCGCTGATCGAAAGCATGGCACGCAGGCCCATAGGAAGGCCTGGCGTACCGCGCAGTTAGGAAGGGGCCGGTGCACAGACGGTTGTGCACCGGCGTTTTCATCGTATAGGAAACTTCGTTTCCATACGATAAAAACGCTCCGCGAGGATGCGCACTCGGCGCAAGGGTAGATGGTTGCTGAAGCAACCGCGCCTTGGCGCGAGAATGTGCCAAGGCACATTCATTTTTAAAAATCAGGATTATGGAAGAAAACAACGGGAGGGACGCTTACTATGTTATTCCATAAAAAAGAAAAGGCTCTGGAGGGACAACTGGCGGGGATAAAACCGGAGAAGCCCAGGAAAGTGCGCTGGTCGGAAAGAAGAGAACCGTCAGAAGCGGGGCTGGAAAGGTTTCAGGATTATCTGCAGACCTATTCCACGAACAAAGACCATCCGATAAAAATCCTGTGCAGTTTTTATAAAGGCAAGCAGAAGAAGCTGGTAGAAACAGGATTTTTCCTGATCCTGCAGCGCTCTCCGATCTGGATCATTCCGATTGCAACGAGCAACATCATCAATGCGGCGACGAATCCGGATGCAGGCTCTCTGGAGATCATCCTGTTGAATGTGATGGTTGCACTGCTCTTTATTATGCAGAACGCGGGAACGAACTATCTGGCAACGGTTGCATTTGCCAGCGTCAACAGAGGAATCGAAGGCTCTCTTCGAAATGCAATGGTCAGAAAGCTGCAGCAGCTCTCCATCATGTTCCACAAGGAAGTACAGTCAGGACGTCTGCAATCAAAGATCATGCGAGACGTGGAAAATGTTACAGAGCTTTTGAACCAGATTTTCAGGACCCTGTTCTTTTTTGTCCTGGATATTTCCGTGATCATTGTCATTACCCTGCGGAAAAGTCCGATGGTATTTCTGTTTTTCCTTGTGGTCGTACCCTTTGCAGTTCTGACGATGCGGGCATTTAAGAAGCCTGTCCGGGAGAAAAACCAGGAATTTCGAAGCGAGATGGAAAACACGCAGGGTGCAGTTGCCGAAATGCTTGAAATGATTCCGGTGGCGCGGGCACATGGTCTGCAGGAAGTGGAAATCAGCAAGATGAATACCTACCTGAACCGGATCGTAGACCGCGGTTACAATCTGGATCTGATCAATGCACTCTTCGGTGCAGTCAACTGGGTTGTATTCCAGTCCTTCCAGATGATCTGTCTTGCCTTTACTGCGTATCTGGCAGTCAAAGGCAAAATTTCGGTTGGCGAGGTTGTTCTGTATCAGACCTACTTCACTTCTCTGGTGGGACAGATTTCGACGCTGATCAATATTTATCCGCAGATCAGCAAGGGTCTGGAGTCTGTCAAATCCATCGGCGACATCATGGGCAACAGCCATGTGGAGGAAAACAATTCCATTGTGCCGCTGGGGGAATTAAAGGGCGCAGTAAAATTTGTCAATGTGGATTTTAAATATCCTGACAGCGATAAAAATACGCTGAGCGATTTCACTCTGGATGTAAAGCCTGGGGAGAGCATTGCGCTGGTGGGAGAATCGGGCGCCGGAAAATCTACGGTTCTGAACCTGCTGATCGGCTTTATCCCTCCGGTCAGCGGAAAGATCCTGATCGACGGCATCAATATGGTCAATCTGGATATCAATGAATATCGTCATCAGATCGCAGTCGTGCCGCAAAATACAATCCTGTTTTCCGGAACGATTCTGGACAATATCGCTTACGGTCTGGAACGTGTGACGGAAAAGGAAGTGATGGAGGTCATAAAGGATGTCGGACTGGAGGATATGATCGAAAAGCTTCCGGATGGCATCTATACGCAGCTGGGAGAACACGGGGATAAGCTTTCCGGCGGTCAGCGTCAGAGAATTTCCATCGCCAGGGCACTGATTCGTAAGCCGAAGATCATCGTATTCGATGAAGCCACGAGCGCGCTGGATTCTGCCTCCGAGAAAAAAGTTCAGGAAGCGACCAGCAACATGATGAAAAACTGCACGACCTTCCTGGTAGCACACAGACTTTCCACGATCCGCAATGCGGACAGGATCGTTGCGATGCGGGACGGTAAGATTGTCGAAGTCGGCAGCTACGACGAGCTGATGGAAAAGAAAGGATATTTCTACGAGCTGAAAGCACTGCAGTCCTGACGCTGCAGCGTAGTTCGCCGTGGGTGCGGTGCGCATCGACGGACGAAAAAGCGTATCGCAGGGGCGCTGAGCGCGCAGGATAGCGCGACTGGCTTGTGGAAAATTAAGGAGAAATATACGTTATGAAACAATTGAGCAAGGCAAACTGGATTCGGCTGGCGTGCTTCAGCGCGGGGGGGACCATTCTCTTTTATCTGGTGCCGCTGATTTTGATGCAGCTGCCCGATCCGGCAAAAGGCAACGCCATGGTTATTTTGGTTATGTTCGTCAATCAGGTCTTTATGGGTGCCGTTGGCTGGCATTCGAACTACTTTGGCAAATGGGGCATCTATATTCCGATGGTGCTGATCGTCCTGTATGGGATTTCAGAAGTCCTTTTCTTTGGGGGAATCGGCTGGAATATGGAGATCAATTACCTTCAGACCGCCTATATCATCTATTTCTTAAAACGGATTATGAACAAGAGACAGCGGATGCAGGAACAAAAGAATCAGGTAAACTTCCCGAAGGGAATGGGGAGAAAGTAATACAATGGACGGCGGATTATAAAAATCCGCCGTCCATTGTGATAATCTGCCCGGTTAAGTAAAGGGGCGATTCTGCAAGCTTTAACGCAAGCAGTCCGACTTCCTCAGGCTGTCCCAAGCGGTCTGCGGGAATCTCTTCGATCAGTGCCTGGAGTTCCTCTTCAGAAAAACAGCGGTTCATGTCGGTGTCGATGACGCCGCAGGCAATGGCGTTTACCGCAATATTGCTGGGCGCAAGCTCCTTTGCCAGTGCGCGGGTCAGACTGTTGACTGCGCCTTTGGAGGCGGAGTAGGCGGTTTCCATGGAAGCGCCGACGTTGCCCCAGACGGAGGAGATATTTAAAATCCGCCCGGAGTGGCGGTGCAGCATGAGTGGAACGGCGAGCTTACAGGTATAAAAGCAGGCGTCCAGATTGGTTGACATAACGCGGTGCCATTGATCAGGGGACATGTCCGTTAAAAGTCCGATATGGGAAATTCCGGCATTGTTGACCAAAAGATTGAGACGGCGGATCGGGGCAAAAAGTTCCTTTACCGTTTCATAGTCGCCGAGGTCGCCGATAAAAGCAGCTGCCTGGATTGAATAAGCTTCGGAAAGGCTTTTACAGAGCGTTTCCAGTTTTTCCCGGTTCTGGCGGCAGGTTAAAATCAGGTCATAGCCTGCCTGCGCAAAGGTTTCGGCGATTGCTTTTCCGATACCGCGGGACGCGCCGGTGATCAGCGCGATGGGGCGGGAGGAGCTTTCCGCCGGAAAAATAGGGGTAAGATCAGAGTACATAAAAAATCTCCATTCCGCAGGCGTTTTCTGACACCTGGCACTACTGTGATGTTACAGTTTACACGTAGCTTTCATGGCACGAGGAAACTGTAATACTAGGATCAGCGTAGCACAGATTTCTTGCGTTGTCACTTGTGAAAATGCCGGATTTTGCGTATACTTTTGAAGAGGCAGTCGGCGCACAGGAAACAGTAACGATTCCAATGGTGCAAGCGTTGTCTGCAGAATGGAGGAATTATGTACGATTTAATCATTATCGGTTCCGGTCCTGCGGGGCTCGGGGCGGCAATATATGGAAAACGGGCGGGATATTCCACGCTCGTGCTTGAAAAAAATCCCATGAGCGGCGGTCAGGTGTTAAATACCTGTGAGGTGGATAACTATCTGGGGCTTCCCGGTATCAACGGCTTTGACCTCGGCATGCAATTTCGGGAGCATGCGGACAGACTCGGTACGGAATTTGTGGAAGCGGATGTGACCGGAATCAAAAATTTGCCGGACTGCAAAAAGGTTCTGACGTCGGCTGGGGAGTTTACGGCAAAGGCGGTCATTATTGCAGCCGGTGCGGAGCACAAAAAGCTTGGCGTGCCCGGGGAAAAACGGCTGGCTGGCAGAGGTATTTCTTATTGTGCGACCTGTGACGGCGCTTTTTATAAGAAGAAAGTGACGGCAGTGATCGGCGGCGGGGATGTTGCTGTGGAGGATGCGATTTTCCTGGCGGGACTTTGTGAAAAGGTTTACCTGATCCACCGCAGGGACAGCCTGCGTGCGGCAAAGAGCCTGCAGGAAAAGCTGTTTACCCTGCCGAATGTGGAGCTGGTCTGGAACGCAGCTGTAGAGGAAATCACGGGAGAAGCGTTCGTGACCGGCGTGCAGCTTTTGGATACACAGACAAAAGAAGAGCGTTTTGTCGCGGCGGACGGAATCTTTATTGCGGTCGGGATTCAGCCGGTGTCCGAGAGCTTCAAGAGCCTTGTAAAAACGGACGAGGCAGGCTATATCTGTGCGGGAGAGGACTGCTGCACGAGCGTGCCGGGCATTTTTGCAGTCGGGGACGTGCGGACGAAAAAGCTGCGTCAGATCGTGACGGCGGTTGCAGACGGGGCAAATGCGGTCAACTCTGTACAGGAATATTTCCAGACACGGTAAAAAAACAGCGTCCAAAGGGAAAACTGCTGGTCGCCGGAACAGCTAAAGATGCTTTGGCTGTATGAAGTCATAAAAAATTCATAAATTTGTCACAGTATTTCCGTCAGATTGCGATCTGCAGGAATTGACAAAAATGACATGGAGTGCTATAGTATATTTCGAATTTAATAATTTTGTAACAAATGTAACAATTTTGAGAATCGGGAGTAATCCATGCATTATCATAAGATTAAAATGACAGCAGCGGCTATGGCGATGGCAGTATTAGTTACCGGAAACATGCCTGCTGCAGAACTAAATACAGCGACGGTATCCGCAAAGTCTGCGATATCAGCAGTCCTGCCGGCAGCAGGCGTTGGCCTGGTATTAAATGACGGTGTTTCGGTATCGCAGATTCGTGAAGAAATTAAAAAGAGAAAAGAAGAAAAAGAGCCGGCAGAGCCGGTTGCATCCAGCGACACCAAGGCATCTGTAACACAGACAGTCGCAGAATCTGCGACAGAGGCAGAGGCTGCAGTGGAGGCAGAAAGCACAGCTGAGACGGAGATTATCGAAGCGGTAGAGCCGGTATTAAAAGAGCCTGAGACGAAGATCTCCGATGAAGAGCGTGAAAAGGAACAGGACGTTCTGATCATCGCGCAGGTCAACGATTATGTAAATATCCGCAGCACCGCCAGCACGGATGGCGAAATCGTCGGTAAGCTGTATAACAATTCTGTCGGCACGCTGGTTGCAAAGGACGGCGACTGGTATCAGGTAAAATCCGGCAGCGTAGAAGGCTATGTGAAGGCGGAGTATTTCAAGACCGGAGACGAGGCGGAAAAGATCGCAGATGAAGTCGGCCAGAAGATGGCGACTGTCAACACCGAGACCCTGAAGGTCAGAAGCGAAGCGAGTCTGGAAGCGAGCGTTATTGGTCTGGTTCCTGGAGGCGAAGAGCTTTCCGTTCTGGATGAAGAAAACGGTTTCGTCAAAGTCAGCATCGAAGAAGGTGACGGCTGGGTTTCCGAGGATTATGTCGTAGTTGCAACGGAGTATGTGACCGCAGAATCCATCGAAGAAGAGAAAGCCAGAATTGCCGAAGAAGAAAAGGCAAGAGAAGACGCAAAGAAAGCCGCGCAGGCAGCGGAAGAGCGTATGAAAGCGAAGGAAAAAGCAAAGGAAGGGAAGAATGCCGAGATAACGGATAAGAGTACTTCTTCCGAATCCACTGCTTCTCAGCAGGCGACTGTTTCATCTTCTGGTTCCGGCTTGGGACAGTCTGTTGCAAACTATGCGGTAAAGTTTGTCGGTAATCCCTATGTATACGGTGGGACAAGTTTGACAAACGGTGCGGACTGCTCCGGTTTTGTTATGAGCGTTTATAAGAATTTCGGCGTATCCCTGCCGCATTCCTCCACTTCCGACCGTTATGTCGGTTATAACGTAGGAAGTCTGGCAAACGCGCAGCCCGGTGATTTGGTTTGCTATTCCGGACATGTTGCGATTTATATCGGTAACGGACAGATCGTCCATGCCAGCACGGAAGCAACCGGTATCAAGATTTCGAACGCAAGCTACAGAACACCTGTGGCGATCAGACGTATTTTCTAAGACGGCTGCAGTAAATACGCAAAATAAAATAAGAAACAGATAAACCGCTGTGCAGGAATGTACAGCGGTTTTCTCATCGTATTGGAAACTTCGTTTCCATACGATAATAAACGCTCCGCGAGGATGCGCACTCGGCGCAGTGGTAGATGGTTGCTGAAGCAACCGCGCCTCGGCGCGAGAATGTGCCAAGGCACATTCTTTTTCACAGGGAGAAAGCGAAAATCTGCCCATTGTTTCAAAACACGGAAATTGTCTGATATTGATAAAAAGCAGCAATGGAATTTCAGGAGCCGGATTTGTTAAAATGCACAAGAAGAAACAAAAATGTGCGAAATAACAAAAATGAAAACTCACATAGTTATCCACATCGAAAAAAGGCGAAAAATGCGGGAAATTAAGTTATACACTATTTTATCCACATTATCCACAGACAAAAAAACCGAATCCTGTGGAATACGGAATGTCCAAAACAAACAGTTGTTTTGTGAAGTTATCACAGCAATCCAGTTTTTGTCGGCAGTCTGAAAAGAAATATAATTGTCAGAAAAAAAAGACAATTGTTTAAAATGCTCAGAAAATATTGCCTGGGACGAGGACTTATGGTATAATCTGAATAAGGATAGAGAAAGAAAGCTCTTGCAATATCCTAATTATGGACCAGAAGGGATGATGATTTTATGAAGATGATTATCAGCGGAAAAAACATTGACGTTACACCCGGTCTGCGCAGTGCAGTAGAAGCAAAGCTCGGTAAGCTGGAGCGGTATTTTACAGCGGATACGGAAATCTATGTAACATTAAGTGTGGAAAAGGACAGACAGAAAATTGAAGTGACCATCCCGATGAAAGGAAACATTATCCGGTCGGAGCAGACCAGCAGCGATATGTATGTATCGATTGATCTGGTAGAGGAAATTATCGAGAGACAGCTCAGAAGATACAAGACGAAGCTGATCGCACAGCAGCAGGCGGCTGCAAGTTTCCAGCCTGATTACCTGGAAGCGGATGAAGAAGAGGAGGAAGAGGTTAAAATCGTCAGAACCAAGAAGTTCGATATCAAACCGATGTATCCGGAGGATGCCTGCGTACAGATGGAGCTTTTAGGACACAGCTTTTATGTATTCTGCAATGCAGAGACGGATCAGGTAAATGTTGTTTACAGAAGAAAAGGCAATACCTACGGGCTGATTGAGCCGGAAGTATAAATCTGGACAGAGCCATTGACAAATTTGAATCAGCAAACCAAAACCGGGCGGGGGCGAAAGCTTCCGCCCGATTTTGCGGTGCGCTTTACAGCGATGTACGTTATGCCGTAAGGCGCACTGCGCAGCACTTCTGCAGTTGCCCGCCATCCTGTATTATGCTAAGATGTAACAGACACGAAAGAAGAAGGAGAAAGAACATGGCTGTTGTTTTGCTCGCTGCTTTTTTGATGATCGCCTGCCTGCTGGCGCTCAGATTTGAAAAGCAGCTGACGGCTGTCCTGCCGTTGGCAACCTGTATTCTGATTTTAATATTATATGTGCTCGCATTTTTCCGGCGGCTGTCCTGGATCGATTATTTCAGCACAGCGATTGTGGTGGGAGCAGTTTTGAGAGTTCTGTTTTTATCCGGAGAAAAGAAGAAAAAGCTGTTTGCACAGCTGCGGGAGATGTTCTTTGCGCCGTCTGTGATTGCTGCCATGGTGTTGCTGACCGGTGCAGTGCTTTTGACCGGAAATAAAATTGCAACGTGGTGGGATGACTTGAATTTCTGGGCAACGGACGTCAAGGCATTGTATGCGCTGGATGGCTTTGCAGCGAAATATACGAATGCAGCTTCGGAGTTTGGCGATTACCCGCCGGGAATCCAGCTGCTCAAATGGTGGTTTGTTCATTTAAAGCCGGACGGCTTTTCTGAGGGGCTGATGTTTGCCGGATACTATTTCGGCGTGTTTGTTTTTCTGACGCCACTGCTTAGCAGGCTGGACGAAGCGCTGCAGACTGACAGACGGACGGTGAAGCAGCTTTTCTGGACCGTTGTGCTTGTGGTCTGCCTGGCAGCGTTTCCGAGTATGACAGAGACGTTTTACCTCGGAGGAATGTGCGCCGACCTGGTGATGGCGGTGATCTACGGTGTGATACTGATGAGCTGTCTGGAAGATCGGGCTGCGCCTGGTGCAGACACTGCCGCCGCAGACACTGCTACCGCAGACATTGCTGATGCAGCTTCCCGTTCCCGCACCTTCTCCAACCTGCGGATCGCCCTGTATCTCGGCGTTCTGGTGCTCGTAAAGTCCGTTGGATTTTTGTGGGCGGCGTTCGCCCTCGTCTTTGTCTGGTTCTGGCGGCTGCATGGCGCAGCGGACAAAAAGAAAGAAATACGGCAGCTGCTTTGCATCACAGCACTTCCAGCCGTCAGTGGAGGAAGCTGGATGCTGTTTTGTCTGCTCATGAAGCGGGTGGCAAAACTGACCGGGGCGGCGGTTTCGATGGCGTCGGGCAACCTGCCGATCCTGCTTGAAGGAACTGTACAGAAGCTGCTGCATGCGTATGCAGAAGCATTTGCAGCACGGGCGCTGCATCGGGATGGATTTTCTTGGATCGGTGTATCGGCGCTTGCCCTGTTTGTGATTTTTCTGATCGGAATCGCATGGCTGTACCGCAGGAAGCTTCTGACCAAAACGGAGCGGAATTTCCTGTTTGTGTATGTGCCGCTGACGGGAATTGTTTTTTACGGCATCAACCTTGTGAGTCATCTGACGATTTTTGCGACGGAAACCCAGTATCTGGAAGCAACCGGGATGATTGCGTCGATCGAACGCTACAGTGCACCGTTTACAGTTGGAACGTTGTATCTGCTGTTCGGGATTTTTCTGGAACGCAGTCCGAGGCTGTGGGGAAAAATTTCGCCCTATGCAGCGCTGGCTGCAGCTGTATTGTTGTGTGCAAACTGGGGCGCTGTCTATGACGGGATGATCGGTTACCGGCAGCGCTTAGACGACGATTTGCAGGCACGGTCGAACATGATCACGGAAGCGTCGGAGGAATTTCTGGAAAAAATGTCCAAACAGGACATGGGCAGTGGGATGCGGGTACTGTATCTGAAAAATGTACAGGATGCGGCGCAGTGGGTCAGAAATACTTACATTTCGTTTGAGGCGTCTCCGGTGTCGGTGCTGTTTGGCGGAATCGGGGAAGACACCACATCCGGACAGGTGTGGGAACTGGTGCAGGCTTCCCATGCGGGCTACTTATATGCAGATGAAACGGATGAAGCGTTAAAAGATCTGTTTGCGCCTTATACAGAGGAATTTGCGTGGAAAACGTTGTATCGAATTCAAATAAACGACGGGACGCTGATATTGGAAAGGGCGGAAGAAAGCCGACAGGGACAGCCATAAAAGGAATCAAACGGCGTTGGATAACACCAGAGTAAGGGTACACAGAAATAGCGCAAGGAAAACATTGGAATGGAGAATACAATGGAGAAACGGATACCGGTCATTATACCGGCTTATGAACCGGATGAAAAAATGATCCGCCTGCTGCAGACGCTGCAGGAATCTGGAATCGAGAGAATCGTCGTGGTGGATGACGGAAGCGGAAACGAGTATCGGAACCTGTTTGAACAGGCAAAACAGCTCGGCGCAATTGTTTTGACTCATGCGGTGAACCTGGGGAAAGGGCGTGCATTAAAAACTGCTTTTAATGAAGTTTTAAACAGATACCCGGAGGCGATCGGAGCGATTACCGCGGATTCGGACGGACAACATACGCCCGCCTGTATTCAGAAATGTATGGAAGCGATGGAAAAAGAGCCGGAAAAGCTGATTTTGGGCTGCCGGAATTTCGATCAGGACAACGTCCCGGCAAAATCGGAATGGGGCAACAAAATCACACGTCAGGTGCTCAAATACCTTTGCGGCGTGGCGGTATCGGATACCCAGACCGGGCTGCGCGGCATTCCGGCTGCGTTTATGCGCCATCTGATGAACGTCAAGGGCGAGCGGTTCGAGTTTGAAACCTACATGCTTCTGGAGGCAGGAGAGCAAAAGGTCGGCATCCGCGAAGTGCCAATTGAAACGGTTTACTTAAACGATAACAAAGGCAGCCATTTCAACCCGCTGCTGGATTCAGCTCGGATTTATCTGGTATTTGCAAAATTTTTGTTTTCTTCCCTGTCATCGTGCATCATCGATCTGGTGCTGTTTGCACTGTTTTGCAGCCTGACGAAAGAAAGAATGCCGGAGGCTGTCAGCTATATTGTGGTTTCGACCGTGCTTGCGCGCGTGGTGTCGGCGGGCTACAACTTTTTCCTGAATTACAGGGTTGTGTTTAAAAGCAGCGGCGCAATGTGGAAATCGGCGGTGCGCTATTTTGTGCTCGCAGTCGTGCAGATGTTGGCAAGCGCCGGACTGGTCAGCCTGCTGTATGGCGTTCTGGGTGGCTCGGAGGTGGCAGTTAAGATCCTGGTGGACGTATTCCTGTTCTTTATCAGCTTCCTGATCCAGCGGGAAATCGTGTACCGTTAAAGAACGCTGCTTGTAGCTTCCCTTGAAAGCTGTTACAGTTCACTCGCGCCATTCGCAAAACCGCGTCTTCGACGCTCTCCGCTGCTTCGCAGCTCATTTTTGCTCATAAAATGGCGCTCCCTCCGTACCTTTTTGTAAGCAGATCTTCATGCGAGCATGAAATCTGCTCCCAAACGGTACGAGTGAACTGTAACCAAAAGCTTAAGTCTTTCTTAGGATTTGGACGAAACGATTGACGCTTTCTGAAAAAAATGGATATAATACTCTCAACAGGAAATGAGAAAACGGTTTCGGAGAAAACAGGGCAATGGAGTTTTCAGAAACCGGATTTACAGCCAGTCGTTACGCAAAACGGAGCTGCAGTTCGTTAGATGGATCGAACCACGCGGTGCTGAGCCAGCCGCCCTGCATCCATTCCGCACTGTTGTAACGGCTAGTACATCGTTTTCGAAATAACTATACCACTCACTTGCCTGTGAATCCGATTGCACAGGTATAAAAGCCTCAGCGTAGCCCGCTACGCCTGCGTTTTTATACCTGCACACTCGAATCCACATCCTACGCGATTGGTATAGTTATTTACGAAACGCTGTACCAGGCTTTGCCCGATGGGTCGACGGACAAATACGGGAATGGGGTTTCCCGATATCCGGGAGAAAAGTCTTGTCGTTTCAATCATTTACATTTGCCGCTTTTCTGGCGGCAGCAGTAGGAGGATTTTATGCCGTGCCGAAAAAGGGACGGCTGGCAGTTTTACTGATTTTCAATATCCTCTTTTTCGAGTGGGCAGATCCGTTTGCGGGCATCTGGCTGCTGAGTTCTGTGTGTCTGACGTGGGGCTGTGCCCTTTTAGTGGAAAAAGGCGCAGACAGGACGAAGCGCCGTTTGCTGATCGGAGCGTGCCTTTCTTTTCAGCTGATTCTTTTGGCAGTGTTTAAATATCTGCCGGTCTGGAATGAAATCATCAACAAAACATATGGAAGAGGTCTACAAATCGTTCATCTGGATGTTGCAGCGAAGTTCGGACTCGTCGCACCCATCGGAATTTCGTTTTATACACTGGAAGCGATCGGCTATCTGATAGACGTTTCGAGGGGAAAATATCCTGCGGAAAAAAGCTTCTGGCGCTTTGCGGCATTTCTCTCCTTTTTTCCGAACATTATGAGCGGACCGATCGAGCGTGGAGACCATTTTCTGGGACAGCTTAGAGAAATTACGAAAAAAAAGCGGCGTGAGCTTCTAAATTATGATCGGGTCATGCAGGGGCTGATTGCGATGCTGCTCGGCTATGGGATGAAGCTGATCGTCGCGCAGCGGGCGGAAATTCTCGTGAATCAGGTATACAGCATGTATCAGGATGCCAACAGCTTTACGATGCTGATGGCGGCGCTCTTTTATGCGGTTCAGATTTACTGTGATTTTGCGAGCTATTCGATGATCGCGGTCGGTGTCGGCAGACTATTTGGCTTTGAGCTGGTCCAGAACTTTAAGCAGCCTTATTTCGCCAAAAACCTGACGGATTTCTGGCGCAGATGGCACATTTCTTTGAGCAGCTGGCTGAGGGATTATATTTATATTCCGCTGGGCGGCGGCAGAAAGGGACTTGCAGTCAGACAGCGCAATATACTGCTTGTTTTTCTCATCAGCGGTCTGTGGCATGGCGGCGCGCCGCAGTTTTTGGCATGGGGACTGCTGCATGGTGCCGGACAGGTCGTGCAGGATTTTTACAAAAAGGCGAAGCAAGCGGTATTCGGGGAAGCAAAAATTGGCCTGGAAAAGCTGCGGCATATGCTTTCGGTTCTGCTGACCTTTTTTACGGTGATGTGTTTTTGGATCTTTTTCCGCAGCGAATCGGTATCGATGGCAGTGATCTGTCTGAAAAATATGTTTACCAGGTGGAACGGATTTCTGTACTGGAGACAGTTTTTGTTCACGATGGGATTGGAAAAAACGCAGTTTTTCATTGCAGTTGCTGGGATTGCAGTGCTGTTTGGAATTGATTTGATTTCTGAAAAAAAGAAACAGGAGCCGGCAGTCTGGATTTATAGGATGCCGCTTCCGGTGCGCTGGGCGATTTGTCTGTTTTTGATCGGAGCAGTGTTCGTGGTCGGGCAATATGGAAAGGGCTTTGACCCGTCCGGATTTATTTATGTGGAATTTTAAGGCATGTGGGGAGATTAATGTGAAAAATAAGCGTGATCGCTTATTTTTCACACTGCTATTTGTGCCGCAGGCGTCATAAAGTAGCTGGGATCGCAGAGCCGAACTGGATGTTCGCCTCGCGATTCCTTCGGCGCAAGCGCCTGCGGAATGGAGAATAAAATGAGAAAAAAGTGGATTCGAGGGGGCATTTTTCTGTGTCTGGTGCTCCTTTTACTGAACAATTTAAATCGGGTTCTGTGTGTCAAATCGCCGCATGGAGTCGATCAGACGCGGTATCTGTATGTGCAGCCGAAAAATAAAATCGACGTACTTTTTCTGGGCAGCAGCCACGTTCACTGCAACGTGAATACGCAGCTGCTCTGGGACGAATACGGCATGGCAGCGTACCTGATGACCGGCGCGGAGCAGCCGCTCTGGAACAGCTATTATAATCTGAAAGAAGCGTTGAAGAACCAGAAGCCGAAGCTGGTGGTGCTGGACATGTTCTGTCCGAGTCGTTTTTATGATGATTTCCAGCCGGGATGGGCAGATGAAAACCTTGACGGGATGCGGATATCTCTGAATAAGCTGGAAGCAGTGTATACAAGCGTGCAGGAGGAGCAAAGTCACTTTTTTCTGGGATTTACGGAATATCATTCCAGATATGACCAGCTGACGACAGAGGATTTTCAGAATTTCGTCTGGAATCGGAAAACGCAGGAGCGTTGGAAAGGCTACACGCCGCTAAACCGCCACGCAGAGCTGACGGAGCCGGATATGAGCCATGTGACGACATCGCAGGAAATGACCGAAAAATCAAAGGAATATTTTGAAAAAGTCGTAGAACTGACGAAAAAAGAAGGCATTACACTTGCGCTGATTTCCGGACCGTATCTGTTGGAGGAAAGGGATCAGGAGGTTTACAATTTCATTGGGCAGCTGGCAGAAAAAGATGGACTGCTGTTCTGGAACACTAATACGCCTGCCCATTATCGGGAGATGGGGCTGGACTTTTCAACGGATTATGCAGACCACGCGCACTTAAACGAGGCGGGCGGCGCAAAGTACACGGCGTATCTTGGAAAGTGGCTTTCCCAAAATTACAGCTTTCCCGACCGCAGGGGACAAAAGGGCTATGAATCGTGGGAAAACCAGCTCATGAAATCCGGAGAATGAGGCCAACGTGCTGACCGGGCGAAAGCTTTACAAAAAACGGGACTTCTGGTATGCTGTCAAATATGGTTTCGGACTGGAATGTGCGCGCCGGATGCGCCGCAGATTGGTAAAATATGCCGCTGCTGATCGACCAGGACGCGCTGCAGTGCAGGCAGGAAGCAAACAGACAGAAAGGAAATTGACATGGACATTTTAAATAAGCTCAGAGAGGAACTTCAGGTAGAGCGCTGGCAGGTAGAAGCTGCGGTCAAGCTGATCGACGAGGGCAACACGATTCCCTTTATTTCCAGATACCGTAAGGAAGCGACCGGTTCCTTAAATGACGAGGTACTGAGAAATCTGTACGAGCGTCTGAACTATCTGCGCAATCTGGAGGAGAAAAAGACCTCCGTTATGGCGAGCATCGAAGAGCAGGGCAAGCTGACGGAGGATCTGAAAAATAAAATTCTGGCGGCAGAAACGCTGGTTGTCGTAGAGGATTTATACCGCCCTTACCGTCCGAAGAGAAAGACGAGAGCCAGTGTTGCAAAGGAAAAGGGGCTGGACGGACTTGCCGATTTGATCCGGGAACAGAAATTTTCCGGTTCTCTGGAAGAAGCGGCAGCTGCTTATGTGAATCCTGAAAAAGGCGCAGCGGATACAAAGGAAGCGCTGCAGGGCGCACAGGATATCCTTGCGGAAGGAATTTCCGATGAGGCGGATTACCGGATGTACATCCGGAAAATCACGATGGACGAGGGCAAGCTCACCAGCACCGCGCGGGATGAAAAGGCGCAGAGTGTTTATGAGATGTACTATCAGTACGAGGAGCCGCTCAAAAAGGCAGCGGGACACCGTGTGCTGGCATTGAACCGCGGCGAGGCGGAGAAATTCTTGACTGTTAAGGTGGAAGCACCCCGTGACCGTATTTTACAGTACCTTGCAAAAAAAGTAATTACCGAAGAAAATCCGGTGACGGAGGTGGTACTGCGCGCCGTGATTGAGGACAGCTATGACCGTCTGATCGCCCCGGCGATCGAGCGCGATATCCGCAATGAGCTGACAGAAAAAGCCGAAGAGGGTGCAATCAGCGTCTTTGGCAAGAATCTGGAACAGCTTTTGATGCAGCCTCCAATCGCCGGACATGTAGTGCTCGGCTGGGATCCGGCGTTTCGTACCGGCTGTAAGCTTGCTGTTGTGGATGCGACCGGAAAGGTACTGGATACGAAGGTCATTTATCCGACTGCACCTCAGAACAAAGTAGAAGAAGCCAAAAAGGAATTAAAGAAGCTGATCGAGAAGTACGATATTTCTCTGATCTCTGTGGGAAACGGCACTGCGAGCCGCGAGTCCGAGCAGGTGATCGTCGATTTGATCAAAGAGCTGAAAAAGCCGGTTCAGTATGTGATCGTCAACGAAGCGGGCGCATCTGTTTATTCTGCCAGCAAGCTGGCAACGGAAGAGTTCCCGCAGTTTGACGTGGGACAAAGAAGTGCGGCTTCGATCGCACGCCGTCTGCAGGATCCACTTTCCGAGCTGGTAAAGATCGATCCCAAATCCATCGGTGTCGGACAGTATCAGCATGATATGAACCAGAAAAAGCTTGGGGAAGCCCTGGGCGGTGTGGTAGAGGACTGTGTAAACCGGGTAGGCGTGGACTTAAATACCGCATCTGCTCCGCTTTTGGAGTACATTTCCGGTATTTCCAGGACGGTTGCAAAAAATATCGTAGAATACCGGGAAGCAAACGGACGCTTTACAAACCGGAAGCAGCTGTTAAAGGTTCCGAAGCTGGGGCCCAAAGCATTTGAGCAGTGCGCAGGCTTTTTGCGGATTGCGGACGGAGAAAATCCGCTGGATGCGACGAGCGTACATCCCGAGTCCTATCCTGCGACGATGGAATTGTTAAAGAAACTGGAGCTTTCCATGGAAGATGTGCGCATGCTGCAGGCGGAAGCCAAAAAGGGACGCGCTGCGCAGAACACATCGGGCGCTGACAGCAAAAATACTTCAGGCGACGCTGCACGCCAGAATGTGTCCGCCAAAAACAAAGCAAACCGCAAGGACCGCAGACAAAACGGCTTCAACATCCGCAATACGGATACGGCGATGGGACGCGCACTGGCAGCAGCCATGCAGGGAATGACTTTGGATGCAGACAATGGCGGAACCGACAAAAAAGGAGCAAACCCATCGGGGCGGTCTGGCGCAGGAGCATTGAACGCTGCAAATGCGTCGACAGGAGCCGCTGCAGGCAGCAGCACATCCGGCAGCCAGAAGGCAGCAGCCGTTTCTGCACTGGAACGCCGCATCCCGGACAAGAAAAAGCTGGCGGAAGAGCTCGGTATTGGCGAGATCACGCTGACAGATATTGTAAGGGAGCTGGAAAAGCCTGCCCGCGATCCGCGTGAGGATATGCCCCGCCCGATCCTGCGCAGCGACGTGCTGGATATGAAGGACCTAAAGCCCGGCATGGTGTTAAAGGGAACCGTCCGTAACGTCATCGACTTTGGTGTATTCGTGGATATCGGCGTCCATCAGGACGGACTGGTGCACATTTCCCAGATCACGGACCGTTTTATCAAGCATCCGCTGGAAGCAGTCAGCGTTGGGGATATCGTGGATGTAAAGGTACTGGACGTTGATCCGGTCAAAAAACGGATCGGCCTGACGATGCGTCTGGATCAGAAATAAGAAAAAACAAAATTTTCTCTTGATTTTTTATCAAAAACGTCATATACTCAACACGTTAATAAAGGTAAAGTTCTTCAGGGTCGGGTGCAAGTCCCAACCGGTGGTATAGCCCACGAGCCTTTCGCTGTATAAGTCAGCGGGGCATGATTCGGTGATCCTTCTGCAATGGGAGCAGACGGAAACTCCGAAGCCGACAGTACAGTCTGGATGGAAGAAGATGATTGCTTTTTCTGATGCGTTTTTGCCGACGCAGAAGAAACCCAAAGCAAACAGCGCACAGACCCGGAAGATTTCTCTTCCGGGTTTTTTATCGTATAGGAAACTTCGTTTCCATACGATAAAAATGCTCCGCGGGGATGCGCACTCGGCGCAGGGGTAGATGGTTGCTAAAGCAACCGCGCCTCGGCGCGAGAATGTGCCAAGGCACATTCTTTTTGTGTCCCAAAGGAAGGGGATATCCTGTGAAGGAAAAGCCCTTTGGCAGGATCCCTGACAGGCATATCGCTGTGCAAAGAACTTTCCTGCAAATCGAAAGGAGACTTAAAAATGAGTTCTTTATGGCAAACCGTATCTGAAAACGTAGTATTTGTATTGGAGTTTCTTGCACTGATCGTGGTGATGTTTCTGATCGCCTATGTCATTGAAAAAGCAGTCAAGAAAAAAAATAGCGACACAGAGCGTGTCCTTGCAACCAGAAAAATCGTCGTGATCGGCGTATTTTCCGCAATTGCAGCGATCCTGA
The DNA here is from genome assembly GCF_046968865.1 of Gallintestinimicrobium sp. Taxonomy (NCBI): domain Bacteria; kingdom Bacillati; phylum Bacillota; class Clostridia; order Lachnospirales; family Lachnospiraceae; genus Gallintestinimicrobium; species Gallintestinimicrobium sp. Next base: position 12,498 of record NZ_JBKVPW010000015.1, on the reverse strand, counting down.
TGGTACTGGAGTTTCCGGTTCCCTTCGCGCCGTCCTTCTACGGACTGGATTTTTCCGAGCTTCCGGCGCTGATCGGTGCATTTGCATACGGACCGGTGGCGGGTGTCATGATCGAGTTTTGTAAAATTCTGATCAAGCTTGTGTTAAAGCCCTCTTCCACAGCGTTCGTCGGAGAGCTGGCAAACTTCTCGATCAGCTGCATGCTGGTGCTGCCTGCGTCCGTGATCTACCTGTTCAAAAAATCGAGAAAACAGGCGATTCTCGGCACCGTTGTGGGTACACTGATCATGACGGCGTTTGGCTCCTGCTTCAATGCCATTTATCTGCTTCCGAAATTTTCTGAGCTGTACGGAATCCCGCTGGATGCGATCATCGGAATGGGAACGGCGATCAACCCGGCGATCCACAGCATCAGCGGACTGGTGCTGATGTGTGTTGTACCGTTAAACCTCTTAAAAGGCGGACTGGTATCGCTGATCACTATTTTGGTTTACAAAAAGCTCAGCCCGATCTTAAAGGCAGCGCATAAACAATAGAATGCACGCTCTGCGAGCATTCTATTGTCAGGAATAAAAAATACCGATTACATGGCTGCAAAGCAGTTGTCGTAATCCACACAAATTTTCACCACGCACCGCAGAGGCGAATCCCTCTGCGGTTTTGTTTTCCAAAAAAAGTGCGCCCTGCCCTCCGGGTTCTGATTTCTTTGGAAAAATTTAAGAAAGATTTTATGAAAGATGGGGGATTTTTCGGAGGCATTCCTGTACAATGAACTACAATGTGTAAAACCTGTGGGTTGACAGAAAAACACAACCGTATTATTGTATTATATAAATAATACAGAAAGGGCAAATCAATGGCTGCACTTGTGGAAGTTAAGGATATCTGCAAGGTCTATAACCCCGGAGAGAACGAAGTCCGGGCGCTGGATCATGTGTCGGTATCCATTCAGGAAAAGGAATTTGTGGCGATTATCGGTCATTCCGGCTCGGGCAAATCGACGTTGATGAATATGCTCGGCTGCCTCGATGTGCCGACCAGCGGCTCCTATTTTTTACATGGAAAAGATGTGTCGCGCATGAGTGACGATGAACTGTCGGACGTCAGAAACCGGGAGATTGGTTTTATTTTTCAGGGCTTTAACCTGATCGCGAATCTGACGGCGCTGGAAAATGTAGAGCTGCCGCTCATTTACCGCGGCGTCGGCAAAAAAGAACGCCGGGAGCTGGCGGAAGCAGCGCTGGAAAAGGTCGGATTGGGACAGCGTATGTCGCATAAGCCATCGGAGATGTCCGGCGGACAGCAGCAGAGGGTTGCGATTGCGCGGGCAATTGCACAGGCGCCGCCGGTGATCCTGGCGGACGAACCCACCGGTAATCTGGATTCGGGTTCCACCAAAGAAATCATGAGCATTTTGAAACAGCTCCACCGCGAGGGACGAACCGTGATTTTGATCACCCATGATAACGATATCGCGGCGCAGGCAAGGCGGGTCATCCGTATCAAAGACGGAAAAATCGAGGCGGATTTCGAACAGCAGGTAGAAGATTGGTAACTGCTCAGTAGGTCTGCGCATTTACTGCGCTGACCGTAAGAAAACTTAGACCGGAAGGCAAAAATCCTATCGGCACAGCCGATTTGGAATGGATTTTTGCGCGTAACTGTGAGGGTACTGAACAGTTTCGAAGATTGGTAACTGCTCAGTAGGTCTGCGCATTTACTGCGCTGACCGTAAGAAAACTTAGACCGGAAGGCAAAAATCCTATCGGCACAGCCGATTTGGAATGGATTTTTGCGCGTAACTGTGAGGGTACTGAACAGTTTCGAAGATTGAAAATTAAATTTTTCAATCACGGGATTTGTGTCTGCGCGCACTTGACACAAACTCGACATGCGCAAAAAGCGTGCGCAGAAATGAGAGGAAAGACTGAAAATGAGCGATCAGATGGATAAAATGGAGAGCACGCAGGAAATCGGCACAGAACAGACTGCAAAGGAAAAACGTGCAGCAAAGAAAAAAGAGCGGGCAGTCAAAAAGGCGTCCGGAACCGGGAAAAAGCACCGCAAGGCATGGATTGCAGCGATTGTTACAGTAGCGGTCATTGGCGTAGGGCTGTATGTGAAAGCGAGCAGCAGCAAGGTGCTTCCGAGCGTTCTGTGTCAGGCGGCAGCTGTCGGGGATGTGGAGGAGACGCTTTCTGCAAGCGGCAAGGTGGGCAGTGCGGAAACGCAAACCTACTATGCGCCGGTCGGCACGATTGTGCAGGCACTCAATGTCAAAGAGGGCGACGCGGTACATAAGGGAGAGGTTTTGGTGACGTTCGACACAGCGGATCTGGAGCTGACGAAGAAAAAGGCGGACCTGGATGCGGAAGCAAGCGAGGGCAGCTATCAGAGCGCTATGCAGCAGAGCAACGAAAATCAGAATAAATATTCCGACGCGTCCATCGGTCTCGATGAATTAAAACAGATGAAGGAAGATCAGGAGCAGTATGTTCAGGGTCTGAAATACGAGCTGGAGGATGACAAGAACGCAAAGCGCAAGGATCTAAACGAATGGGACAAGAAGCTGATGCAGGAGCAGAACTATCAGAACCGGAAGCTTTCCGAGCAGCAGGCATACGGCGGCGATACGGAGTCCATCAGTGAAGTCATTGACAATATCAACAGTCAGCGTGCGGATGTGGCGAACCAGCTGAGCATGATCGACAGCGACGAAAAGATTCTGCAGAAGCAGCGTCTGATTGACGCTGAGCAGAAAAAGCTGGAGGATATGCAGGAGGAAATTCAGAAACGCGAGAGCAAAAAAGATTCCTCCGAGAACGGCATTTTAAACGGCTATGATAAAAAGAGCAAAGAGGCGAGCGTAGAAAGCGCAAGGTTGAATGCCGATCAGGCAGCCTCCGATCTGGAAAAGGCGCAGGAAGGCATTATTGCGGACTTTGACGGAATCATCAGCGGGATTAAGACTGCAGCCGGAAGCCGCGTGGAAAAGGGCAGCGAGCTGTTCACCATCCAGAGCAGCAGCGCGGTACAGGTAACGGTTGAACTGAGCAAATATGATCTGGAAAAGGTCAAAGAGGGACAGAGCGCGACGGTGACGGTCGCAGGCGTTTCCTATTCGGGAACGGTGAGCAGGATCAATCGCGTTGCCCAGAATAACGCCCAGAATACACCGGTCGTTTATGCGGATGTGACGATCGAAAATCCGGACGGCAATATTTTCCTCGGCATCGAAGGAAAGGCGGAGATCCTGACCGGTTCCGCAGAGGGCGTCGTGCTTGTCCCCTATGAGGCGGTCAACACGGATAAGGAGGGCGATTTCTGCTATCTGGTAAAAGACGGTGTGATTGTGCGGCAGAACGTTGTAACTGGGATTTCCAGCGATATGGATGTTGAAATCAAAGAAGGAATCAGCGAGGGGGATACTGTTGTGATTTCCTCGGATATGGATCTGATGGAAGGACTGCAGGTAAATCCTGTGATGCAGTAAGCAAAAGGAGAATATATGTCACAGGTTTGGGAATATATCAAAATTGCGCTGATGAATATCAGGAGCAATAAGGGACGGTCTGTTCTGACGATGCTGGGTATTATCATCGGTATTTCCTCTGTCATCATGATTATTTCGGTCGGAAACGGCATCAAGTCAGAGGTAAACGGCGAGTTAAACGATATGGCTGGCGGACAGGTCGCAATTTATACGGATATGCAGCAAAATCAGGAGGAACAGGTTTTCTTCAGTGAAGAAGATTTTGATGCAATTCAGGAAAAGGTGGCTCACGTAAAGAGTGTTACGCCGGTCTATAATGTATATGGTTCCACGAGTACCCGGAAGGGAAGCTTTGATATCATGCTCAGCTGCGGGACGGCTGGCTTGAAGGACTATAGCAAAGACCCGATCATCAAAGGACATTTCTTTACAGAAAATGATTATTATGGGGCAAAAAAGGTCTGCGTGATCCCGGAGAGCACGGCGAGGACGTTATTTGGCACGACGGATGTGGTCGGAATGACGCTGAATCTGGATATCGACGGTATTTCCCAGGAATTTGAAGTGATCGGTATCCGGCAGGATAGCAGCGCCGCATTGATCAATATGACGAGCGGAGGAATGCAGACCATGGAGATCCCGCTGTCGACGCTGGAAACCTTCGGCTATTATGTGAGCGATTTTTCAGACTTTTACATTATTGGGGAAAGCAATGAATATACCTCGAAGATCGCGAAGGACAGCGTGAGCCTTCTGGAAAAACGCCATAATGTGCGCGGAAAGGGAATTATTTTAGTGCAGAGCTTTAACGATGCGCTTGCCCAGGTCAACAGCGTATTGAATTACATCACGATTTTTGTTGTTTTGGTAGCGGCGATTTCTCTGCTGGTGGGCGGCATTGGCGTTATGAATATCATGCTCGTATCAGTTACGGAGCGGACGCGGGAAATCGGAATCCGTAAAGCGCTCGGTGCAAGAACCGGTTCTGTACTGTTGCAATTTTTGTCCGAATCTGCAATTATTACATTGTTGGGAGGATTGATCGGAATCTTGCTGGGCGTACTGGGCGCATTTGGCGTCTGCAGCCTGATCGGCTTTTCTGCAAAGGTGAAGCTGTCTACGGTATTGGGCGCGACGCTGTTTTCTTCAGCGGTTGGAATTTTCTTCGGAATCTATCCTGCAAAAAAGGCTGCAAAATTGAGTCCGATTGAAGCACTCCGGCATGAATAAACTGGCAGAAAGAGAGGGCAAAGATTTGTGTCTGCTCGCACTTGACACAAACTTGGCATGCGCAAAAAAACGTGCGCAGAAATGGGAGGGAAAATGGAACAGCTGCACACATTTGAAATTAAGGATCAGTTCTATCTGGACGGAAACCCGTTTCGGATTATTTCCGGCGGAATGCATTATTTCCGGGTACTTCCGGAATACTGGGAAGACCGCCTGTTAAAATTAAAGGCGCTGGGCTGCAATACCGTAGAGACGGTCGTACCGTGGAACCTGCACGAGCCGAAAAAGGGCGAGTTTGATTTTACCGGGGAAAAGCTTCACGGGCTGACAGACCTTGTAGGCTATGTAAAGCTTGCGCAGAAGCTCGGACTGTGGGTGATCCTGCGTCCGTCCCCGTATATCTGCGCGGAATGGGAGTTTGGCGGATTCCCGGCATGGCTGCTTGCAGACGGTGATATGGCGCTGAGGACGAGCGACGAGCGGTATCTGCGTCACGTCCGGGACTATTACAAGGTGCTGATGCCTTATCTTGCGCCGCTGCAGATCACACAGGGCGGACCTGTTTTGATGATGCAGGTGGAAAACGAATACGGTACCTTTGGAAATGACAAAAAATATATCAAGGCGCTGCGGGATATGATGCGCGAAGGCGGAATCGATGTGCCGCTGTTCCAGTCGGATGGCCCGGCCGATGATATTTTTCAGAATACAGCGGTGGAGGACCTGTTTCCGACGGCAAACTTTGGCAGCAGAGGGAAGATCGCATTTGACTGTCTGAAAAAATATAATCACGGCGGTCCCTGCATGTGCGCAGAGCTGTGGGTAGGGTGGTTTGATGCCTGGAGAAGCGGAAAGCATCATACAACGGATGCAGATCAGGCGGCAAAGGAACTTCGTGAGGTTTTAGAGGGCGGCAGTGTCAATCTGTATGTAGCGGAGGGCGGAACGAACTTCGGCTTCATGAACGGTTCTAACTATGGAGAGTTTTTGACACCGGATGTAACGTCCTACGATTATGATGCATTGCTGACAGAGGACGGTCAGATTACTGAAAAGTACAAAAAATGCAAGAAGGTGATCGCAGAGTTTGAGCCACAGCAGGAAGTAGAGCTCTTGCCACCGGTAAAGCGCAGCACATACGGAGAAGCGCCCGTTGTGGCAAAGACCGATCTGTTCCATGCCCTGCCGGATCTGGCGCAGCCGCAGGAGAGTGTAACGCCGCAGGCGATGGAACGGATGGGACAGAGTTACGGCTACATGCTGTATTCTGCTGTTCTGGAATCCAGCTTAGAGCTAAACAGCCTGAAATTATTCAAAGCGGCGGACCGCGCAATCGCGTTCATTGATAAACAGCGCGCGATGACAGCATACGACCGGGAGCTGGAGGTGCGTCATGAGGTAGGACCGTTCCATGGGAAAAATATGCACCTCGACATTCTGGTGGAGAACATGGGACGCGTCAACTACGGACCGTACTTAAACTGGCAGAGAAAAGGTATCGACGGCTGCGTTATGATTAACGACCGTTTTGCACAGCATAACTGGAAGCAGTATGCATTGCCCATGACGAACCTGGATCAGCTGAACTTTGAAGCCGGTTATGAAGAAGGACTTCCTGCCTTTTATCAGGTAGAATTTAACGTAGACGAGCCTGCAGATACGTTCCTGGATATGACAGGCTGGGGCAAGGGCTTCGTGGTTGTAAACGCCTTTAATCTCGGACGCTTCTGGGAAGAAGGTCCCCAGCGCCGTCTCTATCTGCCTGGCGCATTATTAAAGCCCGGCAAAAACGAGCTTTTGATTTTCGAAACAGAAGGGAAACACAAAGCTACAGTAATCCTGTGTGATACGCCGGATCTCGGAGACGAGTGATCCGGAAATCAAAAGCGTGATAGATAGTAAACGCTGCAGCAACAGGCATATGCATACCTTTTGAGAGGGCGGTTTTGCTTGACCGTCCTCTTTTTCTGTTGTAATCTGATAAAGGTAAGAAAGAGACGCAGGAGGAAGCGATGGAACTGGAATTTGACGTACATGTGGATGCGAATGCGTTATACGATTATATGCTCCGCCATACCTTTACAAAGGCTGCGGGGATTCTGGGAAGTACAGCAGGCGCGCTCGGCATTGTTGCGGGCATGATGCAGCGGTATCCGATTTATGTGATTTTCGGCGCGGTGGTTTTACTGTATCAGCCGGTGTCTTTATGGCTGCGTGCGCAGAAACAGGCGCTGCTTCCCGTTTTTAAGGAGCCTCTTCATTATAAGATGACCGAAGAGGGCGTGGAGGTTTCCCAGAAGGAGACGCAGCAGTTTCAGAAATGGGAAGATATGTACCGCGCGGTTTCCACAGGCAAAAGCCTGATTTTGTATACAGACAAAATTCATGCCAGCATTTTCCCGAGAAAGGATCTGGGCGAGAAACAGTCTGCGGTAATCGCGATGATTTCTTCCCATATGGAGCCTGGAAAGGTGCAGATCCGCTCTTAAAAGGCGGCAGAAAAGAGGTAGCGATGATCATCGAAAGTTTGTGTGCGGACGATACGTTCGTATTTGGAAAAAAGCTCGGTGAAGCTGCAGAACCGGGAACTGTCTACACGCTGGTAGGAGATCTTGGCGTTGGCAAAACCGTGCTGACACAGGGACTGGCAGAGGGGCTTGGCATCACAGAGGCAGTCAACAGCCCCACCTTTACGATTCTGCAGGTCTATGAGGAAGGACGCCTGCCGCTGTATCACTTTGACGTGTACCGCATCGGCGATGTGGAGGAAATGGACGAAATCGGCTATGAGGATTATTTTTACGGGGACGGTGTCTGCCTGATTGAGTGGGCGAACCTGATTGAAGAGATCCTTCCGGAAGAATATACCGAAATCCGAATTGAAAAAGACCTGGAAAAAGGCTTTGATTACCGAAAAATTACAGTGACGGAGGTGGAAGCATGAAGGTGCTTGGACTGGACAGCTCCGGCCTTGTGGCTGGGGTTGCATTGATACAGGATGATGTTTTGATTGCGGAATATACGACGAATTACAAAAAAACACATTCCCAGACGCTGCTTCCGATGCTGGATGAACTGCGCAGGATGGTGGATCTCGATTTAAAGAGCATTGACCTGATTGCGGTTGCGGCAGGTCCCGGCTCCTTTACAGGGCTGAGAATCGGCTCTGCGACGGCGAAGGGGCTCGGACTTGCACTGGATATTCCGCTGGCAGCAGTACCGACGGTGGATGCCCTCGCTTATAACCTGTACGGCTGTGAACAGCTGATCTGCCCGATGATGGATGCGCGCAGAGGACAGGTATATACTGGAATTTATACGTTTGTGAACGGTGAGATGCAGGTGATCCAGGAACAGTGCGCGATTTCTGTAGAAGAGCTTGTAGGCAGACTGAAAGAAGAATGCAAAAAATACGGCAAAAAAGTGGTTCTGCTGGGGGATGGTGTTCCGGTCTATCGGGAAAAAGTGCAGGAAATCCTGCAGGGGCAGTGTGAATTTGCACCTGCAAGCTGCAACAGACAGCGTGCGGCGTGTGTTGCTGTCTTAGGACAAAGCTTGGCGGCAGCAGGCAAAACGGTAAGCTCTGACGATTTTGCACCGGAATATCTGCGCATGTCCCAGGCAGAGCGCGAACGGATGGAAGCAGACGAGGCGCATCGTGAGCTGATGAAAGCCGGGATCACCAAATGAGTGTAAAAACGGACACGGAAAACAAAAAGGGCATGCTTGTGTTTGGACAGCTTCCGCAAACATCTGCGAAGGAAGCAGCAGAGCTGGAGGCGTCCTGTTTAAAGGAAGCGTGGAGCAAAAAAGCGTGGGAAGACGCGCTGGAAGATAAAAATGCGTGGTATGCGGGCGTGTGGCTGGATGGCAGGCTGGTCGGCTGCTGCGGACTGTGGCAGTCCTTTGAGGATGCGGACATCTGCAACGTTGCGGTGGATCAGACCCTCAGACGGCAGGGAATCGGTGAACAGCTGCTTCTTTTTTTGATGGAAAACGGAAAAAAACGGGGCGTGAAAAATTTCACGCTCGAAGTGCGCAGATCCAACGAGGCTGCAATTGGACTATATCATAAGCTTGGATTTCTGGACGAGGGCGTGCGTCCCAATTTTTATGATTCGCCGAAGGAAGATGCTTTGATTTTATGGAAAAAGCAGGAAACGCAGGGATAATTTACCGCTGTTTATTGTGCATAAGAAGCGCTACAATGAGCAGGAAAAGGAGGTTGCCATGCGGAAATGGAAACAGAATGAAGCTGTGCTGCAGTCTGTTATCTGCAACCGATGCGGAAAACCGCTGAAGGTAGAAAACGGAGTGCTGAAAGAAGGCTGCCTGCAGGTATGTCAGACCTTTGGCTATTTTAGCGCAATGGATGGAACACAAGTCAAATTTGACCTGTGCGAGACATGCTATCAGGAGTTAAAGAAAAGCTTTCTGATTGCACCGCAGGAAGAGGAAGCGACAGAGCTTCTCTGAATGAAAAACAGATATTTTATCATTTAGAAATGAGGAATAGAATGCTTGAAGTTTGTCTTTTGGGAACCGGAGGAATGATGCCGCTGCCATATCGGTGGCTGACGTCTCTGATGGTTCGTTATAATGGAAAAAGTATCCTGATCGACTGTGGAGAGGGTACACAGATTGCGATGAAAGAAAAAGGATGGAGCCCAAAGCCTATCGACGTGATCTGTTTTACTCATTTTCATGCAGATCATATCAGCGGGCTGCCTGGAATGCTTTTAACAATGGGAAATGCAGAACGGACAGAACCCTTGACGGTAATCGGTCCCAAAGGGCTTACCAGGACGGTGAATGCGCTCCGTGTGATTGCACCGGAGCTTCCGTTTGACATCAGATGTATTGAATTTGAAGAAAATGAACAGACCCTGTGTTTTGATGGGCTGAGAATAGAAGCTTTTCGGGTCAATCATAATGTTGTCTGCTATGGATACAGTCTTTCGATTGACCGTGCAGGCAAGTTCCAGCTGGATAAGGCGGAAGCGCTTGGAATTGAGCGACGCTACTGGAACAAGCTGCAGAAAGGCGAGACACTGGAGCTGGATGGGAAAATCTATACGCCGGATATGGTCATGGGAGAAGCCAGAAAGGGACTGAAGGTCACTTACTGTACGGATACCAGACCTACGGAAGGCATTGTAAAGCATGCGGCAGGTTCGGATCTTTTTATCTGCGAAGGCATGTACGGGGAGCCGGAAAAGAAAGATAAGGCAAAAGAACATAAGCACATGACGTTTCTGGAAGCTGCGGACATGGCGAAGCGTGCACAGGTGAAAAAGATGTGGCTTACCCATTACAGTCCGTCACTGGTGCATCCGGAGGAATTTATGGGCGGCGTGCGCAAAATATTTCCGGATTCCTTTGCGGCAAAGGACGGATGGACCCAGGATCTTGCATTTGAGGAAGAATGAGGCGTAAGGACATGACAGATACAAAAGAAAAAGATGTGCTCATACTGGCGATCGAAAGCTCCTGTGACGAAACGGCGGCGGCTGTCGTCAAAAACGGCAGGGAAGTGCTTTCCAACGTCATTTATTCGCAGATTGACCTGCATACGCTTTACGGCGGCGTAGTGCCGGAAATTGCGTCACGCAAGCATATTGAAAAGATAAATCAGGTTGTCCGTAAGGCGCTTGCGGACGCAAGCTGTACGCTGGACGATATTACAGCGGTCGCAGTGACCTACGGGCCGGGACTGGTCGGAGCGCTTTTAGTCGGTGTGGCGGAAGCAAAGGCAATTGCATTTGCTGCGAACAAGCCGCTTGTCGGTGTGCATCATATCGAGGGGCATATCAGCGCCAATTATATTGAAAATAAAGAACTGGAACCGCCATTTTTATGTCTCGTCGTATCGGGTGGACATTCCCATCTCGTCCGGGTAAAGGATTACGGGGAATATGAAATCCTCGGAAAAACAAGGGATGACGCAGCCGGAGAAGCCTTTGATAAAGTTGCGCGCGCAATCGGACTTGGATATCCTGGCGGGCCCAAAATCGATCGCGTATCAAACGAAGGCAATCCGGAGGCAATTATATTTCCGCGTGCCAAAATCGCAGATAACGTATATGATTTCAGCTTCAGCGGCTTAAAGTCTGCTGTTTTGAACTATTTAAACGGGTGCCAGATGAAAGGCATTGAAATCAATCAGGCTGACGTCGCCGCTTCCTTCCAGAAAGCGGTGGTGGACGTTTTGGTAGAACACTCGATGGATGCTGTAAAACGGTATCATGTGGACAAATTTGCCATTGCAGGAGGTGTTGCGTCAAACAGCCATCTGCGGGCGGCACTGGAGAGCGCGTGCAGCAAACAGGGCGTGAAGTTTTTCAGACCATCTCCGATTTTGTGCACGGATAATGCTGCAATGATCGGGGCGGCAGGATATTATGAGTATTTAAAGGGTGTCCGGCATGGCTGGGACTTAAACGCAGTGCCGAATCTGAAACTGGGAGAGAGAATCTGATGAAAAAAACATTCTGTACGGCAATCGTACTGGCGGCAGGCTCCGGAAAAAGGATGGGAACAAGGATTGCAAAGCAGTATCTTGAAATAGACGGGAAACCGCTTCTGTACTATACGCTCCTTGCTTTTGAACGTTCTCCGCAGATAGATAAGATCATACTGACTGTCGGCAGTGAAGAACAGATTTCCTATTGTCAGGAGACTATTTTGCGTCCCTATGGCTTTCAGAAGGTTGCTTCGGTGATCACAGGTGGAAAAGAACGCTATGATTCCGTCTGGAGGGGACTGCAGGCGGTAAAGGAAAACCTGCCAAAAGAAGCGGCAGAGGGAATTGTGTTTATTCACGACGGAGCAAGACCCATGGTATCGGAGGATATTCTGGAACGGTGTTTTCAGGATGCCCAAAAATATCATGCGTGTGTTGCCGCAGTGCCGGTAAAGGATACGATTAAAATTGCGGATGAAAACGGCTTTGCGGAAACGACACCCCGCAGGGATCGCGTATGGCAGGTGCAGACACCTCAAACATTTTCATTTGGGTTGATTTATGATGCTTATGCCCGGCTTGCAGAACAAAAAGATACTTTGGCGGAAAAAGGAATCCAAATTACGGATGACGCGATGGTGGTGGAGACATTTACAGATCATCCGGTGAAACTGACTGAGGGAAGCTACCGTAATCTGAAAGTGACAACACCGGATGATCTTCCGCTCGCAGAAAAATATCTGCACAGTTAAAGGATTTGGACATGTTTTTTCTAGGTCGGAAACCGGCTGTTTTCAACAAAAAATAGGCTTTTTACAAAAAAAGTAAAAAAAACGAAAAAGAGTGTTGACATTCCTGTAAAGCTCTGATAGAATACATCTTGCGCTGATGAAGCGCGGCAAGTTCAAAAGATGAGCCGAATGACCCGGAGAGGTATCGAAGCGGTCATAACGAGGCGGTCTTGAAAACCGTTTGTCCGAAAGGGCGCGTGGGTTCGAATCCCACCCTCTCCGTTAGATTCCAGCAAATAGTCTTGCGGAGCATGGCTGTGGATGGAATCCTCCAGATACAATCGTAAGATTGTCATATTGGTAAATGTGAATCAGCACATGGAGAAGTACCCAAGATGGCTGAAGGGACACCCCTGGAAAGGGTGCAGGTCGTTAATAGCGGCGCGAGGGTTCAAATCCCTCCTTCTCCGTTCGCTCAACTTGATTGAGCGATGAACTTTAAAAAAGTTCAAAAAGTTCTTGACAGACAGAACTGCTTATGATAAACTCAATAAGCTGTCTGAGCGACAGGAACGAAAGTT
>NZ_JBKVPW010000014.1:0-109308 GCF_046968865.1 Gallintestinimicrobium sp. | reverse complement strand
GGTGGCTCTCAAAGTCCGGACAGGTGGCTCAGAGATCCCCGGAATAATCAGAATGGATGAAACTGGTGACTGAGTGCAGGCAGAGCGGTCTGACGGATGCGGCATGGTGTACTGAGCACGGGATCTCTCCCAGTTCTTTTTACAATGCGGTTACGCGTCTTCGTAAAAGAGCCTGCCAGATACCGGATCCGGTTGGAAAAGCCAATACCCTTGACTTTACATAACAAAATCCCTAAAAACCATGTGGACACAGAGTGAAATCTGGATTTTCCACCACAAATCACCATTTGCACACCGTAATACACCGGTCTGATATCAATAGAATGCACGCTCTGCGAGCATTCTATTGTCATGAACTAAAAAGCACCTCAGATTCCTCTGAGATGCTTGAAAAGCTGCTGACGGGAATCGGACCCGTGACCTCCGCACTACCAATGCGACGCTCTACCGACTGAGCCACAGCAGCATATGAAATTGTAGCAGTCACTGTTAGATATCTTATCAGACAAAAACGAATCTGTCAATAAGAAACTGCTTTATTCTGTTCTTTAAAAGAAACAGAAGAGCTGCTGACGGGAATCGGACCCGTGACCTCCGCACTACCAATGCGACGCTCTACCGACTGAGCCACAGCAGCTTATGAAGTGTGAACCATCATATGTTTCACAGCGAATAAAAGTCTATCATAAGATAAGCGTTGTGTCAATTAGAAAAATGTAATTTTTGGAGATTTTTTGTTCTTTTATCCACATTGCATTTCCGAAGGGACAGGGATATAATTGTTACAGTTCACTCGTGCCATTTTATGAGAAAAAATGAGCTGCGAAGCAGCGGAAAGCATCGAAGATGCGCTTTTGCGAATGGTGCGAGTGAACTGTAACATATAATCGAAATCATAAGAAAAGACTCGAAAAAGGGGAAATGGGAGGATTCATCATGAAACTGGTGACATTTAACATCCGCTGTGATTTTGGACAGGATGGGGAGAACAATTTTGAATACCGCAAGGATTTGATTTTAAAGAAAATCGCGCAGGAGAAGCCTGATATGATCTGCTTTCAGGAAGTGCTGCCGCATATCGCAAAATGGCTGAAAGAAAACCTGACAGAGTATTATGTAATCGGCTGCGGACGCAGCCCGGAGCTGAGAGACGAGCAGGTCAGCATCGCATACCGCAAGGACCGCTTAAACCTGATGGAGATGCAGTCTTACTGGCTGTCTGAGACGCCTTATGTGCCTGCATCCCGCTACGCAGAGCAGAGCATCTGCCCCAGAATCTGCAACGAAGCGCTGTTTGAGGATCTGGAAACCGGAAAGGTATTCCGCATTGTAAACACCCATCTGGATCATATCGGCGCACAGGCGAGAATCCTGGGACTTCGTCAGATCCTGGAAAAATTAAAGACCGAGAAACTCTATCCCGACGCAGCGACGATGATCACCGGCGACTTTAACGCAGAGCCTCAGGATCCGGAATTCGAAATCTTAAAAGAGTATCCGGAATACACTAACGTAACCGAGCATATCGGAATCACCTATCATGGATTCACAGAAGAGGATCATCCCTGCAGCATTGACTTTTTGCTGGTGAAGGGCGACATCAAGACCGGCGAGCCTGTGAAGTGGACAGACAAAGAGGGCAACGTATGGCTGTCCGATCATTATCCGGTTTGTGTGGAAGTAGAGTAAAGATGTTGTTGGGGTCAAAAAGTATTTTGACCCCTTTGATACCGGATTGCTCCGTGCGCAGCACTTGACATAAACTCGTTATGCGCAAAAAGCGTGCGCAGAAATAGAAATGAGAGGAAAAGATAAAAGGATTTTGCAGAGCCGGGCGCAGTAAAATTTGATAGAAATGCAAAATAATCGGAGGCATTATTATGACAGAAAAAATCGTCGGACTGATATCGTGTCTTTTATGCGCGGTTCCGTTTTTGATTATCGGGATCTTTGAAAAAAACAGCAAAGAGCCCATCACTTTCTGGAGCGGAGATAAAACGTTAAAATCGAAGGTAAAAGATGTCACGGCTTACAATCTGGAAATGGGGATGCTGTATCAAAAGTGCGCGTTTGCATTTATGCTTTCCGGGATCTGCTGCCTGATTTCGTTAGGCTTTGGAATTGTGATGCTTGTTTTGGACTGCACGGCAGGGGTTTATCTGATGTATCGAAGCTATAAAAGAATTCTGGAACGGAATTCGTAATTGACAGCGCCTGCAGGAAAGCGATGGCTCAAATACATGACCGCCGATACGTTGCATACCTGCGCAATGAGGGGCGAATTGTCAGATCCTAAAACCGTCCGATCCGGTGAAAATCAGACGAAAATAGAGAGCGCCCGCTTACGCTGTGTTTTTCACAGAATAAGCGGGCGTTTTTGAAATGTCGCTGTCGCAGCGTAGGGCAGCGTTTTAAAAGCTGTTTTCCAAAGAACCTCAATCCCTGTAAAGAACCGGGCTGACGCAGAGCAGTCCTTCGATTGCAGGAAGCGCGTCGATTCCTTTCAGCTGCCCGGCAGCAGAGCTGGCATCTGCAGCGCTGCCGCAAGATGTCGAAGCAGCAACATGCGCAGCGTTGGATACAGTTGCCGCACCGTTAATTCCCGGAGCTTCGTACAGCAGCGGAATGATCGGATCGGTTCCGGAGAGCTGGTTGAGGGAAACGCGTACCGGTTTGTCGAGCGAAACGCTCGTTGTGAATGTTTTGTCTTTTCCTTTTAAAACGACCTGAGCTGTTTTTGGAACAGCAAATCCGGTCTTGTGGGCATCTGTAAACGTCAGAAGCAATTCGTTTGTTTCCGGGAGAACCTCCGTCAGCAGCAGAGCGCCTTTGGAAACCCAGGTGCGGTGCGTGTGAATGGCGGTATCGAGCTCGGAAGCGATGTTGTCGCCGCTTTTGCCTTCGATGTAGGTTGCATAGCAGCCTGCCAGCTTCGCACGGTTGTGTAAGTCCATGCCGCTGGTCGCGGTGATTTGATAGCCTGAAAAAATCAGGGACATCCAGAGATTCGTGCCGCGTTCGTTTACTTCGTGGAGCGATTCCGGATTGTTGAAAATCTCGATAAAGTCAACCTTTGAGTAGTCCGAGATGGTCATTTCAAAGCGGCAGCCGCGGGCAAAAGGATCGCCATAGGAAAACGGATGCGCGATGCCGACGAGCGCGCCTTTTTCGCGGGCAGCTTCGAACAACAGCTCGGGACGGTGCTGGTCGATCGAGTTCCAGGGAACATATTTTGCGAGGTTTAAGCAGAGGATATGCCCGAAATAAGTCGTATATTCCATGCCGCGGATCAGGCTGATCGGATAATGCTTTTCTTCCAGCAGCTGTTCGATCTTTTTCTGACCGGAGGTGGTGTTGTGGTCGGTGATGGCGAACGCATCGACATGGTCGGCTGCCAGATATTCCGTCAGCTCCTGACAGGTTAAGCTGCCGTCGGATTCGACCGTGTGGTTGTGCAGCTCAAGGCGTTTGAAGCGGGTGGATGCAGTGACGGTATTACCAGCAGAAGAACTGCCAGTTGTGCTCGAATCGCCAGCCGTGGCAGCAGAGCCAGCGCCGGAGACGCCCGAACTGCCAGCCGTGGCAACAGCGGAGGCAGGAGCACTCTCAGCGTCGCACGAGTTGTCAGCGCTCCCGGCAGCATTCGAAGCCCCCGCATTTCCTGCTGCAGTCTTTACCGTATCCATTAGATTAAAGTTCGGTGCGATTACACCCTGTCCGACCGGATGTCCGGAAACGGTCAGCGTGTACTGCGTGTTGTCCAGCAGCACGTTGAAAACAAGGACGGTCACTTTTAAAACGCCGGAAAAGGTGTCCTGTGCCAGACAGCCGTCGCTTGTGAATTCTTTTGTGTATAACATGTGGCGGTCCGTCAGCTGGCGGTGGATGCAGCCGATGAAATTGTCGTTTAATTCCGCCATTGTGTGAATTTCTGTTTTCATTTCGTGCAGAATGGTCTGCCTGAACTCCTCGACGGGATAGATCGGGGCGTCGTATTTTGCAGTGCAGAGCGTCTGAAGTCTGTCAATGAGCTCAGGCGTAACGTCGCTTTCACTGTAGAGCCGCTTGTCAAAGCTAAAATGAATGTCCAGCTCGTCATAGACCTGATCGAGGCTGATGGTGTAGGTGATCTGTCCTACAAAGCCTGAGTCCAGCATGCCGCCGACACGGTAAATTTGTTGATAATTCTGATCGGTTGTCATACGTTCCTCTCCAAAATGTATAGTTGCAGTCAGACGCTTCCAAGACAGATGCGGAAGCGTGTCAGCTCGGCGCTTAGCGCAGCGGAATCACCATGTTCCAGGTTCTGGAAAACTGGTAGGGTGCAGGACCTTTCCCGGTTGCCAGAAACAGATGCGTGGGATGGTTATTTTCATCAAGCAAAAAGTAAGGGCGTTCGCAGTTTGCCTGATCGGTCTGTCTGCCATCGGACCAGGTAACGTGGCGGGAGTAAACGACGGGATTTTCGGCGAATTCCCAGTGAATGCAGTCGGCGCTTTCAGCGTACAGGCCTGCACCCCAGATGCCGCTGATGCCGGGACCTCCGTTTTTGAAGTCGTCTTTGATCAGCAGGCGGAATTTTCCGTCCTCGTACCACAGGTACGGATCTTCCAGATGGATGTTCGGGTCCTCGAAATTAAAAATCGGGTCGTCCAAAATCCGTTCAAAGGGACCATCCGGGCGGGGCGCTTTTGCGACACCGATTTTTAACGGACCGTTTGCGAAGGAACGCGATTTGTAGAGCATGTAGGTCGTTCCGTCGGGCTGGATTGCGACTGCAGGATTGGTCGTTGCAGTGCAATCCCAGTGGGAGCAGTCTCTGGGAGAAATCAGCGGCTCATCGCACCGCGTCCATGGGCCAAAAACAGACGGTGCGGTTGCAAGACCGATTCGTTTGCGGTTCCAGACCTCGGTAAAACGCGAGCTGTCCACCTCGTCACCGGGACCGGGAATCGGACCGCCGAAGGTCGTTCCCATATAATAAAGGTAGTAGGTTTGATTCCATTTACGGATGTACGGATTGTGCACGTTCATGCCGTCAAAAAAAGTGCGTCCCCGGCGTCCGAGCACGACCTCCTGAAAGGTATAGGGACCTTCCGGATTTTTGCTGGAAGCCCGGACGATTTCGCAGTTAAACAGCCAGTTTGCACCAAAGCCGAGATCTTTCGGCCAACGGGACGCAAACATGTGATAGGCTCCGTCTTCCCCCTGTACGACGGAGCCGCACCAGATCCAGTAGCCCGGGTCGGAATAACCGCCGCCGACCGGAGCCGGCAAAAGCGCGTTCTGATAAGGATTCTGTACCATATTCTTTTTTATAAAACCTCCCTGTAAATGCTTCGATAGCCCATTTCAATACAATGGAACTCTGATCTCTTTTCCTTAGCGTATAGAGAATTTTTGGAAAAGTCAAGGGATTGTCTGCCCTGAGATGCTTTTGGTTTTCCCGGTGCTTTATGGTATGCTGAAAAAGAATGAAAAATAGAGATGGAGGGGACTATGAAGGGAAAAAATGGGACGTCTATGTTTAAATATAGACCTTGTTGTTCCGGGCGTTTCCAGTCTGCCAAAGCCCGGGCAGGAGGATGAAGTGCCGGTTATGGATACCTATGTAGGCGGCGGCGCGGCGCTGTTTGCGCTTGGCATTGGAAAGCTCGGTCTGCATCCGGAATTTCAGGGAGAGGTCGGGGACGATTGCTACGGGGAGCTGATCCGCAAAGAATTTGCCGCAAAAATATCGACGACAGCTTACTTGAAACGAGCAGGACGGAGAAAACCGGTATTTCGATCAGTTTTACCAATGAAAAGGATCGGTCGTTTCTGACGTATCGCGGCACGAACGCGGGAATTTCCATCGACAAGGTGGATATCGAGGGCGTGAAAAACGCTTCGCATATCCATATGACAGGCTACGAGGGAAGCAAAAACCACGCGGCGTATCTTTCTTTATTAAAACGCGTCAAAGCAGAGACGGAGGCGACCGTTTCGTTCGATCTGGGCTGGGATCCAACCGGGGAATGGAATCCTCAGATCAAGGAGCTGTTTCCGTATATCGACGTGCTGTTCATGAACGAGACAGAAGCGATTCACTATGGCAGGACGAAGACCGCACAGGAAGCGGCACGGGAGTTTGCGAAGGATTGCGACAGGGTGGTCATCAAGCTCGGCAGCAGCGGTTCTCTTGCAATCGAAAACGGAAAAGAGGTCTTTCTCCCGGCGTACCGGGTAAAGGCTGTGGATACGACTGGCGCAGGGGATTCGTTTAATGCGGGCTTCGTATACGGATTTCTGACCGGAAAAGGTCTGGAAGAATGTCTGGCCTGCGGCAATGCCTGCGGCGCGTTAAACGTGACAGCGTACGGCGGCAACACCGGATTTCCGGACAAAGAGGGACTGAAGGAATTTATGGGAAAAAAGAAAGTGGAGGAAACAAAATGAAAATCGCAGTCATCGGGGGAGCAGGCGCCAGAACCGTCATTTTTATCAACGGCCTGCTGGCAAGATACAAGGCACTTCATATTGACGAGGTAGCGCTCTATGACATCAATCAGGAGAAACAGCAGATCATCACAAAGCTATGCCGCCATGTGGTAAACAGAAATCACAAGGATCTGATTGTAACGGAATCTGCGGATGTGCGTAAGGTATTGCAGGACGCGGATTATGTGGTAACAACGCTGCGCGTCGGCGGCGACCATTCCCGTGTTATGGATGAAACAATCGCATTAAACGCAGGCGTAATCGGACAGGAAACGACCGGTGTCGGTGGATTTTCGATGGCAGTGCGCACGATTCCGATTTTGCTGGAGTACTGCAGGCTGATTAATGAAATTGCACCGAACGCATGGATTTTCAATTTCACGAACCCGTCCGGTCTGGTGACACAGGCGTTAAAGAGCGCAGGCTATGAAAAGGTGATCGGCATCTGCGATGCGCCCAGCAGCACAAAATTCCGTATGGCAGCAAAGCTCGGCGTGGATGAAAAAGACCTGTATGTGGAATTCTTCGGATTAAATCATCTTTCCTGGATTCGCAGCGTGAAGATCAGGGACGAGGAGATTCTGCCCAGGCTCCTTGCGGACGACGCATTTTTAAAGAGCATTCAGGAATTTTCCATGTTTGATCCCGATTTGTTGCGGATGATCGGATTTTTGCCGAATGAATATCTCTACTACTATTATCATCGGGAAAAAGCGCTCGCCAATATCTTAAAATCCGGTGCGACCAGAGGTCAGACGATCGAGCAGGTCAACAAGCAGATGATGGAAGAGTTAAAGGCGATGGATATGGACGCCGATCCCGAAGGCGCACTGCAGATTTTCCTGTACTATATGCAGGTTCGTGAGAATTCCTACATGAGTATCGAATCCGGTCTTGCAAAGCGCCCGCTTCTGGAAAAAGGGCAGCTGGAAGTGCCTGATGGCATGGGATATGCAGGCGTTATGCTTGACTGCATCGAGGGGCTGCAGAGCAAGGACGGACGCGATCTGGTGCTTTCCGTGGAAAATCAGGGAAGCATCCCAGGTCTTGAGGATCGTGATGTGGTGGAAGTTACCTGTCATGTGGATGAAACCGGGATTCATCCGGTGAGGGTGGAGGAAGTTCCGGAGCACTGCTATCTGCTGATGCGTCTGATTAAGATGTACGAAAAGGAAACCGTAGAGGCGGTACAGGAACAGTCCGAGGAAAAAGCGGTCCAGGCGCTGATGCTGCATCCGCTGGTCAATTCCTACTCGTTGGCAAAAGAGCTTGTTGCAGCTTACAGCCAGGCATACGGCGGACTGTTCCATAAGGCATAAGGATGCACGAAAAGAGAACAAGGAGGAAGATACAACACAGGACATGCCCGCTCGAGGAGTGCAGGAGCGAAAGCTCCTGCCGCCTTTTTTTACAAAAAATTGACATGATTCTTAAAATATTGATATTGACGGAAAACGTTTTCTGATCTATGATATGAGTGTATTTAGAAAACGTTTTCCAACAGAGAGGAGGAGAAAGCTTGGCATCCATAAAAGATGTGGCGAGACAGGCAGGCGTGGCGATCTCCACGGTGTCGAAGGTGCTAAACGGCTATGAAGGCGTCAGTGAAAGCACGAAAGACAAGGTAAATGCGGCGATCGAAGCGTTGAACTATACGCCCAATGCGGTTGCAGCAGCACTTTCCTCCAAACAGTTTGGGCGGGTTGCCCTGTTGTTAAAGCTGGAGGAAACAGTTGGCTGCGTGGATGAGATCAACCTGCAGTATCTTTCCGGCGCGATCCACCGGGCAAAGGAATTAAAGCTTGATGTGGTGACGCTGTTTTTTTCCATGGTAGCGGATATGGGACTGGATGAGCTGACCAGCTATTTAAAAGCTCAGAGCGTCGAAGGAATTATCGCATATGGGATGAATGAGGAAGATGAATTTCTAAGAGAGCTGATAGCGTCTGGTGCGTTTAAAATCGTGCTGGTTGACGCACCCTATCATGACAGGAATACGTCTTCGGTCTGGATTGACCAGAAAAATGCCCAGTACGAAATCGCAAAAAAGACGATCCTCGGCAATGAAAGCTGTTCAAAGGTCCTTTATATCGCAGGGGATAAAAAGTCCTTTGTAACCGGAGAACGGATTGCAGGGATGAAGAAGCTGGCAGAGGAGCTTGCGCTGGAGCTGACCATCGAATACGGAGATTTCAGTGAGAAAAAAGCGAGGGAGCTGACCTTCTCTTATGCAGACAGAATGGATGTGTTTGTTTGTGCATCGGATCTGATGGCTATTGGCGCGATGCGGGCATTGATGGAGCTGGATGTGTTCCATCCGGTTTGCGGCTTTGACGGAATCCCGCTCATGAGCTATGCGGGCAAGCAGATGAATACGGTGCGTCAGGATTTTTATGGCGTGTCGGCTGCTGCGGTGGAAGAGGTTGACCGCCTGCTGCATCTGGAAGAGGGAAGAAACGTAGTGCTAGGATATGAACTGGTGCGGATGCGCTACCAGGACATTGTAGAGTAAACAATAGAATGCATGCTCTGCGAGTATTCTATTGTCATGAATCAAAAGTTGCCGCCAGGCGGCAGAAACGGAGGAAAGAATGAGACAGGAAGAAACGATCCGGAGAGAAATTCTGGAGCAGAGAATTGACAGGGAGCTGGAAGCTCTGTCTGAGAAGCTCTTCGGCAAAAAGCTGGAGGATGCAAGCGATGAGCAGGTTTATGTTGCACTGCTGTATCTGGTAAAGGGACTGGAAGAGGCAACCGTACCCAACGACGGTGACAAGAAAATCTACTATATTTCTGCCGAGTTCCTGATCGGCAAGCTTTTGTCCAACAATCTGATCAATCTGGGAATCTATGAAAAAGTAGAAAGTGTATTAAAGAGCAAGGGCAAGGAGCTGTCCAGAATCGAAGAGATCGAGCCGGAACCGTCTCTTGGTAACGGTGGTCTGGGACGTCTGGCTGCCTGCTTTATGGATTCCATTGCAACCCTGGGTCTTCCCGGCGAAGGCATCGGCTTAAACTATCACTTCGGTCTGTTCAAGCAGGTATTTAAGGATCGCCTTCAGACCGCAGAAAAGAACGACTGGATCGAGAAGGATTCCTGGCTGAATAAAACCGATGTTTCCTTTGATGTCTTTTTCGGTGACAGAAAGGTAACCTCCCGTCTGTATGATATTGACGTAGTCGGCTACAACAATGGTGTCAATAAGCTGCGCCTGTTCGACATCGAGAGCGTAGATGAAAGCATCGTAAAAGAAGGTATCACATTTGATAAGGAAGCCATCGAAAAGAACCTGACCCTGTTCTTATATCCCGATGATTCCGATGAAGCCGGCAACCTGCTTCGTATTTATCAGCAGTATTTCATGGTCAGCAACGCTGCACAGCTGATCCTGATGGAGATGAAGGAAAAGCAGTACGATCTGAGAAAGATGTACGATTATGCAGTCATCCAGATCAACGATACCCATCCGTCCATGATTATTCCGGAGCTGATCCGTATCCTGGTAAACGATAAAGCGTTTACAATGGACGAGGCAATCGAGGTTGTCAGCAAGACCTGCGCATACACCAACCACACCATTCTGGCAGAGGCTCTGGAAAAATGGCCGCTGTCCTATCTGGAAAAGGTGGTTCCTCAGCTCGTTCCGATCATCAAGGAGCTGTCCGCCCGTGTTGCTGCAAAATACAGCGATCCGAAGGTACAGATCATCGACGATCAGAACCGCGTGCACATGGCTCACATGGATATCCACTACGGCTTCTCCGTAAACGGCGTTGCTGCGATCCACACCGAGATCTTAAAGGATACTGAGCTGCATGCATTTTATGAGATTTATCCTGAAAAGTTCAATAATAAGACAAACGGCATTACCTTCCGCAGATGGCTGCTTTCCTGCAACCGTGAGCTGGCTGCCCTGATTACCGAAAAGATCGGAACCGGCTATCAGAAGGATGCGATGGAGCTGGAAAAGCTGCTTGCATTTAAGGATGACGAGGAATTCTTAAACGATCTGGTAAAGATCAAAAGAGAGAAGAAAGAAGCACTTGTTGCTCATATCAAAGAGCACGAAGGCGAGGAATTAAATCCCGATTCCATTTTCGATATTCAGATCAAGCGTCTGCATGAGTACAAGAGACAGCAGATGAACGCACTGTATATCATCCACAAATACCTGGAGATCAAAGGCGGTAAAAAGCCTGCCCGTCCGCTGACCTTTATTTTCGGCGCGAAGGCAGCTCCGGCTTATGTCATTGCACGGGATATCATCCATCTGCTCTTAGTCCTGCAGCAGATCATCAATAACGATCCGGATGTAAAGGACTACATGAAGGTTGTTATGGTAGAAAACTATAACGTAAGCTATGCAGAGAAGCTGATCCCTGCCTGCGATATTTCCGAGCAGATCTCTCTGGCTTCCAAGGAAGCATCCGGTACCGGCAACATGAAGATGATGTTAAACGGTGCGGTGACACTGGGCACAGCTGACGGTGCAAACGTTGAAATCCACGACCTTGTTGGTGATGACAACATCTATATCTTCGGCGAAAACAGCGAGCAGGTTATCGATCACTATGCAAAGGCAGACTACGTGTCCAGAAGCTTCTACGAGAAGAGCCCTGTGATCAAAGCAGCAGTGGACTTCATCGTAAGCGATCAGGCACTGGCAGTTGGTCATAAGGAGAATCTGGAGCGCCTCTACAACGAGCTGCTGAATAAGGACTGGTTCATGACCCTGCTTGATCTGGAAGACTATATTGCAACCAAAGACCGTATGTTTGCAGACTACGAGGATCAGGAAAAGTGGAAACGTATGATGGTGGTAAATATCGCCAAAGCCGGATTCTTCTCTTCCGATCGTACTATCGCAGAATACAACCGCGATATTTGGAAATTAAAATAAGGATACCAGAGGAAAAAGGTCTAAGCACCCAGGAGCCTGCTCCTGGGTGGGGGAAAGACCTCTTGACCTGTCAGACATGAGAAATCGGAGATTTCAAATGATGAAAAGGGCGAAAAGTCAGAAGACCGACTGTGCTTGCACGAGGGTTCTGATCTTTCGCCCTGCATGGCGTGACAAAACATATCGTTCAAAGGATGAGAGGAAAAAAGAATGAGAAGAAGCGGTGTTTTATTACCTGTTACCAGCCTGCCATCCCGATTCGGCATCGGAACCTTTTCCAAAGAAGCCTATGCTTTTGTGGATTTTCTGAAGGAAGCGGGACAGAAGCTGTGGCAGATCCTGCCCTTGGGACCCACCGGATATGGGGATTCCCCCTATCAGGCATTTTCTACCTTTGCTGGCAATCCCTACCTGATCGATCTCGAAGAGCTGATCGAAAATGGATGGCTGACAGAAGAAGAATGTGAGAATACAGACTGGGGCGGCAGCAAGTCCTATGTGGATTATGAAAAAATGTATCAGGGACGTTTTCCCCTGCTGCGCAAGGCATACCACAACAGCCATATCGCAGAGAATGCTGAATTTATTGCATTCTGTGAGGAAAATGACTGGTGGCTTTCTGATTATGCGTTGTTTATGGCGATCAAGGATAGTCAGGGCGGCGCAAGCTTCCTGGAATGGGACGCACCTTTAAAGCTGCGGGAGCCTGAAGCAATCAGACGCTGCAGACATGAGCTGTCCGATGAAATCTGCTTCTGGCAGTTTTTACAGTATTTATTTGCAAAACAGTGGCAGGCACTCAAGGCCTATGCCAATGGAAAAGGGATCTCTATTATCGGAGATATCCCGATTTACGTTGCACTTGACAGTGCAGATACCTGGTCTCATCCGGAGCTGTTCCAGCTTTCTGAGGGCTGTGTGCCCAAGGCAGTTGCAGGGGTTCCGCCGGATGCCTTTTCTGCCACCGGTCAGCTGTGGGGCAATCCTCTTTATGACTGGGAATATCACAAAAAGACCGGCTATGACTGGTGGATTTTAAGAATCGGTTACAGCTATCGCCTCTACGATATCGTCCGCGTAGATCATTTCCGTGGCTTTGAGGCATATTTCTCGATTCCCTACGGAGACGAAACTGCAGTCAATGGTCACTGGGAAAAGGGACCTGACTTCGAGCTGTTTGCAGCAATGAAGATGAAGCTGGGCAAAAAAGAGATGATCGCAGAGGATCTGGGTGTGATTACACCTCCTGTTCGCAAAATGATCAAAAAATGCGGATATCCGGGTATGAAGGTATTGCAGTTCGCATTTGACAGCTACGACAGCGAATACCTGCCGCACAATTATGATAAGAACTGTATTGTTTACACCGGAACCCATGACAATCAGACGACCCGCGGCTGGTACGAAGAAAACAACCGCAAGGTGCAGAAATACATTCGTGAGTACCTGCGGGTAAAAAGCGGTAAAGATGTGGTGGAAGCGATGATCGCAACAGCGATGTCCTCAACCGCAGGAACCGCAGTGATACCGATGCAGGATTGGCTCGGACTTGGACGAGAAGCCCGCATGAACTTCCCGTCCACCCTTGGAGACAACTGGAAATGGCGCCTGACGGACGGACAGCTGACGGATGCACTGGCAGCACATATGAAGGACGTGACAGAGACCTATTGCAGGTGATCTGCCCTGACAAACAAGAAATCCCGGAGAGCTGAAGCTCTCCGGGATTTCGTTTGTGTTGACCGTGAACACTTATATCCTTTGCCTGATCCTATAATAGTATGGCGACGATCCTATTTCAAGATCAAATTCGAATTATGATACGCCGGATCCTTCGTCACATCCTGGTCGAACCAGTCCGGTGGTGTGAATGCGTTTGCTTCCTCGATGGATGGAAATTCTACTTCTGCGATGATAAGCGGCGCCAGAGACTTCTCAAAAACATCCAGCTCGATGGTATAAGGATCCCAGGGGATCAGATATCGTTTTTTGGAAATACAGATGCCGTCGGCTTTCGGAAGCAGATGCTCATAGGAGGACTGATTGAGCGGAAGATTATATTCTTCCCGCGCCATCAGTCCTTTTCCTTTGTAGGTCAGATAATATTCATCATCCTGTCTGCGGATGCGCAGAACGGGGTCGGTGTTTAAATAAGCCTGCTCGATGAGGTGGAAGGGATAGCTGTCCAGATTTTCCGGCAGAGCTTTGACAGTAAATTTTCGTTCGATTTCCATAGGGGGCATAGAGTTACTCCTTTGTGTGTTTTAGATGCTCGACAGGTTTAGTATACCACAGACGCGCGGAATTTGTGAATTATGTTGTGGAAGTACTCTGATTTTTGTCATTCTTTAGAAAATATTCATACTTTTCCCCTTTTATGAAACAAAGATTTCTGCTAAGATAGGGATGGTTCAAATGGCGGGCTGCGGAAGCGCTCAACGGAGAACGGGGACGTTTAAGCAGGCGGCTGCCAGACATCAGAAAATGGACGTAAGAAGAAAGGGGACATACAGATGGCGAAAATTGGTGTATTTTTTTCGGCTGGTTATGAAGAAATAGAAGCGTTGACAGTAGTGGATCTTTGCAGACGGGCGGGCATTGAGGTGACGATGGTTTCCGTGGATGAGACAACGGCGGTGACCGGTTCGCATCATATTACCGTGCAGATGGATCAGCTGCTTTCCGAGACGGATTTTGATGCGTTTGATATGCTGGTGCTTCCGGGGGGAATGCCTGGAACCCTGCATCTGGAAGCCTGTGATGCATTAATGGAACAGCTGGATCGTTTTTACAGCGCTGGCAAATGGGTTGCAGCGATCTGCGCGGCTCCGCAGATTTTCGGACATCGCGGATATTTGAAGGGCAGAAAGGCGACGAGCTTCCCTTCTATGGAAAAGGAGCTGGATGGTGCGATTGTGACGCACGGCGCAGCAGAGGTGGATGGCAATGTAATCACCGGACGCGGCATGGGCTGTGCGATCGATTTTGCACTGAAAATCATTGGCAGCCTGATTTCGGAAGAAGAGGCGGCAGCGCAGGCGGAGAGAATCGTATACGAAAGGTAGACAGAATTTACAGATGAATATTTTATTCTTTTTGACACCAAAGAGCGAGGTCGCTTATGTGGAGGAAACTGACACACTGCGCCAGGCGCTTGAAAAGATGGAGCATCACGGTTATGCTGCAGTTCCGCTTTTATCTACGGAGGGCAAATATCTTGGCACGCTGACGGACGGGGATGTGCTCTGGGGATTAAAAAAACTGAATTTTCCCAGCCTGTATCAGATGGAAGAGATTCCTGTCATGCAGGTGAACCGTTCCCGGGACAATAAGCCGGTTCATGTGGATGTGGATATGGAAGGACTGCTGGAAAAGGTCAGCGCCCAGAACTTCGTGCCGGTTATTGATGATGAAAAGGTCTTTATTGGGATCATTACGAGACGGGACGTGATTCATTATCTGGCGAAACAGTGCCGCAGTCGGGAATAAGTGTTACAAAAACAGCGCTTTCATTTACCAGACTGAGGGCGCTGTTTTTGTGTTCGAAAATTCCTTGCCCACAGCCTGTGAGTTTGATATACTTAAATGCAATCAGATTGAAAAATGGCGAGTATGGCGTCGGCGCAGCAAACGGTTTTCATTTTCTAAAATGCGGCGGTTGACGACAGGAATCAGAGTGAGGAAAGAATGTCCAAAATAAAACAGAGCAATATCAGAAATTTTTGTATCATCGCGCATATCGATCACGGCAAATCGACGCTGGCAGACCGAATTATCGAAAAGACCGGTCTTCTGACGAGCAGAGAAATGCAGGAGCAGGTGCTTGATAACATGGAGCTGGAGCGGGAGCGCGGTATTACGATCAAATCCCAGGCGGTGCGGACGATTTACCGTGCAGAGAATGGGGAAGAATATATTTTTAACCTGATCGACACTCCCGGACACGTGGACTTTAACTATGAGGTCAGCCGTGCACTGGCAGCGTGCGACGGCGCAGTTCTGGTCGTGGACGCAGCACAGGGCATCGAGGCGCAGACGCTGGCGAATGTGTATCTTGCGCTGGATCATGATCTGGAGGTATTTCCGGTCATCAACAAAATCGACCTGCCGAGCGCAGAGCCTGAGCGCGTAAAAGAAGAGATCGAGGATGTGATCGGTCTGGATGCGGAGGATGCACCCTTGATTTCCGCTAAAAACGGATTAAATATCGAACAGGTGCTGGAGCAGATTGTGAAAAAAATTCCCGCGCCGGGCGGCAGCTTAGAAAACCCGCTGCAGGCGCTGATTTTTGATTCCCTCTACGATCCCTACAAGGGCGTGATTGTCTTTTTCCGAATTATGGAAGGACAGTTAAAAAAAGGTACCAAAGTCCGTATGATGGCAACAGGTGCAGAGTTTGATGTTGTGGAGGTCGGTTATTTTGGCGCAGGTCAGTTTATCCCCAGCGAGGACGGGCTGTCTGCAGGAATGGTTGGCTATCTGACGGCTTCGATCAAAAATGTCAAGGATACCCGCGTCGGCGATACGATTACAGATGCAGCCAATCCGTGTGCAAAACCGCTTCCCGGTTATAAAAAGGTCAATCCGATGGTGTACTGTGGATTGTATCCGGCAGACGGTGCGAAGTATCCTGATCTGCGGGATGCGCTGGAAAAGCTGCAGTTAAATGATGCGTCCTTATTTTATGAGCCGGAGACATCCATTGCCCTTGGCTTTGGATTCCGCTGCGGATTTCTGGGACTGCTGCATCTGGAAATCATTCAGGAACGTCTGGAAAGAGAGTACAACCTTGATCTGGTGACAACGGCGCCGGGCGTTGTGTACCGGGTGCATAAGACCAACGGGGAAGTGATCGAGCTGACCAATCCGTCCAATCTGCCCGACCCGTCGATGATCGAATATATGGAAGAGCCTGTGGTTTCGGCAGAGATCATGGTGACGACGGACTACATCGGTTCCATTATGGAGCTGTGCCAGGAGCGCCGAGGTCAGTATCTCGGCATGGAATATATGGAAGAAACCCGTGCATTGCTCAAATACGAGCTGCCGTTAAATGAAATCATTTACGACTTTTTCGATGCGTTAAAGTCCCGTTCCAAGGGTTATGCGTCGTTTGACTATGAGTTAAAGGGGTATGAGCAGTCAGAGCTTGTAAAATTGGATATTTTGATTAACCGGGAAGAAGTGGATGCACTTTCATTTATTGTACATAAGGACAGCGCATACGAGCGTGGTCGGAAAATGTGCGAGAAGTTAAAGGATGAAATCCCGCGCCATCTGTTCGAAATTCCGATTCAGGCGGCAGTCGGCGGCAAGATTATCGCCCGGGAAACCGTCAAGGCGATGCGCAAGGACGTGCTTGCAAAATGCTATGGCGGCGATATCAGCCGTAAGAAAAAGCTTCTGGAAAAGCAGAAGGAAGGCAAGAAGCGGATGCGTCAGGTCGGCAACGTGGAAATCCCGCAGAAGGCTTTCATGAGCGTCTTAAAGCTGGATGAGAACTGAGCCTATGACACCGAAAAAAGATCTGGAATTATATCTGCACATTCCGTTCTGCAGGCAAAAATGTCGCTACTGCGATTTCTTGTCGGCACCGCTGGCAGTGGGCACGCCGGGTGACGCAGACGTGCGCGGCATGGATGCGCGGCGAGAGATTATCCGGAATGCCGGGAGCGGACAGCAGAGCGCTTCTGCTACGGATGCGCACGTCCCGGAGTCCTACGTCGACGCCCTTATCACGCAGATCGTGCAGGAGAGTCAGTTTTATCAAGAGCGCAGAGTCACTACGATTTTCTGGGGCGGCGGTACGCCGTCCCTTTTGCGCGTCATGGATATGGAACGGCTGATGGATGTGATCCGGGCGCATTTTTGCGTTGCGGACGACGCAGAAATTACGCTGGAAAGCAACCCGGGCACGCTGGATTTTGAAAAACTCGCCGGATATCGGCGTGCCGGAATCAACCGGCTGAGCATGGGGCTGCAGTCGGCGTGTGACAAAGAACTTGCCATGCTTGGCAGAATTCACAATTTTGATACCTTTGTCCAAAACTATAAGCAGGCGCGGAGAGCTGGGTTTGAAAACATCAACGTCGATCTGATGTCCGCGCTGCCGGGACAGACGGTGGAGAGCTGGGAGCAGACACTCGTGAAAACTGCAGAGCTTGCGCCGGAGCATCTGTCGGCCTACAGCTTGATCATCGAAGAAGGTACGCCATTCTGGAACTGGTATGGTGAGGACGCAAACCAGACGCTGCGCCCGAAAGAAATGCTGCCGCTTCCGTCGGAAGAGGACGAACGCCGGATGTATGCCCGAACGCGGGAAATTCTGGAACAGTATGGCTACCATCGGTATGAAATTTCGAATTATGCGAAGGACGGGTATGCCTGCCGCCACAACATCGGCTACTGGAACCGGACGGATTATTTGGGGATCGGGCTTGGAGCGTCGTCTTTGATTGATCCGATGCGCTGGAAGATGACGTCTGATTTATCGGACTATCTGGAATGCGGTAAAAATCAGGGAGATTTTGCAAACCTTCGGGAAGAGGTGCAGACGCTTCGTGTGTCGGAACGAATGGAAGAGTTTATGTTTCTGGGGCTGCGCCTGACAAAAGGCATTGAACTGCAAACATTTGAACACCAGTTTGGAAAAAGCTTCTGGGACGTTTATCAGGACGCAGCGGATAAGCTGTTTTCCGAACAGTTACTTTGTCTGGATGAATCGAAAAAAAATCTGCGCCTGACGGATTATGGCGTGGACGTCAGCAACTATGCGCTGGCGGAGTTTTTGCTGGATTATTAGATCGGGAGAGTTGCATGCAGTATGAATTTGCCCCGCTGGAGGGGATTACAGGATATATTTACCGGAACGCGCATCATGCGTGCTTTCCGTCGATGGATCGCTATTACACACCGTTCATCACGCCGAAAAAAGGGAAAAGCTTCACGACGCGGGAGTGGAACGACATTGCAGCAGAGCACAATCAGAACATTGCGGTCGTTCCGCAGATCCTGACGAATCAGGCGGAAGGCTTTTGCAAGGTTGCGGGGATGCTCAAAGAACAGGGCTATGAAGAAGTGAACTTAAATCTTGGCTGTCCGTCTGCCACCGTGACGGCGAAGAAAAAAGGCGCCGGATTTTTGGCTGATCCAGACGCACTGGATGCGTTTCTGGAGGAAATTTTTGCACACAGTCCGCTGAAAATTTCGATCAAAACGAGAATTGGCGTGGAAAACCCGGATGAATTTGAGCGCCTGTTGGATATTTTTTCCCAGTATCCGATTCAGAAGCTGATCGTGCATCCCCGCGTGCTGAAAGAGTTTTATAAAGGAAACGTGCACCGGGAAGCCTATGTGCGGGCGAAAGAAAGGCTGAGCGCAGCTGCAGCAGATGAAGAAACTGTGGAACGGACCATTCCGGTCTGCTACAACGGCGATTTATTCAGCGTTTCCGATACGGAGAGATTTTTGGTGGAGTATCCGGGTGCGGATGACCTGATGTTCGGCAGGGGAATGCTGATTGACCCGGCGCTGGTGATGCGGCTGCGCGCCCGAAGAACTGATTTGGCAGAAAAAAACGCTGCAAAGAAACTGCGCCTGGAAAACGGAAGCACAGTCTGGGAGGACGCTGCGAAGCGAGTATCGGATATCCGCGATTTTTATGGGCGATTGGCGGAGGATTACGCAGCGGTGCTGTCCGGAGAACGGGACGTACTATTTAAAATGAAGGAACTCTGGGGCTGGCAGGGACAGCTGTTTGAGGGCTCCGAAAAATATCTCAAAAAAATCCGCAAGGCGCAGAAGATGACGGAATATAAGTCCGCAGTGGCGGCGCTGTTTGCAGACTGCCCGATCAAAGACGCGTGAATACAGCGCGCCAAAAACAGCTGCGCCGCCAGATAGCCGCTGCGCGCCAAAATCGAGCATATCGCTCAAAAATAGGGACAGATGGAAAGGCACGGGACGAAAAAGGTTTTCATAAAATAAAGTAAATTGCAGGAGGCCGGAGCATTGGCAACGGCTGGGGAGCTAGGAGTGAAAACCTTTCAGAAACCTCTGTCGAAGGAAGAGGAAAGCCTTTGCATACAGGCATTGCAGGCAGAAGATGCCGGAAGAAAAAGCGAGGCGAAACGGCTCCTGATTGAACGGAATTTAAGGCTGGTCGCGCACATTGCAAAAAAATACAGCAGCGAGGAAGAACTGGAAGACCTGATTTCAATCGGGACAATCGGGCTGATCAAGGCGGTGGAGACCTTTGACCCGCAGAAAAACAGCCGTCTGGCAGCCTACGCT
This sequence comes from Gallintestinimicrobium sp., assembly GCF_046968865.1. Lineage (NCBI taxonomy): Bacteria > Bacillati > Bacillota > Clostridia > Lachnospirales > Lachnospiraceae > Gallintestinimicrobium > Gallintestinimicrobium sp. Next base: position 89,635 of record NZ_JBKVPW010000014.1, on the reverse strand, counting down.
GCCCGATGCATCGACAACGAGCTTCTGATGATGCTGCGCAGTAAAAAAAAGACATCGCGGGAAGTATCGTTATATGAGCCGATCGGAACGGACCGGGAGGGCAACGAGATCAACCTCCTGGACGTGATGGAACAAAAACAGCCGGACATTGTGGAAGAGATGGAAAAACAACGGCTGAACCAAAAGCTCTATGAGCTGATGGAAAGCGTGCTCAGCCTACGGGAAAAGGAGGTGCTGTATCTTCGGTACGGACTGCCCGGAGGAACGGAACTTACGCAGAAAGAGGTAGGAAAACGGCTGGGGATTTCCCGAAGCTATGTCAGCCGGATTGAAAAACGAGCGCTCTTACGCTTACGGGATGCGGCGTGGGGATGAAAGGCTGATTTTTGAAAAGCAGCGGTGCAAAAAGCAGTGAGTCGGAATGCACAAAAAACGGTTGACAGCATGCTGCGGCATGCGGTATGGTTAAAACAGTTATGATAGTTGGAGGGCAGAGGAAAAATCTGCCCTTTTTCTGGTTGGCTGAATTTCCCGGGACGGAAAGGGGAAAGATGTATTGTCAGATCAATGCAGGCGGACTTTATGGCCTGCAGAGCTATGTTGCGCAGGTGGAAGTCGATATTTCAAAAGGGCTGCCCTGTTTTGATATGGTAGGACTTTTAGACAGTGAAGTGCGGGAGGCGCGGGAACGTCTGCGCGTTTCCCTGCATCACATCAACGCGGCGCTTCCGGCGGAAAAGATTACGGTAAATTATTCTCCGGCAGGAATCGTGAAATCCGGGACATCGTTCGATTTGCCGACCGCACTCGTCATCCTTGCGGCGCAGGGAAAAGTGCCGCCGGAGCGGTTGAGGGAGCTCTGGGCGGTGGGCGAGGTCGGGCTGGATGCGCGAATTAAGCAGGTTCGGGGCGTACTGGCGATGCTGCATGCGGCAAATCAGAGCGCTTTTCGAAGCTATTTGATTCCGTTTGAAAATCTGGGAGAAGGGCTTGCGGTTGGAAAACTGCCGGTCATGGGCGTTTGCAGCCTGGAAGAAGCAATGGAGTATGTAAACGCGTCGGCGCAGGAACAGGAACGGATGCGGCGGGATGCGGAAGACAGATGGCAGAGTCAGGCAAAAGGCAGGACGGAAAAAGAAAAGAAAACGCCGGACTTTGCATTGCTGTGCGGAATGGAGGAAGCAAAGCGCGCTGCAATGATTGCAGCTGCCGGAGCCCATAATCTGCTTTTGGCTGGACCGCCCGGCACCGGAAAGACGATGCTTGCGAGGTGTCTGCCGGGAATCCTGCCGCCCATGAGCGAGGAAGAAAAGCAGGAGGTGTCTGCAATCTACAGCGCGGCAGGGCAGCTGGAGGATGGAACGCTGATTCAGGAGCGACCGTTTGTCAGCCCGCATCATACGGTATCTGTTTATGCAATGACCGGAGGCGGCGCTGTTCCAAAACCGGGAATGGTGACGTTGGCGCACCGGGGCGTGTTGTTTTTGGATGAAATGACGGAATTTAAACGACAGACGCTGGACGTTCTGCGGCAGCCGATGGAAGAGGGAAAGATTTTTCTTGCCCGGAGCCGGGGAAACTTTGTGTATCCGGCGGATTTTATGCTGTTAGGAGCGACGAATCCATGCCCCTGCGGATATTATCCGGACAGAAACCGCTGCAGATGTCAGGACTGGGAGGTGCACCGGTATTTGGCGAGACTTTCGGGACCGCTTCTCGACCGGATGGATTTATGCTGTCAGATCAAACAGACGCCGATTCGAAAGCTGTGGGAAAAAAGAGAAGCTTCCTATATAGATAGCGACAAAAACGGAAGCAAATGGATGCGGGAACAGGTGCTGGAGGCAAGAAAGCGGCAGCAGATGCGATGCCGTGGCGCAGCAATGCGGGAAAACGGTCGGTTGAGTCCGGGGGAAATTTTAAAATACTGTCCGTTGGGACTTGAGGAACAGGAGTTTCTGGAACAGGCCAGCGAGCAGGCGGGGCTTTCCATGCGGGGATGCCACCGCGTTATCCGTGTGGCGCGGACGATTGCAGATCTGGAAGGAAAAGACCGGATTGGTGTAGAGCATCTGGGACAGGCGCTCTTTTTCCGAAATCAGAATGTGCTGCGGGAATGAAGCGCCGCGGGCAGAAGGGAGCATAGAATAGAAAAACAACAGAATTGTAAAAGTCAAATGGAGCAGGAGCGCACTCTGGCACTTGCCCTTTGCCGGGTGGAAGGGATCGGCGCTGTCAGCATTCGAAAGCTTCTGGAAAAGGCAGGAGACGTTTCCGAAATCCGAAAGCTTCCGGCGGAAAGTCTGCAGAAGCTGCTGGGGGAGAAAAAAGCGGCGCTTTTGAAAAACTGGGATGCGCCCGAAAATCTGGAACAGGCAAAGCGACAGGAGGAGCAGTGGAAGAAAAAAGGAATTTCCTTCGATTTTTTGTGGGAAGAAGCGTATCCAAAACGGTTGAAGGAAATTTCCGATCCACCGCTGGTACTGTACAGGATCGGGAAGCTGCCGGAGCCGGAAAAAAAGATGGCAGCCATCGTCGGTGCGCGCGCCTGTTCCTCCTATGGAAAAGAAATGGCGGAATATTTCGCCAGGGGACTTGCGAAGGAGGGGATCGGAATTGTCAGCGGTATGGCGCGCGGAGCAGATGGAATCGCGCAGCGGGCGGCGCTGTCAGCAGGCGGATATTCGGTTGCGGTGCTGGGCTGCGGTGTGGACATCTGCTACCCGGAGGAGAACAGACCGCTGTATGAAAGGCTGTGGGAAAACGGATGTATCCTGTCGGAATATCCGCCGGGGACGCAGCCACATTCGCGACTGTTTCCGCCGCGCAACCGGATCATCAGTGCACTTTCGGATCTCGTACTCGTTATCGAAGCGCGTGAAAAGAGCGGAACGCTGATCACCGTAGATATGGCGCTGGAGCAGGGAAAGGATGTGTTTGCTGTGCCGGGACGTATTACGGATACCTGTAGTCGCGGCTGCAACCGATTGATCGGAAATGGCGCAGGTATCGCGGTGAGTGTGGCACAGCTGCTGCAGGAACTGCAGGGCAGCGTACCGCACGCAGGTAGAGACGAAGCGTTTTCCTTAGCCCAGGCAGAACGCCCGAACGCTGCCAAGGCTGCCGGTGTGATTGCAGACAAAATGCTGTGCCCTGTGACAGACGCTCTCAGCTCTACCGCCTCATCCTCCTGGCCGCCTCTGCGCAAAACGATCTGGCAGGCGCTGGATACAATGCCGCAGAGCATGGACGAAATTGCGGATACCCTTGTGAGACAGAAGATATCCATAAATGTGCAGATGCTGATGCAGGAGCTTGTTTTTCTGGAGCTGGAGGGCGCTGCAGGAAGCGTAATGGGGCGATATTACAGGAAAACTTTTGCTTGCAATGACGGATGATATGGTGTATAGTGGTTCACGATCACTGCACAGGACCAAAAATGTGCGTAATAGCAGTAATGAAAATTGGGGATATCAAATATGGCAAAATATTTAGTGATCGTGGAGTCACCGGCCAAAGTCAAAACGATCAAGAAGTTCTTGGGGGCGAACTATGAAGTAGCAGCCAGTAACGGGCATGTGCGTGACTTTCCCAAGAGCCAGTTCGGCATTGATGTAGAGCATGATTACGAACCGAAGTATATCACGATCCGCGGCAAGGGTGACATCCTGGCGAACCTCCGCAAAGAGGTCAAAAAAGCAGAAAAAATCTATCTCGCAACCGACCCGGACCGGGAGGGAGAGGCGATTTCCTGGCATCTGATGGAAGCGCTCAAGCTCTCCGGAAAAAAGGTGTACCGTATTACCTTTAACGAGATCACGAAGACAGCAGTGAAGGAATCGTTAAAGCATGCGAGAGAAATCGATATGAATTTAGTGGATGCGCAGCAGGCGCGCCGGATGCTGGACCGTATGGTTGGCTATCGGATCTCCCCGCTTCTGTGGGCAAAGGTGAAGCGGGGACTTTCTGCCGGGCGTGTGCAGTCTGTTGCCCTGCGCATTATCTGTGATCGCGAAGAAGAGATCAATGCGTTTATTCCGGAGGAATACTGGACCCTTGATGCAGCATTCCAGATTCCAGGGGAAAGAAAACCCCTGATAGCCAAATATTACGGGGAGCAGGATACCAAGCGTATTCTAAAAACCGCAGCGGAAGTAGAAGCAGTCAAAAAGGATTGCGAAAAGGCAGAGTTTCAGGTGAGCGACGTCAAAAAGGGCGAGCGCATCAAGAAGGCTCCCCTTCCCTTTACCACCTCTACCCTGCAGCAGGAAGCCAGTAAGGTGCTGAATTTTTCCACACAGAAAACCATGCGGCTGGCGCAGCAGCTGTACGAAGGGGTAGATATCAAGGGAAATGGTACAGTCGGTATCATCACCTACCTAAGAACCGATTCCACGCGTGTTTCCGAAGAGGCGGAAAACATGGCGCGCAGCTATATTACTGAGAAATACGGCGAACAGTATGCCGGAGAAGGCACCGTGAAAAAGGGCGGACAGAAAATTCAGGATGCCCACGAAGCGATCCGTCCGACGGACGTTGCACGGACCCCTTTGGAAATCAAAGAATCCTTAAGCAGGGATCAATTTCGTCTCTATCAGCTGATCTGGAAGCGCTTTATGGCAAGCCGCATGACGCCAGCCAAGTACGAGACAACCTCTGTGAAGATTGATGGCAACGGACATCGTTTTACGGTTGCGGCCAGCAAGGTGATCTTTGACGGTTTCATGAGTGTATACACGATGGACGACGAGGATAAGGCAGAAAACCGCACCCTCGCAAAAAGCATCGACAAGGATACGAAGCTGTCCTTAAAGGAATTTGACGGGGAGCAGCATTTTACTCAGCCTCCCGCACATTATACAGAAGCGTCCCTTGTCCGGACGCTGGAAGAACTGGGTATCGGTCGTCCCAGTACCTATGCACCGACGATCACTACGATCCTTGCACGTCATTATGTCATTAAAGAAAACAAGAACCTGTATGTGACGGAGCTGGGGGAGGTTGTCAATAAGATGATGAAGGAGGCGTTCCCGACAATTGTGGACGTCAACTTTACAGCGAATATGGAAGCACTTTTGGACGGCGTTTCCGAAGGAACCGTAGACTGGAAGACAATTGTTTCCAATTTCTATCCCGATCTGGAGGAGGCTGTGCAGAACGCGGAGAAGGAACTGGAAGAGGTCAAGGTGGGAGACGAGGAATCAGATGAGGTTTGTGAGCTGTGCGGACGGCGCATGGTAATCAAATACGGACCTCACGGCAGATTCCTGGCATGTCCGGGCTTTCCGGAATGCCGCAATACCAAACCTTATTACGAGAAAATCGGCGTAGCATGCCCCAAGTGTGGCAAGGATATCGTCCTGAAAAAGACACAGAAGGGCAGAAAATACTATGGCTGTATCGGCAACCCGGAGTGCGATTTCATGGTATGGCAGAGACCTTCCAATGAAAAGTGCCCGGTCTGTGGCTCCATTCTTCTGGAAAAGGGCAACAAACTCGTATGCTCGAAGGAGGGCTGCGGTTTTGTCAAAGAGAAGGAAAAAGAAGAAAACGGCCAGGGATAAATTTGTGGAGGAACAGAAAAGATGAGCGGGATTCAGCTGCTGGATAAGACAAGAAAGATCGGGAAGCTGCTGCATAACAGCCATTCCAGCAAAGTTGTTTTTAACGATATCTGCAAGGTGATGCAGGATGCGCTGCAGTCAAACGTGCTGGTGATCAGCCGAAAAGGAAAAGTACTGGGCATTTCCGGCAAGGACGGCGGTGCAATCCGGGAGCTTTCCGGCTGCAACGTCGGAAGCTTTCTTGATCCGCTGCTGAATGAGAGAATGCTTTCAATTTTGTCCACCAAAGAAAACGCAAGCCTTGCGACGCTGGGCTTTGATGGCGAAGAGGACGAAGAATTTTCCGCGATCGTGACACCGATCGAGATCGCAGGGGAACGCCTCGGCACGCTGTTTTTATACCGCAGGGGGCAAAGCTATACGATCGACGATATTATCCTGTGCGAATATGGCTCCACGGTGGTGGGGCTGGAAATGCTGCGGGCCGTGACCGAGGAGAGCGCGGAGGAAGACCGCAAAATCGCAGTGGTACACGCCGCACTCGGAACCTTATCCTATTCCGAACTGGAAGCGATCAGCCTGATCTTTCAGGAGCTGCATGGGACGGAAGGCATTCTGGTCGCAAGTAAAATCGCGGATCAGGCGGGCATTACCCGTTCCGTTATCGTCAACGCGCTGCGCAAATTTGAGAGCGCGGGAATCATCGAATCCCGTTCCTCCGGCATGAAAGGCACTTATATCAAGGTCTGCAACGAATTTGCCTATGGGGAAATCCGCAAAATGACGTCACTTGTAAAAGTTAATTCCACTTTGTAAGGGTAACTTCCACCTTGTAGGACTAACTTCCACGGGGTGGAAGTTTTTTCTTACAAAAATGGTGGTATTTATGTCAAAAAGCATCTATAATAAACCAAAAGCCGGAAAAATGCGCATCAAAATGAGAAGTCGAATTCACGTGGTCCTGGTAAGAGTTAGTGAATTCCACCCCTTAAGGTAACGATAGGAAACTCATCCAACTGCGTAGGACTCCGGCCTTTTGATTGTTTATAAGGAAATTTCTGCAGATGCAGAAATCTTTATCCTTACTTCGCCGGGGTACTTTTTATCTGATGAAATTAGCTGTGTCAAGGCCAAAGCTTTAAAAAGGTGCCTGCGGCAGCCTTGACACAGTTAATTCTCATCAGAATTGTATTAATCAAGCGAAGTAAGGATAGAAGTGTGCAATGCACACAGATAAAGAGAGTGCTTCTTTCTTTATTTGTGTTTCAATAATTCCGGTTTCAGAATGATTTCATTTGCAGGTATTTTGTGAATACCGAGTAAGTCTAATATTTCCTTGCCATAGTAGAATTCAAACATTTCATAAGGTGATTTATCACCAAGTTCAGGTCTTCCATAGGAATTGATGTGATCCATCATGAGATTGATTTCCGCCTGAGCGTACTGCCCAAGATCCGTGAATTTTGGAATGATTCTTCTTATGAATTCATGGTTATTTTCACAAGCTCCCTTCTGACCGGGAGAAGAGGGATCACAATAAAATACCCGAGACCTTATCACACCATCTGAGTCAACTTCAATACCGAAAGGATCTGAAAACTCGGTTCCGTTGTCGGCCAGACATAGGGGGAATAGTTTGGTGAAGTTATCAAACCCAAGTAATTCGTATAGATGATCAAATATGTCAGTCACAGATTTAGAGTCATTTGCTTCCCGCAAAAATGCCAGTTGAAGCTTTGGAAGTACAAAGTGAATGGTGAGTAATACAGAACCGCCCTTTATCCCTTCTACAGAATCAAGTTCAGTAACAGGGAGCGAAGGATTGTTCATTCTGTAAAGCTTATAATCATCATAGGTTCTGCCTATTCTGCAGGATTTATCAACTTTGAGAGGGACTGACTTTTTCTTTCTGGGCTTAAATCGGACCTTTCTGGGCATGTCTATGTTTCTGGCAGAAAAAAGACCACTATCGGCATAAATATAAGCGGTTTTTTCACAGCAGGAAATCTTGTCCTGATTGTTAGCAAGTATGTGATGGATAGATTGACCGTTTTTGAGTAAAGGACTTATTACGGAATCAAGCTGTTTCAATTCATCTTCGCAGAGATTAAAGCCTGAACGTGATTCGCTGCGCACCAATTCATACTCTTTTTGCGCGGAAAGAGCTTTATAGAATCTTTTCTCAAGGGTGCAGCTGTTTAACAGATCACAACCATTACATACGTAGGGAGCCTTGGATAGTTTGGGACATTCCTCTTTGGAGTAGTCCGAACAGGAGGTTGTACAATGCCCACAGGCACTGCATTTGTTACGGTTTTTATGACGTTCGCAGGCAAGGCATATATCGCCGTAATGGAAACAGTGCTTTCTGTTCAGGCAGTCGTTAAAAGGTCTATAAGGAGCACCTTTCTTTTCAAATATGATATGAGCTTTCACTTCTTTGGATACAGTGGTACAGTCCTTAAGAATCTGTTTGCCAATGGCTTTAAAACTCATATTTTTATTAAGAGAATGCTCAATTACGTATCTTTCATCAAAAACTAAATGTTTATTCTTATTCATATGTTTCTCCAGTTCCGGCCGGAGCTTAGAGATGGACGAATAAGAATAAGATAGCATTAAGAATAAGTAACTTCCACACCTGATGTTTGGAGGTAGTAAGTTCCACATCGAATTAGATAGGGGTGGAAGTAAGTTTTACAAATGAGTATCCGCAAAATGAAGGAAAAGAAGTAAATAATAGTCTTGCAAGTCATCAGCATTTATGATAAAATCCTAATGTTGTGACCATAAAACATGTGTCTGGTTCCGTCACCGGTGTCCTTTAACGCTTTGGATGGCTGGCGGGTGGAAATGGTGGATCCTGTGAATTGAGCTTTACAGGATGTTTCTAAAAAGGCACAGAGGAAAAAACCAATGGAGGTAAAAACAATGAGCGTTATTTCTATGAAACAGTTACTTGAAGCAGGTGTTCATTTCGGACATCAGACCAGAAGATGGAACCCTAAAATGGCTCCTTACATCTTCACTGAGAGAAACGGTATCCACATCATCGACCTGCAGAAATCTGTAGGCAAAGTGGACGAAGCTTACAAGGCAGTATTTGAGATCGCAGCACAGGGCGGCACTATCCTGTTCGTCGGCACCAAGAAGCAGGCACAGGACGCTGTTAAGACCGAGGCTGAGCGCTGCGGTATGTATTTTGTAAATGAGAGATGGCTGGGCGGTATGCTGACCAACTTCAAGACCATCAGAAGCAGAATCGAGAGACTGAAAGCAATCGAGACCATGTCCGAAGACGGTACCTTCGATGTTCTGCCTAAGAAAGAAGTTATCCAGCTGAAGAAGGAATGGGAAAAGCTGGAGAAGAACCTGGGCGGTATCAAGAACATGACCAGAATCCCGGATGCAATCTTCGTTGTTGACCCTAAGAAGGAAAAGATCTGTGTACAGGAAGCTCATGCACTGGGTATCACACTGATCGGTATCGGCGACACCAACTGCGATCCCGAAGAGCTGGATTACATCATTCCTGGTAACGACGATGCAATCAGAGCCGTTAAACTGATCACTTCCAAGATGGCAGACGCTGTTATCGAAGCAAATCAGGGCGAAGAAGTTTATACCGAAGAAGCAGCTGCACAGGGCGAAGCTTCCGATATCGAAGAAGTAGCTGCTGCAGAAGAGGCATAAATACTTTTTGACAATAGAACCCAATAAACTGATTTTATATGGAGGAAAGTAAAATGGCTGTTACAGCTGCAATGGTAAAAGAGTTAAGAGAAATGACCGGCGCTGGTATGATGGACTGCAAAAAGGCGCTGACCGCAACAGAAGGCGACATGGACGCTGCTGTTGAATTCCTGAGAAAGAACGGACAGGCAAAGGCTGAGAAGAAGGCTGGCCGTATCGCTGCAGAAGGTATCTGCCGCATCGCTGTAAAAGACGAAGGCACCGCTGCTGTCGTAGAAGTAAACTCTGAGACAGACTTTGTTGCAAAGAACGAGAAGTTCCAGAACTTCGTAGCTGCAGTTGCTGAGCAGGCAGTAAATTCTGACAATACAGAGCTGGAAGCATTCCTGGATGAAGCATGGCATGAGGAACCCTCCAAGACTGTAAAGGAAGTTCTGGTTGAGCAGATCGCAGTAATCGGCGAGAACTTAAAGATCAGAAGATTCCAGAAGGTTACCGCTCCCCTTGTTGTTTCCTACACACATGGCGGCGGACGTATCGGCGTTTTAGTAGAAGCTGACACCGATGTAAAGAACGATGCGGTAAAAGAAGCACTGACCAACGTAGCAATGCAGATCGCTGCACTGTCTCCGAAGTATGTTTCTACTGCTGACGTTTCTGAAGAGTACAAGGCTCATGAGAAAGAGATCCTGATGGCTCAGATCCAGAACGATCCTAAGATGGCTGGCAAGCCTGAAAAGGTAATCGAGGGCGCAGTAAGTGGCCGTCTGAACAAAGAGCTGAAGGAAGTTTGCCTGTTAGAGCAGGTATACGTAAAGGCAGAGGACGGCAAGCAGACCGTTGCTCAGTATTTGGCTCAGGTAGCAAAAGAGAACAATGCAAACCTGACTGTAAAGGGCTTCGTTCGTTTCGAAACCGGTGAAGGTATCGAAAAGAAGGTAGAAGACTTCGCAGCAGAAGTTGCAGCTCAGCTTGGCTGATCACGGCGCATTCTGATAAGACTTGCACCGCAAAGGGAAAAACAATAGAATGCACGCTCTGCGAGCATTCTATTGTCATGAATAAAGGACTGTCGCATTAGCAAATAGGTTTGCTGGGCGACAGCCCTTTTTTTATCGTATAGGAAACTTCGTTTCCATACGATAATAAACGCGCTACGCGGATCGCACTGCAGCGGAATGGAAGAATGTCGCTTACGCGACCCGCCGCAGGCGGAGGAGCCGGGAGCAGAAAGTGCTTGGCATGATCGGGGTGGCAGCACATGAATGCGGACACATCAATTTCAGTAATTTTGAAAAGCGCAGGATTTATGCTTCCGGAATCCGGGAGGGAATCTTATATCCGGAACTGCCAGAGCCAAAAAATGAAGAGGAAAAACAGGTACTTGGGGAATTGCAGGTATGTCTGGAGCAGAAAAAGGAGAAGGAATTGAGAGTGATCCGGGAAACGCTTTTGTATCTGCATAACATTCTGGAAGATATGTATATCGAAGCAAGGCAGTGTGCGGAATATGGCGGGATTGTACAAAAAGCCATCCGGTTCCTTGGAAGATGGGACATGGAACGGGCAGAAAGCATCCGGCAGATGCAGGAATACGGGATGGACAGCCTTTCCATCATGAAAAATGTCCTCCTGCAGTATCTGAGGAGCAAAAAAGTAAATGACTGGGAGCGCGCAGGCGGAATTTATATGGAAATGCTGGAGCGGTGCAAGGAGACGCTGGATGAAGTGGTAATCCCGGCAGACGAAGATGTGCGCTTCCGGGCGGCAAACAGGCTGCTTCTGATTCTGTGGGAGTTTGTAAAGGAGGCTTTTGAACAGGAAGAGAGCGGAAAAGAAGATACAGAACAAATTCCCCCTGAATATGAAGGCGGCGATGGAGCTGGGAAATGGAAAGAGTCCGCAGCCACAGATACAAAGGAAGGGGAAGAAAAAAGAAGACGTGCGGCTGCCGTTCTGGGCGGGGAACAGCAGGAAAAGGCAGCCGCGGAGGATAGCGTAAAGGAGATTAGCGACGAAATCGGAAAAATTGTGACAAAAATGGAACAGGAAATGCTTGAGCGGGAACTAAAAGAGAACGCAGATAAGATGGATCTGGGAGAAATCCATAACGGGTATAGGCTGCGGATCATAAGACCAGAGCCAACATTGGAACAGATTGCACGATATGAAGTAATGAAAAAGAAGGTGGATGCAGCTGCAGAAAAAATGGTACGGTTGATTGCCCCGCATTTGGAGGAACAGGAAAGATTTCAGAAAGGGATGGTACAGGGGAAAAAAGTCTGTGGGAGCCAGATTTACCGCAGGGATGGCAGGATTTTTAGGAGCCGGAATATTCCGGGCAACCAGGACGCGGCGGTGGGGGTATTGATCGATGAGTCCGCATCCATGGATATCCATAACCGGATTGGCAGTGCGCGATATACCGCCTGTGTGATATACCGCTTTTGCCAAAGGCTCGGGATTCCCGTGCTGATTCTTGGTCATTCCACAGGAATTGGCGAGAAAAAAGAGAGTGTTGAGCTGTATTCCTATGCAGAATTTGACGCATGGGATCAAAAGGACTGTTTTCGCCTTACGGGAATCCGTTCCAGATGGAACAATAGAGACGGGGCTGCCTTGGCATACGCAGGGATGCGGCTTGGAAAAAGAGCTGAGGGACAGAAGCTTTTATTTGTTATTTCGGATGGGCTTCCTCTTGCGGAGGGGTATCGGGGGGAAGCAGGGATAGCGGATACCAGACGGGAAAGAGAAAAGCTGGAGCACAGAGGAATCCATGTGATGGCAGCGGCAATCGGGGAAGACAGGGAACTGATTAGACGGATTTATGGAAAAGGATTTTTGAACATATCGGATACGGAACGGATACCTGCGGCAATGGCGGGGATCATCCGGCAGTATATGGGAAAGTAGGTGAAAGGCTTGGAAAAGAATGGTGGAAAAACCGATTACAGCAGGATCACTTCGCGTCAGATCGCAGTATATAAGACAGATAAGGCACTTTTGGAGCTGGTAGACAGCTTGAAACCGGCGGGAGCTTCTTATCCGGCACACATCCATGCATCCGGGGAAGAGGATGAGGAAGGATATTCCCTGATCCGTCTTCAGATGGTGGATTATTCTGCAGGAACTGGTCAGAAGTCTGTCAGTGTGTATGCAAACATCAGCCCGGATGAGGCACTATACCTGTATTCCAGAATATTCAGCGGTGTGCAGACTTTTTTCATGTCCCGGCAGAAGATATTTGGGGAAGCAAAAAAAGAAGGGTATGCCAATGTGACAAAGCTTATGGTCAGCAGGTATGAAACAGACAGCGCTGGAAAAAAGCGGGCATATCCGTGGTCAGTCCAGATCCAGAACGGGATTGGAATCAAAGGGAAAAACAGCAACGGGGGGACATACTGTAAAAAGGATAGTTTTGTTTCGGATGGAGCTGCAGAAATCTTTTTAACGGATGCGGACATGTTCCACATGTTTTCGCGGGCAGAGGCATGGATCCGGGCATTTGAACGGGAACAGACAGGAAGAAAGCAGAGAAAGGAGAATTTTGGCAGTCTGTACCGGCTGCTCAATAAGGAACTGGAAGGGCATTTTGCGGGGCTCTATCAGAGATTTGAGGAAATGGGGCTTTTGGAGCCAGATGAAAAGGCAGCCTGAATTTTTTAGAATCTAACTTATTGTAATGGTATCTATATTCAGGGACGATAAGAAAGATTTTATGATACAGACCAGTTTCAGATTTAAGAAATAAATAAATTCCCGGGTGTCGAAAAGGCAGCGGCAGGGCAGATATAAACGGATTGTTTGTACCTGCCCTTTTTATTCCCGTGAAAAATTTGGGGGAAAATTCAACTTGAGAGAAGAGGGATGTGTCTTCTGAAATAGGAACTTACTTCATATATGGAGGATTTGTATAATATCGAGATTTACCGGAGGAAAGCAGAATGGAGAAAAGACAGGGAGCATTGTATTTTGACAGGGAAGAGGAGCGCTATAATATTCGTTTCGGCTTGGAAGAATGTTATCATGGCCTGTACTGCGGGGAAGGGCTGGAGGTGCTGGTAGGAAAAAGATGGGTGCGTACCCGGATTGAAAAGGCAGCGGACTGGTATCTGGTTGGGATTGATACGGACTGGCTGGACGGGCTGCGGGTAAGGGTATGAGTAAGCTTGCTATTTGCAAGTGTGGATGGTAAAATTACAGGTAACAGGGAGAGCATAGAAAGGGAAGGAATGACAACTGTAAGGAAGGGGCTGAACAGATGGGAAGATTCTTAAATCCGGATAACAGTGCGTTTCAGGTAGCGTTAAATTCAGAAATTTATGTTGATAAGACAGGACTGTTAGAATATACGAACAGGGTAATGGGGACAAAGCAGGGGTATATTTGCAACAGCCGTCCGAGACGGTTTGGAAAATCCATTACGGCTGACATGCTCACGGCATATTACAGCAGGGGTTGTAGTTCTAGAGAAATGTTTGAAAAATTAAACATTGGTAAAAGTACGGATTTTTTGGAACATCTTAACCGGTATGATGTGATTCATCTGGATATCCAGTGGTTTCTGGCAACAGTGGACAGCGTTGATGAGGTCATAAACTTTATTACGGACAGCGTGCTTGTCGAATTGCGGGAGAGTTATCCGGATGTTTTGCCGGAAGAGGTAAATACAGTACCGGATGCGCTTTCGCGGCTCAGGGAAGAAAACGGTCAGAAATTTGTTGTAATCATTGATGAATGGGATGTTCTGATTCGGGATGAGTCGGCAAATGGCAAAGTCCAAAAAGCTTATATTAATTTTTTAAGGGGAATGTTTAAAGGATCGGAACCGACAAAATACATCCAGCTTGCGTATTTGACAGGAATCTTACCGATTAAAAAAATCAAAACCCAGTCGGCGTTAAATAATTTTGATGAATTTACGATGCTGGATGCCGGCAGGCTGGTTTCATTTGTAGGTTTTACAGAAGATGAGGTAAAGACACTTTGTGAAAAATACCGGATGGATTTTGAACAGGTAAAAAAATGGTATGATGGGTATTGTTTGGGGGAATGCCATATTTATAATCCGATTGCAGTAGTAAACCTTGTAACAAAAGGAAAATTTAAAAGTTATTGGTCAGAAACCGGCACCTATGAGGCAATCGTGCCTTTGCTTAATATGGACTTTGAAGGTTTGAAAACAGCAATTATTGAGATGTTGGGAGGAAGTCGGGCAGAGATTGATGTATCTTCTTTTCAGAATGATATGGTAAGTTTTGCAAACAGAGATGATGTGCTTACGTATCTGATCCACCTTGGGTATCTGGGCTATGACGAGGATGCAGAGGCGGCATTTGTGCCGAATGAGGAAATCAGGCAGGAACTGACAAAAGCGATTAGAAGAAATGCGTGGGATGAAATGATCCAAAATCAGAGATGTTAGGATTGATTGTTGGAATATGCATATTTTTGTAATGGAATGGTAATTGATAGGGAGTGAGATGCTTTGTCAGAGTGTCAGAAACTTGAAAGGGTTTCTGGCACTTTTTAAATTCATTCGTATTAAATTTGACCAAAAATGAGGGGAAAATGTCGTTTCGTGCATAACATGTTGAATTTGTAATAAATTTATGTATAATAGAAATTGAAATAGAATTTAAGGTATTTTGAAAAGGGAGGCGAATCCGATGCACAACGAATTTTTTTTAGTAGTACTTAGAAAACAGAAGAATTGTGATGAAGGAGGTCTCTATGAAAAATATTATTAAGTATTTGGGGTGTTTGGCTCTAGGATTATTGATTTTGAACAAGGTAGATTTTTCGGTATATGCGGCAGAACCCTCTAAAGTTGTAAGGCATGTAGAGTATGATGAAATTACAGATGTGAATCAGCTGTTACAGATGGGGATTGAAGAATATCAAAAAACTCCTAAAGTAAGAAATCAAAGCGAAAATGAAGAAATAACTGTGAAACAGTTATTAAGTATTACAGAATATGATGATGGTACGATTGAAAAAGAGTACTGTGTTACAGGTTTGGGCATGGTTGATAAGTCCGGTAAAAATGTGTCTGCAGCTCAAATCGCGAGGGCAGATTCTCCGGTAAATAAGGATAAGCAGGTGTCTAATTATGGAGTAACATTAGTGTGCTCACTTTATACAACAATGAGGCTGGATAGTGTATTCGATATGCCACTATTTAGGGTTGATAAGGTAACCACTACTATTTTAAGGACAGGTAGTGTATATCCGGGAAATGGAAGCACGCGGTATAATCATCAGCGTGGAAATGAATTTAAGTCTGTGCCTTTTACCGCCAGCACGGCATCAAATCAAAGTTTTACGATTCCCGGAAGCGCAAATTTCTACCATTCAAGTCCAGAGCCTCTTGCAGGAGGGTTAGTAGCACAGTCGGATGTTTCTTTATCGAATGGTAAGTCTTTATCTGTAATTGTAGGTGTCCCTTCAGATGATCCGTATGCAAAATAAATTGGGGAGAAGAAAGTAAAATGAGGGTAAAAATTTTTAATAGAATTATTATTCTTTTATGTATGATTTTGCTTTTATCTGGATGTGGACAAAAAACCAATACATTTCCTCAAATAGAAGATTTATCTCTTTTTGGTAGCAGCGTTAAGGAGGCTGGTAAATTATTAGGAATAAACCTTTTAGATATATCTCCTACTATATCAGAAAATTCAGAACAACTGGAAGTATACCAGTTACCTGGAACATGGATGATTGGAGAAGGAGAAGCGGAGGTTAGCCTTCATTTTTTGACCACGTCAACACCAAAAGGAAATCCAATGGGTTTGGAAATGGTTACCATGGAATTTTCAGAAGGAACGGATTTAAAAAAACTGTGGGAGTATATTTCTGAAACATGGAATTTGAAGGATAATCCAGATTGGGATAAGGACGAAAGAGGAAATGTTCAAGAGTTTTCATGGATGTCGGAACCTTTGGATGCGGAGACGACAGAGAAACTTGAAAAAATATCAGAAGAAACTTTTGGTAATTCGATGATTTATGTTATGCCATATATTTATATGGAAGGACGTATACGAAAAGATGGTTCAGTTCTATTTTATGTGTTTAGCGCCAGTGGTGCATTAAAGCATCATGAGGATGACTGGGACATAGATTAGCAGAAATCGGAAGATAGATTGACTTTAAAGTAAATATCATTTTTGAAAAATGTAAAGGAGTTGTACATGGTAATAAATGTGCAACTCTTTTATATAGGCAGGCTAACAAGTTCATGTTTTCAAAACAAGAATTGAAAGTTTGAGATATATGGAAAAGGGTGATACTGAGAGCGGCTAAAAGAAATAGTAGTTATCAAGATAGAGCTGGATGATTGAAGTACATTTAGAGTTAAAAAGGGGAAAATATGGGAAAAAGAAAAGAATATAGAAAAATAATAAAAAATTACAAAGAACAGAAAATAGTTTTTCAAGAAGAGATGAAATTGGATTATAGTAAATTAGAGGAAACAATTGCAGAGGCAATAAAAATAGAGAAAGAGAGGGAGAATGAAAACAAGAGAAAACATAGTAAAAAAAGGGAACTCCTATATAAAACTCTCAATATAATTTTTTATATGGTATTGATGATAATAGTTCTGTCGCTATTATATTCTATTTGTATGGCTTTTATAAGCGGAAAAATTGATGATATAGTTGGTTTTTTGATAACAATTGCAACGCTGATTATAATAATTATTATTATGATTTTGTGTTTTGATGAGTCATTTCAAGATGATGTTGAAGAAGCAGCAAATCATTTAGGGGTTAATGTTGCGGTGCTGGCACTTATTCTTTCGCTAATTAGTTTGATAAAGTAGATGCATAGATATTACAAAAATTTGTATGATAAAATTTTTATCCATCTACTTCCAAAATAGTCGAAAATCAATTGATTTTTTCGAAAAGATGTCAATCAGGAAAATTGACAATCATCTACAGAGAATGTTATAGTTGATACTATAAAAAAGAGTGATTGAAAGGCAGCAAAGGCTATGTGTGAATTTAAAATTCAGGAATTGGCTCTTTTGAATTACAGAAGATTTGAAAATGAAAAATTTACGTTAAATCCCAGAATGAACGTTTTTGCTGGAAAGAACGGGTCTGGAAAAACGACCGTATTAGAAGCTGCAAATGTAATGCTGGGAGCATATCTGGCAGCCTATAAAACATACGTTCCGTCCCGGTTTGTATACAATATAAAATCGGCAGATGTGCGGCAGAAAGCACAGATTTCTGAAGACAGTACGATTTTTACCACGGGGACGATCTCTCAATATCCTTGTAAAATCAGCTGTATAGCAAAATGGGGGGAGCAGGATAAAACGATAGAATTTCAGCGTGTAATCCTGAAAGAAGATGCCAGAACAAAATTTGGCGGTTCAAATCCGATGCAGCCGACAGTAATAGCGTGGGAAGAAGCAATATCAAAAGCAGATCATTCAGATATTGAAGTTGTTCTTCCATTGGTACTTTATCTTAGTACAGCACGTTTATGGAAAGATGGAAATAAAAAAGCGACAAAAAGGGGGGTATTCAGCAGGACGGATGCCTATAACCATTGTCTGGATGCGCAGCATGGACTGGATATTGCATTTCGATATTTGGATACACTAAAAGCAGTTTCGATGGAAGAAAATGGTGGAATACTGTTTCCGGCATATCAGGCGATTTTAGAAGCAGTAAATGAGGCATTTAGCGAAGAACTGCAGCCAGGGGAAGAGATTATATTTTCGACCAAATATGAGGATGATATGATTGCCCTTAAGACAGCAGAAGGAACAATTCTTCCATTCCGAATGCTTAGTGATGGTTATCGGAATGTGATAAAGATTATTCTTGATATTGCAACTAGGATGTGTATTTTGAATCCGTATTTGAAAGGGGATGCTCTTAAAAAGACACCGGGAGTTGTTTTGATCGATGAGGTTGATTTAAGTTTGCATCCGACCTGGCAGAAGCGCATTATAAGAATCTTGAAGGAACAGTTCCCAAGGATTCAATTTATCTGTGCGACACATTCGCCGTTTATTATTCAGTCTCTTGAAGACGGGGAACTGGTTACTTTGGATCAGCCGTTAGATAGTGAATATTCGGGTGAGGGGATTGAAGATATTGCGGAAGATATTATGGGCGTGGTACTGCCTCAATATAGTGAAAAAAAACGGAAAATATATGAAGCCTCACGAGAGTATTTTTCTGCGCTCAAAGAGGCAAAGACACAGGATGAAATTGAGAAGTTGGGAAAACGATTAGCTGAACTGGAAGCTGAGTACAGCGAAAATCCGGCATATATGGCATGGGTTCACCAGCAATATACGGAGAAAGCATGGAAGGTTAAAAAAAATGAGGGCAATAGATAAGGGCGGATCGCCTTATAAAGAAATAGACGAGTATCAGGATGCAATACCGTATTTGGAAAAGAAAATTGGTTTATATTGTTCTTATTGCGAAATGTCAATTAAACATGTTCCGGAAGTAGAGCATAAAATTTCCAGAAAGAATGGCGGAGACTGGACGGCATGGAGCAATTTGCTTTTAGGATGTAAATATTGTAATACCAGAAAAGCAGCAAAGATAACACCACAAAATGTGGGGGAGTATTTATGGCCAGATTCTGATAATACAGCGGTGGCTTTTTCCTATACGAATGGGATTCCAAAGGTAAATGAAGATATATTGAGTGCGTTAGATCCAACTGGGATTTGCTGTGAAAAGGCGAAAAATACATATGAAATGGTTGGATTGGGAAATATACCGATACAAAAGGATGATAAAGACAGAAGGGCTACAAGCAGGAATAGTGCGTTTATTAAAGCAAGGGAATCTTTGGAAGGATGGCGCCAGATTAAAGATGCGCCAGAAACGTATAAAAGCGTTATGAAAACACAAATTATGATAACAGCTGTAGCAGAGGGATTTTTTTCTGTTTGGATGACAGTTTTTGCGGACGAACCACAGATTTTGCAGGCATTGATAGAAAGTTTTCCGGGTACTAATGGGGCATATTATGGTAAGGATGGGAAAATAAAGAAGATTATGTAAAAAGAAAAAGGGCGTGTGAAAAAACGAGAAATCGAGACCGTTTCAAGTTTTGTGTAAACGTTAAAAACTGATATAAGATTTGTGAATAGTTACAAATGGGCAGAGCCGATTTTCCGGATTCTGCCCATATCTGCATTATACAGTAGTTTTTAGGCATGTCAATAAAACCTGCCTAAAATTGACTGTTTTACAGGTTCCGTCCTGCCAGACGTTCTTCAAAATAAATTTCAAGCTGGGAATGGATCTGTCCCCAGTCCTGCCTGTGACCGGTCCATTTTTTCGTGATATCCATGGTTGCCAAATACAGCATTTTCAAAAGGCTGTCATCCGACGGAAAAACCGTTTTGCTTTTGGTCACTTTCCGGAGCTGACGGTTGAAGCCTTCAATGGCATTTGTGGTGTAAATCAGGCGTCTTACTGCCTCTGGATATTTGAAATAAGTGGACAGGGTTGCCCAGTTATCATTCCAGGATTTATAGATTTTCGGGTACTTGGAATCCCATTTATCTTTGAACAATTCTAACTCATTTAAAGCTGTTTCTTCCGTTGGAGCCGCATATACAAGCTTCAGATCAGCCATCAGTTTTTTGATATCTTTGTAGGAGACAAACTTCGTTGAATTGCGGATCTGGTGGATGATACACTGCTGAATCTCTGTTTTTGGATAAACAGCCTCGATTGCCTGTGGAAATCCATTTAAACCATCAACGCATGCAATCAGGATATCCTCAACGCCTCTGTTTTTTAATCCATTCATGATAGAAAGCCAGAACTTCGCACTTTCGTTCTCTCCAACATACATTCCAAGGACATCTTTTTTTCCGCTCATGTCGATACCAAGAGCAATGTAAACCGCACGTTTTACGATACGTCCTTCGCTGCGGACATGATAGTGGATCGCATCCATAAATACTACAGCATACACTTCTTCCAGAGGACGTTCCTGCCATTCTTTTACAATCGGCAGGATTTTGTCTGTGATCCGGCTGATTGTGCTGTCAGAAATATCAATATCGTATAATTCACGCATGTGGGATTCAATGTCTCCGGTTGTCATTCCCTTGGCATACATGGAAAGTATTTTTTCTTCCATGTCCTGAGTTACGGTATTTTGATATTTTTTAATCAGCTGTGGTTCGTAATCACCGTTACGATCCCTTGGGATCGCCACATCCATATCTCCATAACTGGTGTGCATGGTTTTGCTGGAATGACCGTTTCTGCTGTTGTCTGTTTCTTTGTTACGATAATCATACTTGGAATATCCTAATTCTTCATCCAGTTCCTCATCCAAAGCACCTTCCAGAAGAACAGACATCATGTCACGCATGATACTGTTTACATCGGTGCCGTCTTTGATGCTGATATCATTATTTTTCAGATAGTCGCGCATCATTTCTCTCATTGCTGCTTTTTGTGGGCTGTCTTTTCTTCTTGCCATAAAAATAACCTCCAAACTGAGTAATTTTATCTTACATCAGTTTGGAGGTTTACACAAACTTTGGGATACTCCCGAGAAATCATTTTTTACACGCTCTTTTAGACTAAAAAATTATAAACGAAGTACTCTCTAAAAGCGCATTTCCCCCTTACCCCATAAATTTGTTGATTTTCAAATCTATGCAACTGATTTTATTTTCATCTGTTTGTTGTGGAATTTATAAAGATTGTGTCCCAGTGAAACAAGGTATACTTCAAGTTGAACGGATTTTATCCCTCTTCGCACAATCCGTTTATACCACCGGTCATTTTTTATAATACCAAAAGTACCTTCTGCCTGGATGGAACGGTTCATTCTAAGCAGCGCACCCTGGATACTCTCAAGGTTTTGAATCACTTCCTGATGCATCTTTGTTAGTTCCTGATTGACACGCACGGTACGGTTTCCTTCTCCCTTTTTACATTTTTCCGCATAAGGACATCCACTGCAGTCTTCGCACTGATAGATTTCCTCTTCCCGTCCATACGCGTTTCCTTTTATTGCCTTACGGTACTGCAAATGAAATCCCTTTCCGTTAGGGCACCGCATTTTTCCATCTCCGTCGATCTTGAAATTAACTGCCCGGAATGGGTCTTCATGATAGTTTTTGTCAGTGGTTTCTTTCTTAAACATTGGGAATTTCATATATTTTTCCAGCCCATTCTGTTCACAGAAAATATAGTTATTATACGAGCCGTAACCGGCATCCGCTACCGGATATTTGGGGTAGAATCCATAAATATCATGGAACTTATTCATGAGGGGGATGAAACAGTCCATATCTGAACGGTATTGGTTCACATCAACAACCGCTATATACTCATCCGCCACACCGACCTGGACATTATACGCCGGGAGCAGCTGGTCATTTCCCATATAGTCCTTTTTGATTCGCATGAAAGTAGCGGAATGATCAGTCTTGGAATAGCTATTGCGTCCATCTCCACAGATTTGGATCTTTTCTACATATTCATTCAGCTTTGACAGATATTCCTTAAGTTTTTCATAATGGCGCTGCTGGACGGACTTTCGATGTCCTTTACCAGCGACAAACGTTGCTTCATCCAACTGCCAGATTTCTACGTATTTCGATGCGGCTTCCTTTAAGTATTCTGGCGAGTATTCCGTATTAATACGGAACTTTATCCCCGTGTATTGAAGCTCAAGATTAATTTCCTGAAACAGGGAAGTGATCTTCTCAAACAGGCGGTATCTGGATTTTTCAGTCGCCTTCTTCCATACCCAGGAATACTTGTTTGCGTTGGCTTCAAACTTAGAACCGTCAATATATAAATGTTGCAGGTCCGTATGTTCTTCCTCAAAAATTTTTTGATTGATATCACAGAATAGTTTCTCAATAGAATCGCTGAGTATCTCATTGATAAAATATCCAAAAGTCCGATAGGATGGGACTTCATGATCCATCAGATACATGAACCTTAGATTCACTTTGCAGCTGTCTTCCAGCTCACGAAGAGAGACATATCCATTTGTCATAAATCCGAACAGGATTGTTTTCAGCATACTGACCGGGTTATACCGAAGTCTTCCCACCTCATGTTTCGGGATTTCCTTCAGGTATTTCTCCAAATCGATTTCTCCCATAAATCGATCAAATGTCAGCACCGGATCACAAATGTCCAGATAATCTTGAATTAGTATTGGCAAAACTGCCTGTTTTGGGTTAGAATAAGTACGTGTTATTTTTTTCATTGCAGATTAATTTTAACACAAAAAGAAGGACCTTGGAGTCATTATGAATCCTTGGTCCTTTTTTTTATAGGCTATATTTTTTCACAGCCCCTTTTTGATAATTCCGTTCAATATGTTGTAGAGAATGCAAAAAAGTGCTATGGTAATATAGAATAATGCCAGGATCAAAAGGCCTAAACCTGCAGGAGCTTGCTCATAGGTGGGAGAAAGACCTTTTGCCCCCGACTTTGAGAATGAACAGGAGGTTGTTAGGTTGCAGCAGCTACTGGAGGATATCAAAAACGGCAGCTTTGCACGGGTTTATCTGCTTTACGGAGAAGAAACCTACCTGAGACTGCAATATCGGGACAAATTGAAAAAGGCGCTGATTCCGGACGGGGACACGATGAACTACCACTATTTTGAGGGAAAGGGTGTCGAGACAGCGCAGCTGATCGATCTGGCGGAGACGCTGCCCTTTTTCGCGGAGCGGCGGGTGATTGTCGTAGAAAACAGCGGTCTGTTCAAAAAGGCGACAGAGGATCTCGCAGAGTATTTCAAAGCCCCTGCGCCGAGCGTCTGCTTTGTGTTTGTGGAAACCGAAGTGGATAAGCGCGGACGGCTGTATAAGGCTGTCAGGGATACCGGGCGCGTTGTGGAGTTTGCACGGCAGAATGAGGCGACACTGCAGAAGTGGATTTTGATTCAGCTGAAAAAAGAAGGCAAACGGATCACACAGAACGATCTTCAGTTTTTTCAGCAGCGGGTCGGTTCGGATATGGAAAATATCAGCCGGGAGCTGGAAAAGCTGTTCTGTTATACGATGGGACGGGATGTGATTACGGCGGCAGACATTGAGGCGGTGTGCACGAGGCAGATTGGCAATCAGATTTTCGATATGGTCGAGGCGATTGCGATGCGCAGACAGAAGCAGGCGCTGGATTTATATTATGACCTGCTGACGTTGAAGGAGCCGCCAATGCGGATTCTGTTCCTGATCGCACGGCAGTTCAATCTGCTGATGCAGGTTCGGCAGCTGAAACGAAAAGGTCTGGATGAAAAGCAGATCGCGGAAAAAACGGGACTTCGCAGCTTTGTGGTGCGCAAATATGTATCTCAGAGCGCACGTTTTACATGGGAAGAGTTAAAGGAAGCGCTGACCGCCTGCGTGGAAACGGAGGAGGCAGTCAAAACCGGGCAGATGAACGATCGGATGAGCGTAGAGCTTTTGATCATTGCCTATAGCGGAGAAAAGGAGAGAAGAGCATGAGCAGTTTGATATTTTTTATTTTTATGATTTGGTTTATTATGCGGATCGTAAAAAACAAACAGAAGGCTACAGGGCAGAACGATCCGAAACAAACACAGGGCAGCAATACACCTGGCTCTGCTGCAACCCGCACGGGAAGCACTTATTCCACAGCGGCCGGCAGAGCAAAAAAATCCGCTTATGAAAGCGCAATGGCATTTCAAAAGACCGCAACCGGATCAGGGGCAGGCAGCAGTCCATCCCGTTTGGGCAACAGCACCTTTGGCTCTGACGGCAGTTCATCGTCTTCTACTTCCACAACGGCGTATCTGGAACGGAAAGCGAAGGAGGATGCCAGGGATCATGCGCAGGAAAAGCGCGAGGAACAGGCGCGTCTCCATCAGGAAACCGGCGGACGTATGGTCGGCGTGCGGTATTATGAGTGGGACAGCATTCCGAAGGGAAACCGGGTTGTCAAGTGCAACTATTGCGGTGCAGAGAATCTGATTTCGGAGCGCTATAAACCGAACCGCTATACCTGCTATTTCTGCAGGGAGATTCTGGAGTGATTTTTTCCGGAACCGGAGGCAGCCCAAGGCAGCATGCCTGTTTGAACCAGTGATCATTCAGATAATCAATTGGCGGATGGATTTCAATCACTGGATAATCTGACGTGCAACTTTTTCCATTTTGTGCTATACTTGTAGCAGACAGAAAAAAACGAGCGACGTCTGGAACGGATAAACCAGGCAGTGCCCAAGGCGGCATAAGGAGGATTTTCGAGATGAGTATGATTGACACTGTAAGAGCTGCTATGGTAACAGCAATGAAGGAACATGATAAGGAGCGTAAGGAGTCCTTATCCATGCTGCTGTCCGCCCTGAAAAACAAGCAGATTGACAAAAGAGAAGATCTGACAGAGGCAGAAGAATTTGAGGTTGTCAAAAAGGAAATCAAGCAGACCAAAGAGACGATGGAGCTCGCGCCTGCAGACAGAGAGGACATCAAAGAGCAGTGCAGCAAGCGTCTGGCGGTGTATTCCGAGTTCGCACCGGAAGAAATGTCAGAGGACGAGATCAAAAATACGATTCAGGCTGTTTTGAATGAGCTCGGTATCGCAGAGCCTTCCGCAAGGGACAAAGGCAAGGTGATGAAAGAGCTGATGCCCAGAGTAAAGGGAAGAGCGGATGGAAGCCTTGTAAACCGTATCGTTGGAGAATTATTGAAATAAATTGTGAAAGATGGCTGTCGCGCCGGCAATCGTTTGCCGGGCGACAGCTTTTTTCATTCTGTGAAGCAGGATTTTTTTATCGTATAGGAAACTTCGTTTCCATACGATAAAAACGCTCCGCGAGGATGCGCACTCGGCGCAGGGGTAGATGGTTGCCGAGGCAACCGCGCCTCGGCGCGAGAATGTGCCAAGGCACATTCTTTTATCCATGGACGTTTCATTCCACCGTTACAGATTTTGCGAGGTTTCTGGGCTTATCGACATCCAGACCCCGTCCGAGAGAAACGTAGTAAGCAAACAGCTGCAGCGGGATGATGGCAAGGGATCCGGCAAACAGGTTTTGGGTTTCCGGGATATAGAGGACGTAGTCGGCGTATTTTTCGATGTCCGGATGCTTTTTGGTGCTCAGTGCCATCACGAAGGCACCGCGGGTTTTTACCTCGATCATGTTGCTGACTGTTTTCGGATAAAGGGCATCCTGAGTAGCCAGGGCAACCACAAGGGTACCATCCTCCATTAGGGAAATTGTGCCATGCTTTAATTCTCCGGCAGCGTAGGCTTCGGAGTGGATATAAGAAATTTCCTTTAGCTTCAGGGAGCCTTCCATGGAAATCGCATAGTCGATACCCCGTCCCATGAAGAAGATGTGCTCTGTCGCAAGGTAGTGGTTTGCAAAGAACTGGATCTTTTCTTTCTGAGAAAGAAGTCCTTCTATCTGGTCAGGCAGCTGCTTTAGAGCAGTCAGTAAGGTCTGGAAGGTATCCGGTGTAATGGTGGAACGGATTTGGGCAAATTTTAAGGCAAGCAGATAAAACACGGCAAGCTGGCAGCTGTAGGCTTTTGTTGTTGCAACGGAGATTTCAGGACCTGCCCAGGTGTAGAGCACTGCATCAGATTCGCGGGCGATGGAACTGCCGACAACATTGACAATGGAAAGAACCTTGCAGCCATGGGCCTTTGCGTCACGGAGAGCAGCAAGGGAATCGGCGGTTTCACCGCTTTGGCTGACAATGATGACGAGGGAGTTTTCCTGATAGATCGGATTTCGATAGCGAAATTCGCTTGCAAGATCGGTTTCAACCGGGATGCGGGCCAGTTCTTCGATCACATATTTTCCGGCTGCACCGGTATGATAGGCGGAGCCGCAGGCAACGATGGATATTTTCCGGAGATTTTTGATTTCTTCGTCTGTCATGCCGATTTCGCCCAGGTCGATTTCCTTATCGTGAATGCGGGGAGAAATCGTGTCACGGACCGCCTTTGGCTGCTCGTGGATTTCCTTGAGCATAAAGTGTTCGTAGCCGCCTTTTTCTGCAGCGTGGATATCCCAGTCTATGGTGACGGGCTGTTTTTCAAGGGGCTCGCCGTCGATATTACAGAAGCGCGTATGTTCATTGGAAAGGCAGACGATTTCTTCATTTTCCATATAATAAACCGTCCGGGTATACTGCAGGATGGCGGGAACGTCGGAAGCAATGAATTTCCCGGTATCGTTTATGCCAACGATCAGCGGGCTGTCCTTGCGGGCAGCGTAGATGTGATGCGGATGATCCAAAAACATGATGCCGAGAGCATAGGAGCCCTCTACGCGGTGCATGACCTTTTCAATCGCTTCGACCGGATCGCCGCGGTAATATTCAGTCAGCATGTGTGCAAGCACCTCCGTATCTGTTTCAGATACAAACCGATAGCCTTTCTTTTCCAGACGCTGCTTGAGCTTTTCATAGTTTTCGATGATGCCGTTGTGGACGACAGCAATGGTATGCTCCTCGTTCATATGGGGATGGGCATTTGTGTCAGAGGGACAGCCATGTGTCGCCCAGCGGGTGTGTCCGATGCCGCAAAAACCGGGCAGCAATGCGCCGTGGTTTATTTTTTCATCCAGAACGCGAAGCCTGCCGACTGCTTTTTCCATATGGATTTTTTGACCATCAAAAACAGCGATCCCGGCAGAGTCATAGCCTCTGTATTCCAGCTTGGAAAGCCCATCCAAAATGATAGGGGCCGCCTGCTGTTTTCCGATATAACCTGCAATTCCACACATGATATTTTCCTCCTGTCATAAAAACAGACGCAGTTATCCTGTCTGTGGATAAAAGCGCCATTGCTTCTCTACATATCTTATGCCTGTCGAGCTTTTACAGATAGAAAAGATCAAAGATCCGACAAACATATTGTTCAGTATATATAATTCGAAGAAAAATGTCAAGTTTTTGATATATAGAATAAGGTTTTTGGTGTATAAAATTCGCAGGCTGAGGACGAATGGGAACAATCGGAGAGATCGCATCGCTTGATGGAGGGGGTGGATTATGGTAAGATGGGGATACAGGAAAAATCTAAACATTTAAGGGGAAAATTGATTTATGGACCGGTTTATGGACGCATTGGAACAGGGAAATCTGGAAACATTAAGAAAATATCCCAAGGCAGACTTGCACAATCATTTTGCGCTCGGTGGAAGCAGAAGGTTCTTATATCAGGCAACCGGTAAAAAAATTGAGCCGTTAGTGCATCCTTTGGCATCCATGGCAGAGATGGATCAATGGAGTCAAAAATATATCGGTCAGTATTTTAACAGCACCGAGGGAAGAAAACTTTTAATCCGTGCGACCTTTCAACAGGCGAAAGAAGATGGAGTAACGGTGCTCGAAATCGGGGAGGACGTTTGGGGCTTAAAAGAATTTTTTCATAATGATATCGATGAGCTGGTGGAATCTTTTACAAGTGCACAAAGAGAAATCGCTCCCGAGATAGAATTAAGGCTTCAGATTGGGTTATCAAGGCATTGTCCGATCAGTTATCTAGAAGATTGTTTGTCTTATTTTTGGGGAAATAAAAATTTTTATTCGATTGATTTGTATGGGGATGAATTCGCGCAGCCGATTGAAAATTTTAAAGGAATTTACCGAAGGGCAAAAAAAGAAGGATTACGCCTGAAAGCCCATGTTGGAGAATGGGGAACCGCGAAAGACATCAGAACGGCAGTAGAAGAATTGGAGCTTGACGAGGTTCAGCATGGTATAGCGGCGGCTGGAGACGAATCCGTCATTCGCTTTTTGGCTGAGAATAAAATCAGATTAAATATTACGCCAATGAGCAACGTTTTACTGGGAAGGGTTGCGGATATGGCGGAGCATCCGATTGGAAAACTGTATCGCAGTGGCATCGATGTTACGATAAATTCGGATGACGTATTGATTTTTGATTCCGACGTATCAAAAGAATATTTGCAACTTTATGAGGCACAGTGTCTGACGGCAGAAGAATTGGAAAATATAAGAAAAAATGGACTAAAGCCTGCCATGCTGTAGAGGCCGGGTCTGTGGATGCGTTTACGCAATAGAAGGAGAACTGACAAATGAGCTACATTACAACCTACACCGGAAAACATTTTGACCCGATACAACCGGAGCCGGGGTTATTTGATTTAACGGATATTTCCCATGCGCTGTCGCTTTTGTGCCGCGGCAACGGACACATGAAACATTTTTATTCCGTGGCGCAGCACAGCATCGCATGTGCGGAGGAGGCGAAGGCACGCGGATATTCGGCAAGGGTGCAGCTTGGCTGTCTTTTGCACGATGCGAGTGAGGCATATCTGTCGGATGTGACCAGACCGGTAAAAAAAGACCTGGACTATTATCTAAAAGTGGAAGCGCTGCTTCAGGATCGTCTGTGGGCGTTTTTTATTCCGGGACGGGTTTTGAGCGAAGAGGAACGCGGACAGGTTTTTGAGATTGATGATGCGATGCTTTCCTGGGAGTTTAGGGAGCTGATGGCGGAAGAACTCGGGGATGGCTGGAAGCAGTTAAAGACCGTGCCGGATTGCTCCTTTGCAGGAATGGAAGATGTGGAAAAGCGGTTTAGCGTCTGGTATCGGGACACGATCGGGCAGGTGGAAAGAAAATGAAAAAATTACTGGTGTTGTTTCCGGGCATCGGATATTCGACTGCGCGTCCGCTTTTATATTATGCGAAACGGATGGGACAGGAAAAGGGCTACGAAGTTCTGGAACTGGAATATAGCCGGATGCCGGAGCATCCGTTTGATAATTTAAAAGAGACTGCCAAAACAGTTTGCGCCTGCGCAGAAGCATGGGCGAAACATGTGGATTGGGAAAAATATGATAAAATTGCGTTTGTTTCAAAAAGTGTAGGAACCGTGGCGGCGGGCTTCCTGACCCGAAGATTGGCAGAAACAGGCGGATGTGTGCAGATCGTCAACCTTTTCCTCACGCCGATTGAGCCGACGCTTAAATATCTGACCGAAGCAAAAAACGGCACAAAAATGGGTTCGTCCCAGATCGTCTTTTCCGGCACAGCGGATCAGTGGATGGAGCCGGAACTGCTGGCAGATTTTTGCAGGAAGCATGGAATCGAGCATCACGCTTATGCAGGAGGAAATCATTCGATCGAAACAGGGCATGTGCTGCGGGATGTGGAGATTGCAAAAGAAATCGTGGGATTCTATGAAAAATTGCTGTAGGAGAGAAACGGAGAAAGTGGGCCAACAGGACAGTAGTGGCGATATATTGTGATGTCATAGAGAAAATGGATATTGGAGAACGTTTTGAAGAAAGCGCTGTGTAACGGAAGTGAGAGATAATCTCCGGTTGCACAGCGCCTTTAGGTTAATCGGAATTTCTATGAAAAATGAGACGTCTGCGTAGGCTGCAGAAGCTATGCACATCCCCGCCACGTTTGCAGGGTCTGCCTTACTTCTGCGGCGCAGATGCAATGGCTACCTTGGAGTCCGCAGTGCCGTAGTACATGTAATAGCGTCCGTGGAAGCTGACAAGACCCTCCAAAAAGCAGGTCGGCATGACCTGTCCTTCCAGCTCAAAGGCTTCAGACGGGCTGATGAAGGGACGGGTGGTGCGTGCGATCAGACAGGTCGGATTTTCGGGATCGATCAGGAGCTGACCGCCCTGATACATAGTGTCATGTCCCCCGAGACGTTCCGGGTTGTCACCCTTGCCGTTGTAGATTAAAACGATACCGGCATCTGTCAGGATTGCCTGAGGGCCCGGCTCGCACAGAAATTCATCATAGTTGCCGACTCTGGGGCGGATGATGGGAAGCAGGACTCTTGCAACTTCATCGTTATCTTTGCAGCGGGAATCGTGCTGACTGAAGGAATGGGACGGGTCTGCACCATCTGCAAGAAATTCCACCGGTGTCCAGTGGATCAGATCATCGGAGGTGGCAGCATAAATGTCGCTTTCTCCCCAGTACATCCAGTAGGTTTCCTTGAGCTTGACCGGATAAAAGTGATCACCCTCCTGCCTGCAGACAACTGCGCCGGATTTTGACCAGAGGTTTTTATATTTCCCATTCATTGCATCCTTGAAGATCGGTCCGTGCTTTTTCCAGTGGACGAGATCGGTGCTTTCTGCGCAGCAAAGCAGTGCAACCTTTCCGTTATAGGAAGTATAGTAGAGAAAATATCTTCCGTCCTTTGTTTCTACAATACGGGGATCCTCGCAGCCGCCCTCCCATTCATAGACGGAAAATTCGTCCTTTTCGGGATACAGGACGGGCTCCGGCATGGTGGTAAAATGCAGCCCGTCGTCGCTGACTGCCAGACCGATGCGAGAGGTTCCTGCATATTTTCCCTCGTGATCTTCTGCGCGGTAAAGCAGGTAAACGCGGTCATCCTTTACAACGGCAGCAGGATTAAATACATCCTTTGCTTCCCAGCCGAGTTCCTTTTCCTGAACCGGGCAGAAAAAACGGGATACTGTATTGGGAACCAGACAGGGATTGGCTTCGGCAGCCTTTTCAAAAGGGCCGAGCATCCAGGGATATTCTTTTGTCATTGGTAAGTCCTCCTTTTTATAGGGAAAACAGATCGCAGCGTGCGGTGTTTTCCCGGATTGTGATATTCCCCCAAGAGCGTTAAAGGCTATTTACGCTGACTATAGCATAGGAGAAGGGAAAAGTCTGTGTAGAAAATGTCAGAAAAAGAGGAAAAGGAATGTGATTTTCTGGAGTCTTATAGTTACGAGATGAATGATGAAACAATAGAATGCACGCTCTGCGAGCATGCTGTTGTCATGAATTAAAAATCCCGGCCTCCTGTTGTTTGGAACAGGAGACCGGGATTTTTTATACGACATGCTGCCGTGTTTATGGATTGTTTTGCTGTGTTATCATTCTACATCCTGCAGTGCAGCGGTATTTTCTTCGCCGGTGCGGACCTTTACGACTCTGTCAACATTGTATACAAAAATCTTGCCATCGCCGATGTGACCGGTAAAGAGTACCTTCTTTGCAGTTGCAATGACGGAATCAACAGGGATCTTGCTGACGACAACCTCGATCTTTACCTTAGGCAGCAGGGTTGCATCGATTTCTGCACCACGGTACATTTCGCCTGCACCCTTCTGGATGCCGCAGCCCATTACCTGTGTCATGGTCATACCGGTTACACCAAGGTCGTTTAATGCAGTCTTCAGTGCTTCGAAGCGAGACAGCTTTGCAATGATGACAACCTTGTAAATGCCGCTTGCAGAAGCGGTGATCGGAGCTTCCACAACCTTGACAGCTGCATCCTTCTGGAACTCGGAAGCCTTGTCGTAATCCGAAACACCGAGATCGGTATTTTCGTTGACATCCATTGTCATAGTGTTGGAGATATCCATGATGGAGAAGCCGGCATATGCGGACGGAAGACCATGTTCTTTTGCATCAAGACCAATAATTTCCTCTTCTTCGGAAACACGAAGACCGAAGAGCTTTTTGATAATAATAAATGTGATCGTGATGGTTACAGCAGTCCATGCGATGGTAGCGAACATGCCAAGGAGCTGTAAACCAAGCTGTTTGAAGCCGCCGCCGTAGAAGAGACCTGCACCTGCGATCTGGTTTGCGCCGAAGCTTATACCATCACCGAAGCCTCTTGCAAAGGCAGGAGCGGAAGGAGTAGCGAAAAATCCGACTGCAACTGTGCCCCAGATACCGTTTAAGCAGTGTACTGCAACTGCTCCGACAGGATCATCCACATGGAGCTTGTAATCCAGAAACCATACGCCAAAGACAACCAGAACACCGGCAACTGCGCCGATCACGATGGAACCAAAAGCATCTACAACATCACAGCCTGCGGTAATGGCAACCAGACCGGCAAGGGAAGCATTTAAGCACATCGAAACATCAGGCTTGCCATATTTTACCCAGGTCAGGATCATGGTAACAACGGTTGCAATGGCGGGGGCGATGGTTGTAGTAACAAAGATGGAGCCGAGCTCTTCAACGGAGGTTGCAGCAGCACCGTTGAAACCGTACCAGCCAAGCCACAGAATGAAAACGCCCAATGCACCGATCGGAAGGTTATGTCCGGGAAATGCGTTTACCTTTGTTACTTTGCCTGCCTTATCCTTTACAAACTTACCGATACGGGGACCAAGCATTGCTGCACCGATCAGAGCGGAAATACCGCCGACCATGTGGATGCAGTTGGAACCTGCGAAATCGTGGAAGCCGATCTGGGAAAGCCAGCCGCCGCCCCATGTCCAGTGTGCTTCGATCGGATAAATGACTGCGGAAATGACTCCGGAGTACACACAGTAGGAAATGAACTTTGTACGTTCTGCCATTGCACCGGATACGATGGTAGCGGTTGTTGCACAGAACACAAGGTTGAATACGAAGTTTGACCAGTCAAAATTTGCATAATCGGTAAAAATGTCAAATCCGGGTTTTCCGATGATGCCGGCCATGTCTTCTCCGAGCAGAAGGCTGAAGCCGATCAGAATGAAAACAACGGTACCGATACAGAAGTCCATCAGGTTCTTCATCAGGATATTGCCGGCATTCTTTGCTCTTGTAAAGCCGGTTTCCACCATTGCGAATCCGGCCTGCATCCAGAATACCAGCGCAGCGCCGATCAGAAACCAGACACCGAATACTTCGCCGTTTAAAACGCTTAAGATTTCTTCTGTCATAATAGTTCCTCCTCATTTTGTGGTATAAAAAAAACGATGCCAGGGATTTTCTGTGTTTCGAAGCCCCATTGCATCGTTTCAGGTGGATCTCAGACAATCCGGTT
The DNA here is from genome assembly GCF_046968865.1 of Gallintestinimicrobium sp. NCBI lineage: Bacteria > Bacillati > Bacillota > Clostridia > Lachnospirales > Lachnospiraceae > Gallintestinimicrobium > Gallintestinimicrobium sp. Next base: position 56,622 of record NZ_JBKVPW010000014.1, on the reverse strand, counting down.
TGCCCAAGACCCGAAGTATGTTTATCCGACCGCATGCGAAATTGAGTTGGAATGTCGGATAAAAAAAAGGTGCTGCGACGTTTTGTCGTAGCACCTTTGCTATGTTGGCAGTATAGCACCGTGCTAAGAACGTGTCAAGGAAAAAATGAAAAATTTATAAACTTGAAAATCCAAACTCATTTGTAAAACTTACTTCCACCCCTATCTAATTCGATGTGGAACTTACTACCTCCAAACATCAGGTGTGGAAGTTACTTATTCTTAATGCTATCTTATTCTTATTCGTCCATCTCTAAGCTCCGGCCGGAACTGGAGAAACATATGAATAAGAATAAACATTTAGTTTTTGATGAAAGATACGTAATTGAGCATTCTCTTAATAAAAATATGAGTTTTAAAGCCATTGGCAAACAGATTCTTAAGGACTGTACCACTGTATCCAAAGAAGTGAAAGCTCATATCATATTTGAAAAGAAAGGTGCTCCTTATAGACCTTTTAACGACTGCCTGAACAGAAAGCACTGTTTCCATTACGGCGATATATGCCTTGCCTGCGAACGTCATAAAAACCGTAACAAATGCAGTGCCTGTGGGCATTGTACAACCTCCTGTTCGGACTACTCCAAAGAGGAATGTCCCAAACTATCCAAGGCTCCCTACGTATGTAATGGTTGTGATCTGTTAAACAGCTGCACCCTTGAGAAAAGATTCTATAAAGCTCTTTCCGCGCAAAAAGAGTATGAATTGGTGCGCAGCGAATCACGTTCAGGCTTTAATCTCTGCGAAGATGAATTGAAACAGCTTGATTCCGTAATAAGTCCTTTACTCAAAAACGGTCAATCTATCCATCACATACTTGCTAACAATCAGGACAAGATTTCCTGCTGTGAAAAAACCGCTTATATTTATGCCGATAGTGGTCTTTTTTCTGCCAGAAACATAGACATGCCCAGAAAGGTCCGATTTAAGCCCAGAAAGAAAAAGTCAGTCCCTCTCAAAGTTGATAAATCCTGCAGAATAGGCAGAACCTATGATGATTATAAGCTTTACAGAATGAACAATCCTTCGCTCCCTGTTACTGAACTTGATTCTGTAGAAGGGATAAAGGGCGGTTCTGTATTACTCACCATTCACTTTGTACTTCCAAAGCTTCAACTGGCATTTTTGCGGGAAGCAAATGACTCTAAATCTGTGACTGACATATTTGATCATCTATACGAATTACTTGGGTTTGATAACTTCACCAAACTATTCCCCCTATGTCTGGCCGACAACGGAACCGAGTTTTCAGATCCTTTCGGTATTGAAGTTGACTCAGATGGTGTGATAAGGTCTCGGGTATTTTATTGTGATCCCTCTTCTCCCGGTCAGAAGGGAGCTTGTGAAAATAACCATGAATTCATAAGAAGAATCATTCCAAAATTCACGGATCTTGGGCAGTACGCTCAGGCGGAAATCAATCTCATGATGGATCACATCAATTCCTATGGAAGACCTGAACTTGGTGATAAATCACCTTATGAAATGTTTGAATTCTACTATGGCAAGGAAATATTAGACTTACTCGGTATTCACAAAATACCTGCAAATGAAATCATTCTGAAACCGGAATTATTGAAACACAAATAAAGAAAGAAGCACTCTCTTTATCTGTGTGCATTGCACACTTCTATCCTTACTTCGCTTGATTAATACAATTCTGATGAGAATTAACTGTGTCAAGGCTGCCGCAGGCACCTTTTTAAAGCTTTGGCCTTGACACAGCTAATTTCATCAGATAAAAAGTACCCCGGCGAAGTAAGGATAAAGATTTCTGCATCTGCAGAAATTTCCTTATAAACAATCAAAAGGCCGGAGTCCTACGCAGTTGGATGAGTTTCCTATCGTTACCTTAAGGGGTGGAATTCACTAACTCTTACCAGGACCACGTGAATTCGACTTCTCATTTTGATGCGCATTTTTCCGGCTTTTGGTTTATTATAGATGCTTTTTGACATAAATACCACCATTTTTGTAAGAAAAAACTTCCACCCCGTGGAAGTTAGTCCTACAAGGTGGAAGTTACCCTTACAAAGTGGAATTAACTTTTACAAGTGACGCTTGAAAATCCAAAGAGCAAGTCCGTTTTTTTGGACACATTATCTGTTATGCTGGAATTGTTCCAGACAGGGACAGAAAGAGAGAAGATGAGTATGATCGTGCAGATGAGCAGTAAGTCAAAAATATATCACAGACCGGGATGTCAGTATTTGAATCGTATCAAGGAAGGATATCTGACATTAGTGGAGCTACAGAAGAAAACAGCTGGAAAATTATCTCCCTGTAAATGTTGCTGTAAGCTCAGCAAAATGTACAGGGACTACGAACCGGCGATGAAAAAGATTCTTGAAGAGATTGACGGATTAGCGAAGCTGGAAGAAAATCAGATCAAAATCCAGGCGAAAAATTATTGTTGGGAAATCCGGTTTGATCCAGCAAAGCAGCATTTCAGGCTGTATAAGAAAATTTGGGATGAGACGATAGGACGGACGAATCTGATACAATGCAGCGGATATGATGGGAAAGAAGAGACAGGGCAGCTTGAGAAGATAATAGCTTTGCTTGTAGGAAAAGAGAGAACAGCATCTTATCCGGAAGCTTACCGGAAAGCTGCGTGGAATATTGAGCGTCAGGCAAAAGAGCATCATATGAGTATTGAGTATGACGGAGATATTTTATATGTACTTACGGATATGGCTGCATGGAAAATAGTATTTTTTGACCGGAAGCAGTGTTACAAGCTGTTCCACTGTCCGTTTGGCGGGAAAAAGATGACAATGGAGCAGGCAAAAAAAGCCAGGTATCACAGACAGGTGGATGCAGGAGAAAATAGTCATCCTGCGAAATATCTGAAATATATTGCCGGTCATGACCGTGCTAAAAAGATTATGGAACAGGATTATCATTTGCTTCCGCAGAGAAGCAATAAAGAAAAAATGTATTATAATCAGGCGAGAAAGAGAGAGGCAAGGAAAAGTACCAGACAGGTCTGGAACCTGTTTGCGGAGCTGGAAGCACAACAGGAAGGCTTTCAAAAACTGTCGTTTTGTTGATAAGTAAAGAATTTTTACGGGACGTTTTTATTGTACATAACACCAGCCCGCAGAATTTCTGCGGGCTGGTATTTTCCATACCGGTGCAGTTCCGGTACAGATATATAAAGTATGCATTTGACAGTCAGGGGGAGAGTTATACAGGGTAGTGACTGTCAAAGCATGCTTTGCAAAGTGGAAGATCCCCGGTCATCTGCTTCAAGTCCTCCAGCTTCATGTAACCGAGGGAGTCTGCGCCGATAGAGGCGCAGATTTCGGCAGCAGTGTGGGAGGACGCGATCAATTGATCGTTGCTGGGAACGTCGGTTCCGTAGTAACAGGGGAAAAGAAAAGGAGGGGAGCTGATACGTACATGCACCTCCGTTGCGCCGGCATCCTTTAACATACGGATCAGGCTGGCCATTGTCGTGCCGCGGACGATAGAATCGTCAATCAGGACAAGACGTTTGCCTTTGACGACGCTGGAGAGTACGCTCAGTTTCAGGTGAACAGCGGACTCCCGCTCCTTTTGGGTGGGTTTGATGAAAGTTCTTCCCACATAGCTGTTTTTGTGAAACGCAAGGGCGAAGGGCAGACCGCAGGCCTGCGCATAGCCCATTGCTGCAGCCAGACCGGAATCCGGGACTCCGGTAACAAGATCCGCCTCAACCGGGTAGGAAGCAGCAAGCGCTTTTCCGGCGCGGATTCTGGCATCATATATGTTTACATTGTCCATCGTGGAATCCAGACGGGCAAAATAGATGTATTCGAAAATACAATGTGCATGAGGAATCTGTGCAGCTTTACTTTCCTCGATGAGACGGGAATCGGATTTGATCCCATTTTCGGTAATGGTAACGATCTCGCCGGGAAGAATATCACGTACAAATTCTGCGTCTACAGCTGTCAGGGCGCAGCTTTCCGATGCAAGAATGTAGCTGTCACCACGTTTGCCCAGACATAATGGTTTTAAACCGAGCGGATCTCGGACGCCGATCAGTTTTCTGGGGCTGATGATGACAAGAGCGTAACCGCCCTTTAATTTGCGTGCAGTCTGTAAAATTGCATCTTCCACACAGGAGGTGCGAGTTCTTTCCCGTGCGATATCGCAGGCGATGACCTCGGAGTCTGTCGTAGAGCGGAAAATAGCGCCGCCCTCCTGAAGAGACTGACGAAGCTCGGATGCATTTGTGATGTTGCCGTTATGAGCAAGCGCAAGCGTGCCTTTTAAATAGTTCAAGACGAGGGGCTGCGCATTTTCCACGATGCTTGCGCCGGTCGTGGAGTAGCGGACGTGCCCGATGCCGATATTTCCCTTCAGGGAATCCAGGGATTTTTCATGAAACACCTCGCTGACAAGCCCCATGTCTTTGTGCCAGGTGATATTTCCTTTCGGGCCATTTGTGTTACAGACGGCAATACCGCAGGCTTCCTGTCCGCGGTGCTGCAGAGCAGAAAGCCCGTAGTAGATAGAAGGAGCAGCGGCGCTGCCATCGGGATTATAAATCCCGAAGACGCCGCATTCCTCTTTCAGTTTATCCTCTTGTTCCGGATCAAAAAAACTCATTTTAAAGTGTCCCTTCCGGCTGTTTTAAACGGAAAACAGCAACTTCTCGTAGTTCGGGTAAGGCAGGATGCTGTCAGGAATATAGGTTTCTGCAGCATCTACAGCGCTGCGGACTGCATCCATATCAGGCAGGATTGTCTCGTGATAGAACAGGGACAGGGCAGGCTGATCGCTCATGCCTTCTGCTGTTGCAAGATCTGCTTCCAGCTTTTCTTCCGCGGTAAAAATGGCTTCGTAATAGCCGGAAAGTGTGGTCAGCAGTTTCTCCTGTGCGGTGCAGGGCAGTGTTGCAAGAACTGCTTTTTTCGCGGAGATCGATGCTGCAACCTCGTCTGTATAGGTCATCAGGGCAGGCAGGAAATCGCGGCGAACCATATCCTCCATGGTCTTTGCTTCGATATGGATGGTTTTGCTGTAGGTCTCCAGCAAAATTTCATATCTGGAGAAGATCTCTTCTTTGGAGAAGATGTGATGGCTGGTAAACAGGTCGATATTCTTCTCGTGAATGAAATAAGGAAGCGCATCAGGAGTGGACTTTAAGTTGTACAGACCGCGCTTTTCAGCTTCCTGAACCCATTCGTCAGAATAGCCGTTGCCGTTAAAGATAACCTTTTTGTGCTTCAGGATCGCTCTCTTTACCAGAGCGCGAACTGCTTCATCCATCTGATCTTCGGGGAAGGCCTTTAATTCTCCGTAGAACTGACGCAGTGCTTCTGCAACAGCTGTATTTAAAATGATGTTTGGACCTGCCACAGAGCTGGAAGAGCCAAGGCTTCTGAATTCAAATTTATTGCCGGTAAATGCAAAGGGTGAGGTTCTGTTTCTGTCGGTATTATCCTTAAAGAAATGAGGCAGTACAGTTGCGCCGGTATCCATCTGAACAAGAGGATGCTTGCCAAAGAAAGTATCATTTTCAATGGAATCCAGAACAGCAGTCAGCTCATCTCCAAGGAAGATGGAGATAATAGCCGGAGGCGCCTCATTTGCACCGAGACGATGATCATTTCCTGCGCTGGCAACGGAGATACGCAGCAGATCTGCATAATCGTCAACCGCTTTGATGACAGCCATCAGGAAAATCAGGAACTGTGCGTTTTCAGCAGGAGTACGTCCGGGCTCCAGCAGGTTTACACCAGTATTTGTAATCATGGACCAGTTGTTGTGTTTACCGGAACCATTGATACCGTCGAAGGGTTTTTCATGGAGCAGGCATACCAGACCGTGTTTGTCAGCAACTTTTTTCATGACTTCCATCGTCAGCTGATTGTGATCGACGGCAACGTTTGCCGTGTCGAAAATCGGAGCTAACTCATGCTGGGCAGGAGCAACTTCGTTATGCTTTGTCTTTGCAGGGATGCCAAGCTTCCAGAGCTCTTCATCCAGATCATGCATGTATGCGGATACGCGGGGCTTTAATGCGCCGAAATAATGATCTTCCATTTCCTGACCTTTGGGAGACATTGCGCCGAACAGAGTTCTGCCGGTAAAGATCAGATCTTTTCTCTGCTCATACAGAGCTTTGTCAACCAGGAAATATTCCTGCTCAGGACCGATGGTGGTGGAAACACTTGTAACATCCTTGTTTCCGAGCAGCTGCAGAATTCTGACTGCCTCTGTGTTCAGAGTTTCCATGGAACGCAGCAGAGGAGTCTTTTTATCCAGTGCTTCGCCGCTGTAAGAACAGAAAGCGGTAGGAATGTAAAGGGTTCCATCTTTAATAAAAGCGGGAGAAGTAGGATCCCATGCCGTATAACCTCTTGCTTCAAAAGTAGCGCGCAGACCGCCGGACGGGAAGCTGGACGCATCCGGCTCACCCTTTACCAGCTCTTTTCCGGAGAAATCCATGATGATCTGACCATCTCCGACCGGACTGATGAAGCTGTCATGCTTTTCAGCAGTGAAACCGGTCATGGGCTGGAACCAGTGCGTATAATGGGTAGCGCCGTGCTCAACGGCCCATTCCTTCATGGCAACCGCAACGGAATTGGCAACATCCAGTTCCAGATGGGTGTTATTTTCGATTGTTTTACGCAGCGCTTTGTAAATATCCTTGGGGAGCTTTTCGCGCATCACTTTGTCGTTAAAGACCAGGCTGCCGTAAATTTCAGGAATACTTTTTGACATAGATCAAATCTCCTTTCAACTGTAGGGTAAGCATTGTACATTTCGGTGTTTTGTCTGACGAAACGTTTCATTATGCAGAACATATCTTTAGAACGAAAAAAGGCACTTCGGAGAAGATTCTCCAAAGCGCCTTTGCTTTATGTGACGTATCATACTCACAAATAATAAAACTGTCAAGCCCCTTTTTTTAAAAAACGAAAATTTGTGCAGTAAAGCCATAGGTGCATTTGAGGGAGCTTTTTTGTCAACTTACCTCCGATTCTGAGACAAACCGCATGTTTTCGTGTATGCTTTTGTCAACGAAAGGAAAGGAGATCTGGGCATGAAAGTGAGCATTGAGCTTTCACCGGAATACCGGATTCCGTATGCAGTCATTTATGCGGATAAAATAACGGACGAAATTCAGAAGATTATGGAAATCCTCAGTCGGCAGAAAACGCCGATCACGGCACTGCAGAATGAGGAAAATCTCGTCGTTCTGCAGCCGGAGGATATCTATATGGTGCGTGTGGAGGTCGGGGATACGATTCTTTTTGGGGAGCATTTAAAATACCGTTCCCGAAAGAGACTCTATGAACTGGAGAAACAGCTTGGAAAGCAGTTTATGCAGATTTCGAAATCCACGCTGGTCAATCTTTCCTATCTGGACAGCATCGAAGCGGGTTTTAACGGAACGCTTCTTCTGAAGCTGAAAAACGGCTGTAAGGATTATGTATCCAGAAAATATTTGCCGGAATTTAAGAAATATCTGGGACTGTAGGAGGAATCGGGGATGAAAGCAATTGTAAAAGAAGCAGCAAAATATGCAGGAATCAGCACCGGGATTGCGCTTGGGATTTTCTGTTTTGTCGGAATGCTATTTGACCTGTATTATGGCGGAAATTTCAGCCTTTCAGGGTATCAGTTTACAAAGATGGTACTCGGTTGTGTGGTGGTCGGCTGGGGCTTTGGCGTTCCGGCTGTCGTTTACCGGAAAGAAAATCTGCCGATGCCGATCCGTGTTGTAATCCATATGGGAAGCGGCTGCGTGATTTATACGCTGGTCGCATGCTGGGTCGGCTGGATCGACCTGTCAGCGGGGCTCTGGCAGGGAATCGGCATGATTGCTGCCCAGCTGGCAGCAGCATTTCTGATCTGGTTTTTCTTTCTGCTGCATTACCGTCGGGAAGCGAAAGAGATGAATGAACGGATACAGGAGATGAAAAAAGGGAAGGATTAAAATCCTTCCTTATTTCGTTGGATGCGAAGCTCTTTTCTTTTCTGCCCGGCTTCCCATTCCGCCTGCTGACCGATGGATTCGATCAAAAGTCCCGGAACTTTGGTCGGTTTTCCGGTTTCGTCAACGGCAACGAGCGTGAGGTAAGCCCGGTTTACGGGATATCGTGTGCCGTTAAGTTTTTCCACATAGGTATCGACCCGGACTTCCATGGAAGTGCTGCCGACCCAGGTGAGGGTTCCGACCAGAACGACAAGGTCATTTTGAAACACGCCGCGGATGAATTTCAGGTTATCGACGGATGCGGTGATGACATTACACTGGGAATGACGGATGCCGACGAGCCCGGCGACTTCGTCAATCCACTCCATCAGCCTGCCGCCGAAAAGCCGTCCTGCACCGTTTAAATGTTCCGGGCGGATCTGATAGACCTGTTCCACGCGGGATTCGATTGCTCTTTTTTTCATAGTATTTTAGGAAGACCTCCATTCTGAGTACAGATTTTCCTGCAGGCGCGAAAATGGTCCGCAGGGAACTTAAAAGCCTTGAGATTATTTTATTTCTATAGTTTGGGACAGTCAAGTGGCAGAAGGTAAAGCGCGTCAGCGCGGGCTCACTCAATAATTTCCCTTTACACACCCGGGCAGTGTTGTTATAATACTTTCCGGGAATGAGGTTCTCCCGCGTCGTATGGCGAAACCGCTTGAAAGAATTTTAAGCTGATGGCTTCTGTGATTTTAGATGTGAAAGCGACAGACTTTGGGCATCGATGGCTGGCAGTAAATATCCGTAAAGATGTTTGCATGCAGCCAAAATCGCAGAGGGCATTGGCTTTTTTGATTTTTGACAGTAGAATGTTTGCAGAGCGTGTATTCTGTTATTTTACAGGAAAGCGGGAGAGCACACAGCCGAATAAAAAAACCAGCGCAAGAGGCTTTCAGTTTCGTTGCGTCCATCCCACAGGGAATAGAAAAGGAGAAAAGATTGAAAAATAAAATTTTTCAATCGCGAGATTTGTGTCTGCGCACACTTGACACAAACTCGGTATGCGCAAAAAGCGTGCGCAGAAATGAGAGGAAAATATGTTAACATCACTTGCGTTTATTTTTCTGGCAGGTCTTGCCATGGCGGCGGTCTGTGAGCGGATAGGGCTTCCGAGGATTATTGGAATGCTCTTTACGGGCATCGTGCTCGGACCGTATGTGCTGAATCTGCTGGATCCGTCGATTCTGGGCATTTCGTCGGAGCTTCGCCAGATGGCGCTGATTATTATTTTGTTAAAAGCTGGTCTGTCCTTAAATCTTGCGGATTTAGAGAAAGTCGGACGCCCTGCTATGATGATGGCATTTGTACCAGCGAGCTTTGAAATCTTTGCGTTCTTTTTATTTGCTCCGTATGTGCTTGGAATTACGCGCGTGGAGGCTGCCGTGATGGGTGCAGTGCTTGGAGCGGTTTCCCCGGCAGTCGTGATTCCGCGGATGGTGCAGCTGATGGAAAACAGTTATGGGACGCAAAAGAGCATCCCTCAGATGATTATGGCGGGTGCATCCTGCGACGATATTTTCGTCATCGTTCTGTTTACAACATTTGTGCGCATGGCGCAGGGAGGAAGCGCAAAGGCGTCGGACTTTGTGCAGATTCCGATTTCGATCGGGCTCGGCGTTGTGCTGGGAGCCGCTGCAGGTTATGTGCTGGCGAGGGCTTTTGAAACGGCATATGCCCGTGCCCACTGCGTCCGAAACAGCATGAAGGTGATCCTGGTGCTCGGTCTGTCGTTTCTTCTGATGGCAGTGGAAACGTGGCTGAAAGGAATCGTTTCGGTATCCGGGCTTTTGGCGGTTGTGAGCATGGCGTGCATGTTGAAGGCAAAATGTGTGCCGGAGGTTTCGAAGCGCCTGTCTGAAAAATTCGGCAAGCTCTGGCTGGCAGCGGAAGTCGTGCTGTTTGTGCTGGTCGGCGCGGCGGTCGATATCCGTTATACAGCAAGCGCTGGTGTGAGTGTGCTTTTGATGATCGGGATTGCGCTCCTGTTTCGTGCAGCAGGCGTGTTCTTGTGCATGGCAGGGACGCAGCTGAATAAAAAAGAGCGGCTGTTCTGTGTGATCGCCTATCTGCCGAAAGCAACCGTACAGGCGGCGATCGGGTCGGTTCCGCTGAGTCTCGGTCTGCCGTGCGGACAGCTTGTGCTCTCGGTTGCAGTGCTTGCGATTCTCGTGACCGCGCCGATTGGAGCGATCGGGATGGACAAAACGTATCGGAGGCTGTTGGTGCATGAAGGCGGCGCGGCTGGGGAGAACCCCGGCGCATGAAATTTGCCTGCGGAAAGCTACATGGGAACTGGAAAAATTAAAAAACCTCTTTACAAATGAAAAAAGATAGGGTAGACTACATTGCATGAAAAATAGTGTCGTACATAAGATGTAGGCTGACAAAGGGGTCAGGAAACTTGCATTGCAGGTTTCCTGACCCCTTTCTTTCTGTAACATGGGTTCCATGTTACAGAAAGAGGCACTGACGTGCCTGAGATGCGCACTCGCGCGAAGATGAAAAATGTCGCAAGCGACTGCGCTCGGCGCGAGAATGTGCCAAGGCACATTCTTTTGTGTGTAACATGGGTTCCATGTTACAGAAAGAGGCACAATCTTTTATGGATAACAAAGTATTTTTATGAACGGCACACTGACAGTAGGAAATGCTGTTGCAGGGCAGCAAGGAGGAGAGCATGGGCGTAAAATATGTATTTGTGACCGGCGGCGTTGTGTCCGGTCTTGGAAAAGGAATTACCGCAGCTTCGTTGGGACGGCTGCTCAAAGCGAGAGGATATCATGTAACCATGCAGAAGCTGGATCCCTATATCAATGTGGATCCCGGTACGATGAATCCGATCCAGCACGGAGAGGTATTTGTAACAGATGATGGCACGGAGACAGACCTGGATTTGGGACATTACGAACGGTTTATCGATGAAAGCCTGGATCAGAATTCCAACGTTACAACGGGTAAAATTTACTGGTCGGTTCTGCACAAGGAACGTCATGGAGATTACGGCGGCGGTACCGTACAGGTCATTCCTCATATTACAAACGAAATCAAATCGAAATTTTACCGGGAGAAGTCCCCGGAGGAAGATACCATTTCTATTATAGAAGTCGGCGGTACAGTCGGCGATATCGAAAGCCAGCCGTTTTTGGAAGCGATCCGTCAGTTTCAGCACGAGATGGGACGGGAAAATGCCATCCTGATTCAGGTTACATTGATTCCATATTTAAAGGCATCCGGTGAAATGAAAACAAAGCCGACCCAGATGAGCGTCAAGCAGCTGCAGAGTATGGGGATCTGGCCGGATATCCTGGTTTGCCGTTCGGATTATCCGATTGATGAAAAAATGAAAGAAAAGATCGGATTATTCTGTAACGTGAAAAAGGAACATGTTTTGCAGAATCTGGATGCACCGTCCCTTTATGAAGTGCCGATAATGATGGAAGAAGAGCATTTGGCTCAGGCGGTCTGTGAATGTTTGAATCTGCCCTGCCCGGAGCCGAATCTGGAAGACTGGAAAAAGATGCTGGAGGATCTGCATCATCCCACCAGTTCTGTCACCATCGCGCTGGTTGGCAAATATGTAGCTCTGCATGATGCTTATTTGAGCGTAGCGGAAGCCTTAAAGCACGGCGGCATCGCAAACCGCGCACAGGTCAACATCCGCTGGATCGATGCAGAAGAGCTGACACCGGAAAATCTGGAGGAATATCTGCACGATGTGGACGGCATTTTGGTACCGGGCGGATTCGGACAGAGAGGAACGGAAGGAAAGATTCTTGCAATCGGTTATGCAAGACGCAACAAAATTCCGTATCTTGGATTGTGTCTTGGCATGCAGCTTGCGATAGTTGAATTTGCAAGAAACGTAGCAGGACTTTCCAAAGCGGCGAGCATTGAGCTCGATCCCGAAACGCCTGATCCGGTCATCGCACTGATGCCGGAACAAAACGGAATTACCAATCTTGGCGGTACTTTAAGACTGGGCGCATATCCCTGTGTCCTGCAGCCGGAAACACTGGCCCATAAGCTGTATGGAAAGACAGAGATTTCCGAACGTCACCGCCACAGATATGAAGTTAACAATGATTACCGGGAAGTGCTGACGAAAAACGGCATGGTACTTTCCGGACTATCTCCGGACGGAAGAATCGTGGAGATGATCGAATTAAAAGAGCATCCGTTCTTCGTTGCAACACAGGCACACCCGGAATTCAAATCCAGACCGAACCTGCCGCACCCGCTGTTTGAGGGCTTTGTAAAAGCGGCAGTAGCATATGAAGCGGCAGGCAACAGCGCCGTTTAAATAAGGAGGACTACCATGGGAGAAAATCAGGTACAGCAGGGACTTTACAGCCAGAGCTTTGAACATGATAACTGCGGCATCGGAGCTGTTGTTAATATCAAAGGCAGAAAAGACCACCAGATTGTTGCAGATGCGTTAAAAATTGTAGAACAGCTAGAACACCGCGCCGGAAAAGACGCGGAGGGAAAAACCGGAGACGGCGTCGGAATTCTGACTCAGATTTCCCATCGCTTTTTTTCCAGAGTATGTCAGGAAATCGGCATCGAACTCGGCGGCGAAAGAGAATACGGAATCGGCATGTTCTTTTTCCCGCAGAACGAGTTAAAGCGCAGCCAGGCGAAGAAGATGTTTGAGATTATTGTAGAAAAAGAAGGCATGAAGTTTTTAGGCTGGAGAGAAGTGCCGACTGCACCGGAGGTGCTGGGACATAAGGCAAGAGAATGTATGCCTGTCATTTGCCAGGGCTTTGTCAAAAAGCCGGAAAATATTGCAGCAGGGCTGGACTTTGACAGAAAGCTCTATGTGGTACGCCGCGTATTTGAGCAGAGTAACGATAATACCTATGTGCCGTCCTTATCGAGCCGGACCATCGTGTATAAGGGTATGTTTCTGGTGGGACAGCTGAGAACCTTCTTTAAGGACCTGCAGGATGCAGAATATGATTCCGCGATTGCAATTGTCCATTCCAGATTTTCGACCAATACGAATCCCAGCTGGGAGCGTGCACATCCGAACCGGTTTATTGTGCATAACGGTGAGATCAATACGATCAAGGGCAATGCGGATAAGATGCTGGCGCGGGAGGAAACAATGTGTGCACCGCGGTTCTCGGCAGATGATTTAACGAAGGTGCTTCCTGTAGTCAATACAAATGGATCGGACTCCGCAATGCTGGACAATACACTGGAATTTCTGGTAATGAGCGGAATGGAGCTGCCGCTTGCGGTCATGATTACAATCCCGGAGCCCTGGGCCCACAATGATACGATTTCCCAGGAGGGACGCGATTTCTATCAGTACTATGCGACGATGATGGAGCCCTGGGACGGTCCTGCTTCCATCCTGTTTTCGGACGGTGACCTGATGGGCGCTGTTCTGGACAGAAACGGTCTGCGTCCCTCCAGATATTATATTACAGACGATGACAGACTGATCCTTTCTTCTGAAGTCGGTGTCCTGGAAATTCCCGCAGAGCATATTTTGAAAAAAGAGCGACTGCATCCCGGTAAAATGCTGCTGGTGGATACTGTAAAGGGCGAAGTTTTAACAGACGAAGAAATCAAGGAGACCTACGCGAAGCGGGAGCCTTACGGCGAATGGCTGGATTCCAATCTGGTTACGCTGCATGAGTTAAAAATTCCGAATGAAAGGATTCCTTCTTATAATAAAGAAGAACGGGCGCGTCTGCAGAAAGCGTTTGGTTACACCTACGAGGAATACCGGGAGGGTATCTGCTCGATGGCGTTAAACGGAACCGAACGGATCGGCGCGATGGGTGTGGATACACCGCTGGCTGTCCTTTCCAAAGAATATCAGCCGTTGTTTTATTATTTCAAGCAGCTGTTCGCGCAGGTAACGAACCCTCCGATCGATGCGGTCCGGGAAAAAATCGTCACTTCCACAACCGTATATGCCGGCAAGAACGGAAATCTTCTGGAAGAGAAGCCGGAAAACTGTCAGGTACTGAAGATCAATAATCCGATCCTGACAGACCTCGACCTGTTGAAGATCCGCACGATGAAAAAGCCCGGCTTTAAGGTTGTCTGTGTGCCGATCATTTTCTATAAGAGCACACCGATGGATCGCGTGCTGGAGCATCTGTTCGTACAGGTGGATAAGGCGTACCGGGAGGGTGCGAATATCCTGATCCTTTCCGACCGCGGTGTGGATGAAAACCATGTTGCAATCCCGTCGCTGCTGGCAGTTTCCGCCGTACACAAGCATCTGGTCAAGACGAAAAAATGTACGGCACTGTCCATTATCCTGGAATCCGGCGAGCCGAGGGAGGTGCACGATTTTGCGGCGCTGTTAGGCTACGGTGCGTGCGCGGTCAACCCGTATCTGGCCCATTCCACCATCGCAGAGCTGGTAGAAGACGGTCTGCTGAACAAAGATTATTATGCGGCAGTAGAAGATTATGACCATGCGATTTTGCAGGGCATCGTAAAGATTGCGTCCAAGATGGGCATTTCCACGATTCAGTCCTATCAGGGCAGCCAGATTTTCGAGGCGATCGGCATTTCGCAGGAGGTCATCGATGCGTACTTTACTGGAACCGTCAGCAGGATCGGCGGTATTACCTTAAAGGATATCGCAGCGCAGACGGATGCGCAGCATTCCAAGGCGTTTGATCCGCTGGGACTGGCAACAGACCTGACGTTGTCCTCCATGGGCAGACATAAGATGCGCAGCCAGGGCGAGGAACACCGTTACAATCCCCAGACGATCCATATGCTGCAGCAGGCGACAAGGGATGGCAGCTACGAAAAGTTCTGCGAATATACAAAGATGGTGGATAAAGAGGAAACCGGTTATCTGCGCAGCCTGATGGACTTCAACTTCCCGGAGACTGGTGTTCCGATTGAAGAAGTAGAGAGCGTAGAGTCCATCGTAAAGCGGTTTAAGACCGGTGCGATGTCTTACGGTTCGATTTCCGAGGAAGCGCATGAAGCGCTGGCGATCGCCATGAATAAACTACACGGCAAATCCAACAGCGGTGAAGGCGGCGAGAGCGATGAGCGTCTGGAATCCGCAGGAACCGATCATGACAGAAGCTCTGCGATCAAGCAGGTGGCAAGCGGACGTTTCGGCGTAACGAGCCGGTATCTGGTCAGTGCAAGAGAGATTCAGATCAAAATGGCCCAGGGGGCAAAACCCGGCGAGGGCGGACATCTTCCTGCCAAGAAGGTGTATCCCTGGATTGCAAAGACAAGACATTCCACACCCGGTGTGAGCCTGATTTCTCCTCCGCCTCATCATGATATTTATTCCATCGAGGATCTGGCACAGTTAATTTATGACTTGAAAAATGCGAATAAATATGCACGAATTTCCGTTAAACTGGTTTCGGAAGCCGGTGTCGGAACCGTTGCAGCCGGTGTTGCAAAAGCTGGTGCACAGGTAATCCTGATTTCCGGTTATGACGGCGGTACCGGTGCTGCGCCCATCAGCTCTATCCATAATGCAGGACTTCCGTGGGAGCTGGGACTGGCAGAAACCCATCAGACTCTATTGCAGAATGGTCTGAGAAACCGCGTTGTCATCGAGACAGACGGTAAGCTCATGAGCGGCAGGGATGTTGCGATGGCAGCGCTTCTGGGAGCAGAGGAATTTGGTTTTGCAACTGCTCCGCTGGTAACCCTTGGCTGCGTCATGATGCGTGTCTGCAACCTGGACACCTGTCCGATGGGTATCGCAACCCAGAATCCGGAGCTGCGCAAGCGCTTTACCGGAAAACCGGAATACGTCATTAACTTTATGACCTTTATTGCGCAGCAGCTGCGGGAGTACATGGCAAAGCTCGGTGTCAGAACGGTAGATGAAATGGTAGGGCGTACCGATCTGTTAAAGAAAAAGGATGGTCTGACCGGAAGAAAAGCGACGATCGATTTGAGCAGAATCCTGTACGAGGGTGCACAGGCGGAGAGAAAGGACAGTGTTTTCGATCCTGCATGTGCATATGATTTCAAACTGGACAAGACAAAGGATGAATCCGTTTTATTAAAGAAGAAAGAAGTAAAGACAGCCATTGCGGAAGGAACAGGAATTTCCTGCAGCGTGAAGCTGACCAATACCGACCGTACCTTCGGCACACTTCTGGGCGCAGAGATCACAAGACAGCATCCGGAAGGACTGCCCGAGGATACCATCACGATTCACTGTGAAGGCGCAGGCGGACAGAGCTTCGGTGCATTTTTGCCAAAAGGTCTGACCTTATCGCTGTGCGGTGACAGCAACGACTATTTCGGCAAGGGACTTTCCGGCGGCAAGCTGGCAGTCTTTGCACAGGAAAAAGCGAAATTTAAACCGGAAGAAAATATTATTATCGGCAACGTTGCCCTTTACGGCGCAACAAGCGGGGAAGCTTATATCGCAGGTGTGGCAGGAGAACGGTTCTGCGTCCGCAATTCCGGTGCAACTGCTGTTGTAGAAGGCGTCGGAGAGCATGGCTGCGAGTATATGACTGGTGGTCATGTGGTTGTACTGGGACCTACCGGCAAAAACTTTGCGGCAGGTATGAGCGGCGGCATCGCTTATGTACTGGATGAAGAAAGCTGTCTGTATAAAAACCTGAACAAGGAAATGGTACTCATGGAGAAGGTGGAGACCAAGTTTGACCAGGAGGAGCTCCGTGCCATGATCGAGGTGCATGTGCGCAATACCGGTTCCAAAAAGGGACAGGAGGTACTGGATCACTTTAAAGAGTATCTGCCGAAGTTCAAAAAGATTATTCCTGGAGATTACAAGCGGATGCTGCAGCTGTCCTCCCAGTTTGAGGAACAGGGCATGAGCCGCCAGGAAGCGCAGATTGAGGCATTCTATGCGAGTGTCGGCAGCAGAGCGTAACGGGAGGAAACAGTCATGGGGAAACCTACAGGTTTTTTGGAATATGAGCGTAAAGACGGACCGGTGACGGTTCCAAAGGAAAGAATCAAAAATTTTAAGGAATTTCACGGACAGCTGCCGGAAGAGGAGCAGCGTCTGCAGGGAGCGCGCTGCATGGAATGCGGCGTTCCCTTCTGCCAGGCGGGTACAATGATTGCCGGAATGGCTTCGGGATGCCCGCTGCATAATCTGGTGCCGGAGGTCAACGATCTGGTCTGGCACGGCAACTGGGAACAGGCTTATGTCCGTTTGTCAAAGACTCACTGCTTCCCGGAATTTACTTCCAGGGTCTGCCCCGCGCTGTGTGAGGCGGCCTGTACCTGCGGGCTGCACGCAAAACCGGTTTCCACGAAGGAAAATGAACGTGCGGTCATTGAATATGCTTACGCGAATGGTCTGGTAAAAGGCGAAGAACCAAAGGTACGCACCGGAAAGAAGGTCGCGGTCATCGGCAGCGGTCCGGCCGGATTGTCTGCAGCCTGGAACCTGAACAAACGCGGACACAGCGTAACGGTCTATGAACGTCATGACAGAGTCGGCGGTCTGCTGCGCTATGGCATTCCGAATATGAAGCTGGACAAGAGCATCATCGACAGAAGAATCGAAGTCATGAAGGCTGCCGGCATCAAGTTTATCTGCAATGCAGACGTTGGAAAAGATATTTCCGGCAAGGAGCTGGAAAAAGAATACGACCGCGTGATTCTTTGCGGCGGGGCCTCCCATCCAAGAGATATCCATGTGCCCGGCAGGGATGCAAAAGGCATCTGGTTTGCGGTGGATTTTCTGGGAACTGTAACAAAGCAGCTCCTGGATACAAATTTTGAAAAAGTGCCCTATGAGCTGGCAAAAGGAAAAAATGTGCTGGTAATTGGCGGCGGAGATACCGGAAATGACTGTGTCGGAACTTCGATTCGGCTGGGTGCGGCAAGCGTGACACAGCTGGAGATGATGCCGAAAGCGCCGGAGTGTCGGGCAGCATCCAATCCCTGGCCGGAATGGCCGAAGGTCTTAAAGACCGATTACGGTCAGGAAGAAGCGATCGATGTATTCGGTCATGATCCGAGACTTTACCAGACAACAGTAACAGAATTTAAAAAGAAAAAAGACGGAACCGTATGCAGTGCGGTGCTGGTAAGCCTTGAGCCGAAGAAGGATGAAAAGACCGGACGGCTTTCGATGGTTCCCATCGAGGGCACACAGAAGGAAATTCCGGTGGATCTGGTGCTGATTGCAGCCGGATTTTTAGGCAGTGAGGGTTACGTTGCAGAGAGTTTTGGTGTAAAATTAAATGCGAGAACCAATGTGGAAACCGTAAACGGCTCTTACCGCACCGGAAAAGAGAAGATTTTCACTGCGGGAGATATGCACAGAGGTCAGTCACTGGTCGTATGGGCGATTGCCGAAGGCAGGGAAGCCGCAAAGGAAGTGGACAAGTCGTTGATGGGATACACCTACGAGTGACACCACACCGGATCTCCGGCCCAAAAGCCGACCGTGCTTGCACGAAGAAGGCTTTTGGGCTGGAGACCCGCCGAAGCATTCGAAAATTCACAACAACAATTCAGGGAACAGGCGGACAGACTGTCCGCTAAAGAGGAGAGAGAAGCATGAAAACCAGAGAAGAAATTCTGCAAATGGTAGAGAATGAAGACGTTGAATTCATTCGTCTGCAGTTTACAGACATGTTCGGCACGCTCAAAAACGTTGCAGTGACCGCTACTCAGCTGCAGTATATGAAAGACAACCGCTATCTGATTGATGGTTCCTGCATGTACGGAGAATTGAGAACCGGGGAAGAGGATATGTATCTGTGCCCGGATTTGGACACCTTTGTAATCCTGCCATGGAGACCGCAGCAGGGAAAAGTTGCAAGACTTTTGTGTGATGTCTGCAGGGCAGATGGAACACCGCTTGCGGTCAGCCCGAGAGAAATCCTGAAAAAGACGATAGAAAAGGTCGAAAAGGAAGGATATACGTTTCAGATTGATCCGGAATGTGAATTTTTCCTGTTCCACGAGGACGAAAACGGCGTGCCGACAACCGTAACCCATGAAAAGGCCGGATATATGGATATCAGCCCGCTGGATCTGGGAGAAAACGCCCGTCGTGATATGGTGATGACGCTGGAGGATATGGGGTTTGAAATCGAATCCTCTCATCATGAAAAAGCGCCCGGGCAGCATGAAATTGACTTCCGTTATGCGGGTGCGATGGAAACCGCGGACCGGATTGTGACGTTCAAGACGGCAGTGCGTTCCATTGCAAAGCGGTTCGGTCTTTATGCGACTTTTATGCCGAAGCCAAAGGCTGGTACGGCAGGTTCCGGCATGCATATCAATATTTCTCTGTTTCAGGACGGAAAAAATATCTTCAGCGATCCGGAAGCGGAAGATGGTTTAAGTCAGGAAGCAAAATGGTTCATGGGTGGTATTATGGCCCATGTCAAAGGCATGTGTGCCGTGACGAACCCTCTGGTTAACTCTTATAAGCGTCTGACCTCCGGCTGCGATGCACCCAGAGATATCATCTGGACAACCAAAAATCATAATACCCTGCTTCGGATTCCTTTTATGCGGGGAGAGGATACCAGGATCGAGCTGCGTTTTCCCGATCCGTCTGCAAATGCGTATTTGACGATTGCACTCTGCATGGCCGCAGGGCTGGATGGAATCGCAAAGCATCTGGATCCCGGAGCGGAATCTGCGCGACTGTTTGCAAGCAGAACGGAGGCGGAAAAGGCCGCAGCCGGTATTGATCATCTGCCGGATACGCTGCGTGAAGCAGTTGCGTTCATGGAAGAGGATTCTTTTGTAAAAATGGTTCTCGGACAGGAGTTCGTGGATCTTTATGTAGAAGCAAAAAAAGCTGAGTGGAATGAGTACATGTCCCAGGTATCCGAATGGGAAGTAGATAAATATCTGTATCGCACTTAAAGGAGTGACAGGATGAGCAGCATCATAATTGTTTTGCCGAAGCTCGAGGACGCAAAACATATCAAAGACATCCTCGCCCGACGGGGACTGACGGCTGCTGCACTCTGCACAACAGCTTCCATGGCGCTTTCACAGGTACACCAGCTAGACAGCGGTGTCGTGATCTGCAGTTATCGGATCAGGGACATGCACTATACACAGCTGGCGGAATATCTGCCCGATTATTTTGATATGCTGTTGCTTGCTTCTACGTCGGAACTGGAAAGTGCGCCGCACGATATGGTGACATTGACATATCCGATTCGTCCAAACGATCTTGCCAGTACTGTGGAGATGATGCTGACACAGCTGGACAGACGGTTAAGGAAGCGCAAAAGCCAGCCGAAAAAGAGAACGGAACAGGAACAGAACTATATTAACAATGCAAAATGGTTGCTGATGGAAAGAAATCATATGACAGAGCAGGAGGCGTTCCGCTATATTCAGAAAAGCAGCATGGATTCCGGCACGAACATGGTTGAAACCGCGCAGATGATTCTGCTGCTGATTTATGACGGATGAGGAAAAAGAACATGTTTACAATCAATGAAAATTACTTAAAACTGCAGGGAAGCTATCTTTTTTCCACAGTAGCAAAAAAGGTGGCTGCCTACAAAAGCATGCATCCGGACAAAACAGTCATCAGTCTCGGGATCGGAGATGTGACGCTGCCGCTTGCACCTGCGATTATCGAGGCGCTGCAGAAAGCGGTTGCCGAGATGGGCACAAAGGAAGGCTTTCATGGCTATGCACCGGAGCGGGGCTATGATTTTTTATTAAACGCGATTGCAAAAGAGGATTTTGCAGCACGGGGCTGCGAGATTTCTCCGGATGAGATTTTTGTATCGGACGGTGCAAAGTGTGATGTCGGAAATATTCAGGAGATTTTTGGAACCGATAATCTTGTTGCGGTCTGCGATCCGGTTTATCCGGTCTATGTGGATACGAATGTCATGGCAGGCAGAACCGGTGTATATGACAAAGCGCTGGGCACATATGAGGGACTGGTATACATGCCCTGTACCCAGGAAAACGGCTTTGCACCGAAGCTTCCTGATAAGACACCGGATCTGATCTACCTGTGCTTTCCCAATAATCCGACTGGTGCGGCGATTACAAAGGAAGCACTGCAGAAATGGGTCGATTATGCAAATGAAATTCATGCGGTCCTTCTTTTTGATGCGGCATATGAAGCCTATATTACGGAAGAGAATATCCCACACAGCATCTATGAGTGTGAGGGAGCAAAGACCTGTGCCATCGAGATGCGCAGCTTTTCCAAAAACGCGGGCTTTACCGGACTGCGTCTCGGTTACACGGTTGTTCCCAAGGAACTTGTCAGCAATGGTGTGTCCTTAAATGACTTATGGCTTCGACGTCACGGCACGAAATACAACGGCGCGCCTTATATCGTCCAGCGCGCAGGTGAGGCGGTTTATTCGGAGGCAGGTAAGGCGCAGATCAGGGAGCAGATTGCCTACTACATGGAAAATGCCCGCCAGATACGCGAGGGCTTAATTGCAGCGGGTTATCAGGCCTTTGGCGGCGTCAATTCTCCCTATGTCTGGTTAAAAACCCCGGACAACCTGACCTCCTGGGAGTTCTTTGATAAGCTTTTAAATGAAGCACAGGTAGTCGGTACGCCCGGCTCAGGATTCGGCGCAAGCGGCGAAGGGTATTTCCGCCTGACTGGCTTCGGAACACATGAAAATACAAAAGAAGCGATCAAACGGATTCAGGCTTTGAAGACGAAATAAGGATTCAGCTTTTGATCCGGAGAAAAAAAATAAAAAACAACAGAATGTACGATCTGCGGACACTCTGTTGTCGAAAATTGAGAGGTTGTCGCACCTGCGGCAGCCTCTTTTTTATCGTATAGGAAACTTCGTTTCTATACGATAAAAAACGCTCCGCGAGGATGCGCACTCGGCGCAAGGGTAGATGGTTGCCGAAGCAACCGCGCCTCGGCGCGAGAATGTGCCAGGGCACATTCTTTTTCATCGTATAGAAACGCATTTATTTCGCAGTTGTCTCGTCCTGCCGGCTTGCCCTGCGAAATGCGCTGGGGGACATTCCTGACAGCTTTTTAAAGGTCTGGGAAAAATAGCTGGAAGAGGAAAAACCGCAGGAGCGGCTGATGACGGAGAGGGAAAAGTCTGTTGTGGAAAGCAGGGTTTTCGCTTTTTCGACGCGGGCGCGCATCAGATAGTTGATCGGAGAAATGCCGTACACGTTGGAAAACGCATGCACCAGATAGTATTTGTTGACGTGTGAAAACTGCGCCAGCTGCTCCAACGAAATATCCTCACTGCAGTTTGCGTCGATATAGCGCCGGACAGATTCACACAGGTGAGAGGATTTTTTATTGGTTGGCGTCAGGATGGTCTTAAAGTTTGTCTGTCTGCCAAACAGCACGATCAGGATTTCCATCAGATCCTGACAGACTGCCTCATAGCCGGGCGCACGGGTTTCAATTTCCCGGAGCATCATTTTCAGGTAAAAGTTCATCGTTTCTTTGATCTCCCGAAAGCTGACGATACAGAAATTTTCCCCTTCATTTGCGACGGACAGCTCCAGGTTTTCAATCCCCAGGACGATATATTTAAGCGGATTTGCATGAAAGCCAAGCTCTGTATGGGAAACGTTTGGATTGATAATGACGAGATCGTTTGCGGATACTGGGAAAATCCGATCCTCCACCTGAAACTGACCGACGCCGTCTAAAACATAGAACAGCTCAGAACAGTAATGTGTGTGGGGCGTGGAGATCCAGTCTCCGCCGTAGGTAGAGGAAGAGACATAAAGAAGCTTCGCCTTATCTTTCATGAAATAATCTTTTGGAATACTCAGATCATGCCGGTTATTACCCATCGAAAAATATCCTCCTATCAGAACAAATAAAACTGTCAGAACAAACAATAGAATGCACGCTCTGCGAGCATTCTATTGTCATGAATAAAAAAGGAAATCCTGATTTCATTATACTATAGAATGTATGGAAACCGGTACAATATATTGCCCTAAAATATTAAAATATTGCGCAGCAATAAAAGAAAATATATGGAAAAATGATGTGCAACCTGTATGTTGAAAAAGCGTATTATAGAAAAAATATAAAAAATATGACGAATGGAAAAGCTGAAAAATGCATTTTTTAATAAAAAACAGCAATATAATAATAAATTATAACAACATAGAAATTGAATCGCTGCCCAGGGACAGATATAATAAATACATCAACAAGTGATGGAACGTTTACAAGGAGGAACGGGTATGAAAAAGAAATTAGTAGGCGTGTTATTGACCGCAGCAATGGCTGTATCGGCACTGGCAGGCTGCGGCAGCAAGCAGGCGGCAGCACCTGCAGAAAGCAAGGCTGCAGAAGAAAAGACAGAAACCGTGCAGGAAGCGACAGAAGAAGCTGAGGCTGCAGAAGGGGAAGAAGTCCTGACTGTATGGTGCTGGGATCCTAACTTTAATGTATATGCAATGAAGCAGGCAGAAGCACTTTATCAGAAGGAGCATCCGAATTTCAAGCTGGATATTCAGGAAAAGGTATATACCGATATTGAACAGAGCCTGATCACTGCAGCAGAAGCTGGAAACTACGATACTCTGCCGGATATCTTCCTGATGCAGGATTATTCCTTTCATAAAGATGTTGCAAACTATCCGGAGATCTTTACAGAGCTGACAGATTCCGGCATCGATTTCTCTCAGTTCTCCGGCGGTAAGCTTGCAGATTCTACCGTAGATGGCAAGCATTACGGAATTCCCTTTGATAACGGTGCAACGATCATGGCGATCCGCTCTGATATGGTAGAAAAAGCAGGACTGACGGTAGAAGATTTCAAGGATACTACCTGGTCTGAATTTATGGAACTTGCAAAGAAGGTAGTAGATGCCAATGGCGTACCGATGCTGACAAGCTCCGGCGGTTCGGAAATCGTAATTGAAATGCTGCAGTCCGCAGGTGCGTCTCCCATGCAGGACGGTGAAGTGAAGCTGGTAGATAATGCAGCACTGAAGAAAGCGATCGAAGTATACAAACAGCTGATTGAGGAAGGCATCATGGTAGATTACACAGACTGGGATCAGTACATCGCTTCCATGAACAAAGGCGAGGCTGCCGGTGTGATCCAGGGCTGCTGGATCATGTCCTCTATTCAGGCTGCAGAAGACCAGAGCGGTGAATGGGCGATCGTGAACATGCCTGCACTGGACGAAATTGACGGCGCAACCAATTATGCAAACTGCGGCGGCGCAAGCTGGGCAGTATCCTCTAACTGCAAAAACACAGAGCTTGCATTTGACTTCTTAAATGCAACCTTTGGCAGCAGTGTAGACCTGTATGACGAGCTGCTTCCGAATGCAGGCGTGATCGCAAGCTACCTGCCTGCAGCAGCTTCTGATGCATATGGCGAAGCTTCTGAATTCTACGGCGGACAGGCTGTTTATAAGGATATCGTGGAATTTGCAGGAAAGGTTCCCGGAATCGATTACGGCGCATATTATTCTGATATCAGAAGCGCGTTGACTGATGCTATCACCAATGTCGTACAGAATGGTGCGGATGTTGAGACAGAAATCCAGAATGCACAGGATACGGTAGAATTTAACATCAGCGAATAAACATATGAACCAGTACCGGGAATGCAGCGTATTGCGTTCCCGGTATTTTTATCCAGGAAGTATACAGGAGAGAGCAGTATGCAGAAAAAAGCGAAGATGAGTCTGGAAAAAAGACATAATCTGACCGGTTGGGCTTTTCTGATCCCAGCGGCACTTCTGATCTTTATTTTTTGCTTTTACCCGATGGTGCAGGCACTGATCCTTTCTTTTTCCAAAAAAGGAACGGGTGGGAGCACCTTTGTCGGATTGGCAAATTACCAGAGAATTTTAAAGGATAAGACATTCCAGCAGTGTCTGTTCAATACCGTTTTTTATTTTATCATTCAGGTTCCGGTGATGCTTGTGCTGGCGCTGGGACTTGCACAGCTGTTAAATAATCCCAAGATCAAAGGAAAAGGTATTTTCCGTACGCTGATCTTTTTGCCCTGTGCAACATCACTGGTATCCTATTCGATGATCTTTAAATCTTTGTTTGCCCAGGATGGTCTGGTCAACAATGTGATCACTGCCATCGGTTTTTCCAGAATAGACTGGTTTCAGAATGCCTGGGCAGCCCGCTGGGTGATCATCCTTGCACTGATCTGGAGATGGACGGGCTACAACATGGTCTTTTATCTGGCTGGACTGCAGAATATTGACTATTCCGTATATGAAGCGAGCTATATTGACGGAGCGACACCGTTTCAGCAGTTTTTGAAGATTACGGTTCCGCTGCTGAAGCCTACGATTTTGTTGACTGCGATTATGTCCACATCAGGAACCCTGCAGCTGTTTGATGAATCGGTCAACCTGACAGCAGGAGGCCCTGGAAAATCGACGATGACGCTGGCACATTATATTTACAATATTTCCTTTGTAGAAACGCCGAAATTTAACTATGCGGCGGCATTATCTGTGTTTATCCTCGTCAGCGTAGCAATTTTGTCAGCCATTCAGATGAAAGTAGGTGACAAGCGTGACTAAAGTAAAAACAGCTTTTTCTTATGTGATTTTAATTCTTGCCAGTTTTTTGTCGGCATTTCCGCTTTACTATATGATCTGCGGGGCGACCAATACCAGTATCGACATTGTGCGCGGAAGATTACTGCCGGGAACCCATCTTCTGGAAAATTTCCAGACACTGATCGCGACGCAGAATCTCGGACGTGCGATGTTTAATTCCTTCCGAAATGCCATTGTCATCACGGTAGTTGCGCTGCTGGTCTGCTCGATCGCAGGCTATGGCTTCGAAATCTACCATGATAAAGGAAAAGATATTTTGATGAGCATCCTGCTGCTGGCAATGATGCTGCCCTTTGTTGCAATCATGATTCCGCTGTTTAAAATGTTTTCTGCATGGAAGCTGGTCAATACCTGGATTGCGCTGGCACTGCCGTCGATTTCGACGCCGTTTTTGATCATGATGTTCCGACAGGCTGCACGCTCTTTTCCACATGATATCATCGAGGCCTCCAGACTGGAAGGACTCAGTGAGATCAAGATCTTTTTTACGATGTTTCTTCCGATCATGAAGTCTACTTACGGAGCAGCAATGACGGTAACATTCATGAATGCGTGGAATAACTATCTGTGGCCGACGATTATTTTACAGGATAAAAATCAGATTACGATGCCGATGCTGGTTGCCAATTTAAAGAGCGGATACAGCGTGGATTATGGAATGCTGATGCTTGGAGTCCTGATCTGTACCCTTCCGACTGCGGTCATCTTTTTATGTCTGCAGAAGAGCTTTGCAAACGGAATTGCAGGAGCAGTGAAATGAGAAGAGCATACGCGTTATCAGAAGAGGAATTTTGCCGGGCAGAGGCAGAGCTTGAACTCGCGGTATCACTGGGGCTGATTGGGCAGGCGGGCTTTGATGCGCTGGAACAGCGGCGCCTGCAGAAAAACGAAGAAAACCGCAGAAAAAAAGCTGCCGGAGAAGTTTTTTACGGACCCTGCAGCTTTACCAGACCGATGTATCTGCAATATGAGCTGACCAGATTCCGACTGGAATTTGCTCTTCCTTCCAGGACAGTACGGGATTCTGGATATTGCCCTGAGATAACAGAAGCACAGAAAAGGACATTTTATCAGGAAAATCAGGATCTGCTGACGCGCGCGCAGGGAGATCTGTTTTCCTATGAAGAAATCGAGGCAGTGATCGAAAAAAGACTGAGGGAGGCGGCTTATGACAGACTGGTGCAGGACATATTATGTCAGTCAGAAACACGGGAATGACCAAAACAGCGGAAGAAGCAGTGCAGAGCCATATGCCAGTCTTTTTGCGATCAACCGTCTGAAGCTGCAGCCAGGCGACCGGATTTTGCTGGAAAACAATTCCGTATTTGCCGGACAGTTTTTACAGATTACGGACAGCGGGACGAAGGATTTACCGATTGTGATCGGTGCATATGAGGATCGGACGCAAGCAGAGCAGAATCCGCCGATTATCGCAGCAAACGGGCAGGGAATCTGGTATCAGGATTATGGATGCGAGCTGGATTCTCCGGCACATACCAGGAGCGGATATGTATCGTCTGCGGTATTGTTGTATGATGCAGAATATGTGACGCTGCAGGATCTCGAGCTGACAAACAGCGGGCAGGATATCATCGGGGAATGCTACAGTGCACCGGATAAAATGAACCGAACCGGAGTTGCCGTCGCTGCGAGGGATAAAGGTGTCAGAAGCGGGATTACGCTGCGCAATCTCGTCATCCACGACGTCAATGGAAATGTGTACGACAAGCATATGAACAACGGCGGTATCTATATGACGGCGCTGAAGCCGATCGCAAGGGACACAGAAGCTGCACGTTTCCGGAATGTGACAGTAGAAGGCTGTTATGTAGACCGGGTGAGCCGCTGGGGAATTGCAGTCGGCTATACTTATGCGCATGCCGCTTTTGCCGGAGCAGAGCTCTCGGAAGAAGCGTTTTTAAAGTATGGACACGAAAATATTACGATTCGGGATAATTATGTGAAGCGATCAGGAGGCGATGCGATTACTGTAATGTATGCGTTAAGACCTGTGGTGGAGCATAACTGTTCGGACAGCGCGGCGCAGGAGATCAACGACCGGATTTACCAGGAGCCTCAGAAGCGGGGCGGAAAAGTAGCAGCTGCGATCTGGCCATGGAAATGTAAGGACGCGCTGTTTCGGTTTAATGAGGCAGCAGATACGAGGCTGAATCAGGATGGAATGGCATACGATGCGGATTCCGGAGATGGGACGGTGTATGAATATAATTTCAGCAGGCAGAATGAGGGCGGCTGCGTGATGTTCTGTCTGGAGGAAGCAATTCACAGCCGGTTTTGCAACAATGTGAGCTTCGATGACCTTTCCGGGACGATCAGCCCGGCGCAGAATCCGGATGCCCTGCTTTCTCACAACAGGTATTATGTCCGGAAAGGAATACCGTTTGTCCGAAAAAATATGGACGGCGGAACGTATACGCAGAAAGCGGATGAAATTATTTTGCTGGAGGAGGAAGAACGATGAGGGAGCGGACAGGGAGAGTGACGATTCCGACAAATCTGGACATCGTGCCGGAAACGATAGAATTGATGAAACGATGGGGCGCAGATGCGATCCGGGATTGTGATGGAACAGAATTTCCCAGGGAGCTGGTTGAAACCGGTGCAAAGATTTATGCGACCTATTATACGACCAGAAAAGACAATGAATGGGCGAAGAAAAATCCGGATGAGGTGCAGCAATGCTATATCATGTCGGCTTTTTATACGGCGGTTGATAAAACGCTGAAAATTCCGCTGATGAAAGGCATTTCCAAAGAGTTGATGGAGGTCAATACACGGGATGATATTCGGCGCTGGTGGGAGGTAATCGACCGCTCGACCGGAGCTGTTGTGGATTGCACGCAGTGGGAATACGAGGAAGAAAGCGGAAATGTGATCATTCATGACGCAGAGCTGTTCCATGAATATACCGTCAGCTTTTTAGCCTATATCATCTGGGACCCCGTGCATATGTACAACGCCGTGACGAATGAGTGGAAGAATTTTGAACATCAGATCACCTTTGATGTCCGGCAGCCCAAAACCCACAAATATTCGATGGAGCGGCTGAAAAAATACTGTGAAGAGCATCCGTATGTGAATGTCATCCGCTATACGACGTTTTTCCACCAGTTTACGCTGTTGTTTGACGAATTAAAACGCGAAAAATATGTGGATTGGTACGGGTACTCCGCGTCTGTCAGCCCGTATATTTTAGAGCAGTTTGAAAAAGAGGTTGGCTATCGGTTCCGCCCGGAATTTATTATCGATCAGGGCTATTACAACAACCAGTATCGCGTGCCTTCGAAGGAATTTCTGGATTTTCAGGCATTTCAGCGTCGGGAAGTCGCAAAGCTTGCAAAGGAAATGGTGGATATCACCCACGAATACGGCAAGGAAGCGATGATGTTTTTAGGCGACCACTGGATCGGAACAGAGCCCTTTATGAAGGAATTTGCAACGATCGGTCTGGATGCGGTAGTAGGAAGCGTCGGAAACGGAAGCACGTTGCGCCTGATTTCTGATATTGAGGGTGTAAAGTATACAGAGGGAAGATTTTTACCGTATTTCTTTCCGGATACCTTCCATGAGGGCGGCGACCCGGTAAAGGAAGCAAAGGAAAACTGGATCACGGCGCGTCGTGCGATCTTGAGAAAGCCCATCGACCGGATCGGGTATGGCGGTTATTTAAAGCTCACGCTGGATTTCCCGGAGTTTCTGGATTATGTGGAAAGCGTCTGCAACGAGTTCCGGGAGCTGTATGAGAATATTCGCCAGACGACGCCGTACTGCGTCAAAAAGGTTGCAGTGTTAAACAGCTGGGGAAAAATCAGGAGCTGGGGCTGTCATATGGTGCATCATGCACTGTATCAGAAGCAAAATTACAGCTATGCCGGTATTATTGAAGCACTCAGCGGTGCACCCTTTGAGGTATCGTTCCTTTCGTTTGACGATATTTTAGCCGATCCGAGCCTGTTAAAGGAAATCGATGTCATCATCAATGTAGGTGACGGGGATACAGCGCATACCGGCGGAGCAGCGTGGGAAAATCCTGCGGTAGCGGCGGCAATCCGGAAGTTCGTATACGAGGGTGGAGGCTTTATCGGAGTCGGAGAACCCTCCGGACATGCATATCAGGGACATTATCTGCAGCTCGCTGACCTGATCGGTGTGGAAAAAGAAACCGGATTTACCTTAAACTATGACAAGTACAACTGGGAAGAGCATCCGGAACATTTTATCCTGCAGGATATCACAAAGCCGGTGGATTTTGGCGAAGGCAAGAAAAACATGTACGCCTATGCCGACACTGAGATTCTGGTGCAGCGCGACCGGGAGGTGCAGATGGCTGTCAATGAGTTTGGAAAAGGGCGCAGCGTTTACATCAGCGGTCTGCCCTACAGCTTTGAAAACAGCCGGATTTTGTACCGCAGTATTCTGTGGAGTGCCCACGGTGAGGACATCCTGCATTGCTGGTACAGTGAAAACTTCAACGTAGAAGTGCATGCATATGTGGAAAACGGAAAATACTGTGTGGTCAACAATACTTACGAACCGCAGGAAACGACTGTATACTGCGGCGACGGCAGCAGCTTTTTCCTGAAGCTGGAAGCTAATGAGATCAAGTGGTATAGCATCTGAGGCTGCATGTAAAAGGTAAAATTCGTATCCAGGCAGGAGACTGAGTTTGGCTTCTGTCGGGGCGGTACAAAACAGAAAAAAAGGAAAAATGGAAACCGGCAGGGCTGATTGGGCACCTGTCGGTTTTTTCGTTCATGACAATAGAATGCTCGCAGAGCGTGCATTCTGTTGTTGTGCAGTGGTGCGCCCGGCGGTGTTATTGGCACAAAGAACTGTTTTGTGCGATTCTTTCGGAAAGGATTGTGTAAAAGATAAAAACGGTGCATAATCGTAAAGAGACGGGTTGGCGCAGATCTGGCGCAGACCCGTCGTCGGGAATCGTATTTTCGGCAGCGATTGGCGGAGTTTTGCGCAGCACCGAAATCATATTTTTTGGCTGTACGGCAGCGGAAAATCAATTTTGGGACAGGAATTTTTGACATGACACAACAGGAAGCATATAAAATCCTTGGAATCACGGAGGAAGAAATCGAGGCGGCCGGGGCAGTGCCGGAAGGTAAAGAAGCAGCAGGAGCGAGTACGGAAACGTCCCAAAGCTTTGACAACGCGTTTCAAAATTTTAACCGACAGGCAGTTGAGCGCCTGATCAAGAAAAAATATCGGCAAAGGATACTAAGCGCACATCCGGACGTCCAGCCGGAGGAAGAGACGGAATACAGTGCGCAGCTGTTAAATTATGCGTATGCGTATTTGAAAAAGAACGGCTGGTATGATGGACATGTGTCTAAAAAGTCGTATCAGGTGAAATCCCGTGCGTCAAAAACACAGGTCTGGGATGCACCAGTCAACCTACGGGCGTGGCGCGAACGGGAAATTTATTCCTATGCGGAGGACAGTGAAGGCGAGAAAATCGGGTATTTTAAAATCGCAGCAGGAAAATATATCTGGAAGACAGAAGAGGATTTTTCCCTGTTCCAGAAAAGCATTTTCGCCTGCGCATCGCAGATTTTGGAAGAAGTAGAGCGCAAAAAACAGATATATAAAAGTGAGCGGCTCCGCATACAGACACTGGCGGCGCTGGTCTATTTATTGGCACAGCAGTTTCTGGACAGTACGGCGCTGTTAAAAGAGCTCGGACAGGAGCAGAAAGCGGACGCAGAAGGCAACTGGATTTTTCTGGTTCCGGCGATGCTGGAACTGACCGGAAACATCCAGGCAGCCGAGGGCGAAGTGATCTCCCCGAAGCGCCTGACCAAACACCGCCTTTATGTAAAAAACAGCCAGGGCGAAGAACTGGGCTACCTTTCGTTTCGGGACGATTGCATGTACTATGTTGTCATCCCGCTGATGGAACAACGCCGTGTAAAGGTTCGCATGAAAGCTGCTGAGGGCAAAAAGGCAGCCTGCCAGAAGCTGAATTTTTATGTAAAGCTTTTGGAAAAAGATACGGCAGGCATGCCGGAAAGCGTGAATCTGCAGATCGAACAGCTGCTAAACGACTATACGAGGTAGCGCGCAGCAAGAGAATGTCGCTTGCCCGAAACCGGAAAGCATAGTATGATGATATCAGGGATCCAAGTTCAGAAGCCGCCGTGCTTGCACGGGGCGGCTTCTGAATTTTAAATAGAAAAGGAGTATACGCATGTCAGAAAAAAAACTCAACGGAACTGTCATTGTAACCTACCGCTGTAACGCGAGATGTTCGATGTGCAGCCGTTATAAAAAACCTTCCAGACCGGATGAGGAAATTTCAATCGAAACGATAAAAAAACTGCCGAAAATGTACTTTACCAACATCACAGGCGGGGAACCGTTTATCCGCACGGATTTAAAGGACATCGTCCGGGAATTATATAAAAAGAGCGACCGTATTGTAATTTCCACGAACGGATTTTTTACGGATCGGATCGTTGATCTGTGCAAGGAATTTCCAGACATCGGCATCCGCATTTCGATCGAAGGATTAGAGCAGACGAATAACGAAATCCGCGGTCTGCAGGACGGTTTTAATAAGGGATATACGACCCTGAAAACCCTGCGGGAAATGGGCATGAAGGATGTCGGCTTCGGCATGACGGTGCAGGATAAAAACGCACCGGACCTCGTTCCCCTTTACGAGCTTTCCAATGAGATGGGCATGGAGTTTGCAACGGCGAGCCTGCACAACAGCTTTTATTTCGTGGAAGCCAAAAATATCATTCATGACCGCTCGATGGTGGCTGAAAATTTTGAAAAGCTGGTCAACGAGCTGTTAAAATCCAACAGCCCGAAAAAGTGGTTCCGCGCGTATTTCAACCACGGTCTGATCAATTATATTTACGGACAGAAGCGCCTGCTGCCGTGTGATATGAGCTTCGATACGTTTTTCATCGATCCCTATGGAGATGTCATGCCCTGCAACGGTACAAAGGACAAAGAAGTGATGGGCAATTTAAACACCCAAAGCTGGGATGAGCTGTGGAGTAGCCCGGAGGCGGAAGCCGTGCGCAAAAAGGTGCGCTGCTGCGACAGAAACTGCTGGATGATCGGTTCGGTTTCCCCGGCAATGCATAAATATATCTGGGTTCCGGCAGCATGGGTGATCTGGCACAAATTCAAAGCCCTTTTTATAAAAAAGCCTTACTCCATGTATGAAAATAAAATTGTCCGCGATTATCGGGACGGCAAGGTGACAAAGGAGCAGCTGGACCGCTGCAGCACCTGCGACCAAAATGCAAAGGTAAACGATGGCTTAAGCGCCGCATCTCGCGCACAGCTGGCGCATCAGACCGGAGAAGAAATCGTGGACGCAGATATCGCAAGACAGACTGTAGAGCAGAAAAAGCAACAATAGAATACACGCTCTGCAGGTAGATCGAAAGGGGAGGTTCGTATGCTGACCAAAAAGAAAGAGCTGTACAACCGCAGAAGGCAGAGAAGTGAGATTGATCGGATTCTGCAGAAGCAGCGCGCCTTTTTTGCAGAAGGAAAGACCTATGAGATCCGTTTCAGAAAGGCTGCCCTAAAACGGCTCGAGGCTTCGATCCTGGCGCACGAAAAAGAAGTCTGTCAGGCGTTGACAGAAGATCTTGGAAAATCGGAAACGGAAGGCTATATGTGCGAGGTCGGGCTGACGCTTGCGGAAATCCGCGGGCTGTACCGGAATATCAAAGCCTATAGCAAAACAAAACGTGTCCCGGTCAGCATGGCGAATTTTCCGGCAAAAGGATATCTGGTGCAGGAGCCATACGGCGTCACGCTTGTGATGTCCCCGTGGAATTATCCGTTTATGCTGGCGATGGAGCCGCTCGCCGGAGCAATTGCGGCGGGAAACTGCTGCGTGGTAAAGCCGTCCGCCTATGCACCTGCAACTTCGGCTGTCATTGCAGCGATTGTAAAAGAATGCTTCCCGGAAGGCTATGTTGCGGTGATCGAGGGCGGCAGGCAGGAAAACCAGGAGCTGCTGGAACAGCGGTTTGACTATATTTTCTTTACGGGAAGTGTCTCTGTCGGAAAGCTTGTTATGGAAAAGGCGGCAAAGCATCTGACGCCGGTTTCCCTGGAGCTTGGGGGAAAAAGCCCGTGCATCGTTGACCATACGGCGAAGCTGTCGCTGGCAGCAAAACGGATTGTATTTGGAAAATTTTTAAACTGTGGGCAGACGTGTGTTGCACCGGATTATGTGCTGGTGGAGCGCCGGGTGAAGGACGCATTTTTAAAATATCTGATCTACTGGACGAAAAAAATGTACGGCGAAAATGCGTTTGCAAATCCATCCTATGGACGAATCGTCAACCGGAAGCATTTTGACCGGATCAGCGGGCTGATAGAGGAGAACAAAGTCGTTTACGGCGGCAGGACAAAGGAAGAAACACTGCAGATCGAGCCGACGATCCTGTTTCCGGTTTCTGAAAAAGATGCCGTCATGCAGGAAGAAATTTTCGGACCTGTTTTACCGATCCTTGTCGTGGAAAATATGGACGAAGCGCAGCGCTTTGTGCAGAATCGGGAAAAACCGCTCGCCTGCTATATCTTCACTTCGAGCAGAAAGACGCGCAGAAAATTTGTCCGTTATACGTCCTTTGGCGGCGGCTGCGTCAATGACACCGTGATGCACCTGACAACGCCTAAGCTGCCCTTTGGAGGCGTGGGAAACAGCGGCATGGGCGCTTACCACGGCAAAAGGAGCTTCGAAACCTTCAGCCATCAAAAGAGCATTCTGGACAAATCTCAAATCGTGGACATTCCCGTGCGCTATCAGCCCTACCGGATGTGGAAAAAGGCGGTCATCCGGCTGATTGGGACGAAGTGAGGACATTCAAACCCGAATCAAACAATAGAATGCACGCTCTGCGAGCATTCTATTGTCATGAATATCATTTTTATAAACACACTACCGGATTTTTCCGATAGTGTGTTTTTTTCTCGTGCCGGATTCCCTATCATAAGCTGTCCTTTTTTTGCATAGGTTGTACCTGTAAACAGAAGTGTTCAGGGCAGAGTCGGAGGAAGCATGGTACAGAAACAGGAATTTTACCGGCAAACGATACAGGAGGCTGCAGCCAGCCTGCATACCGATCCAAAGCGGGGACTTTCTGCGCAGGAGGCGGAACGCAGGCTTTGGGAAAACGGAGAAAACCGATTGCCGGAGGCAGAAAAAAAGTCGGTGCTGCAAAGCTTTTTAGAGCAGTTAAACGATCCGTTAATCTATGTGCTGCTCGCAGCAGCGCTTATTTCCATGTTGCTTGGAGAATACAGTGACGCAGGAATTATTGCATTCGTTGTTTGCTTGAATGCTGCGGTCGGCGTTTTGCAGGAGGGGAAAGCGCAGCGGGCACTGGATTCCTTAAAGCAGCTGATGCAGCCGCGTGCGGTCGTGATCCGGGACGGTTCAGAGCAGGAAATTCCGGCGGCAAAGCTTGTTGTGGGTGATCTGGTCTGCCTGCAGGCGGGGGCGATGGTTCCCGCGGATCTGCGGCTTGTGGAGGCGGAGAATTTACAGCTCCAGGAGGCGGCGCTGACGGGGGAGAATCTTCCGGTGCAAAAACAGACGGCGAGACTTTCCGGAAAACAGGGCGGCAGGATCCCGCTGGGGGACCGGAACAATATGACGTTTTTATCGACGATGGTGAGTGCAGGGCGAGGGACGGGGATGGTCTGTGCGGTGGGCTTGCAGACCCAGATTGGAAAAATCGCGGCACTGATGCACGAAAGCCGGGAGGAGACGACGCCGCTGCAAAAAAAGCTGGGAGAGCTTGGAAAATTCTTAAGCCTGGGCTCCCTTGGAATCTGCATCGTGTTGTTTTTGCTGGCGATTGTGCAGAAGCGTCCGGTGTTCGATATGCTTCTGACGGCGATTTCCCTTGCGGTGGCAGCTGTCCCGGAGGGATTGCCGGCGGTGGTCACTTTGTGTCTGGCACTGAGCGTGACGCGGATGGCAAAGATCAATACGATCATCCGTCGTCTGCCGAGCGTGGAAACATTGGGCGCGGTTTCTGTCGTCTGCTCGGATAAAACCGGGACGCTGACGCAGAATAAAATGACGGTGGAAGCCTGTTTTGCAGATCAGAAGCTGTTGCCTGCAGAGCGGATGAACGTAAAAAGAAACAGGGAGCTGTTTCTGGCGATGCTTCTCTGCAACGACGCACAGATCGAAAAAAGCAGGGTAGGAGATCCGACGGAGCTCGCGCTGTTGGATTTCGGGGTGAGATATGGATTTGAAAAAAACGCACTGGGAACTTCTTTTGAACGGAAAAAAGAGAATGCCTTTGATTCTGACCGGAAAATGATGTCCGTGCTCTGCCGGGAACAGGGAAAGCTGACATGGTATGTTAAAGGCGCGGCGGATCGGATTTTAAAGCGCTGCAGTCAGGTGATGGTGTGGGGACAGCCTGTGCCGATGACGCAGGCGCACCGGCAGCAGATTTTGGCAGGAGTGGAAAAGATGGCGGCAGAAGAGCTGCGGACGCTGGCGTTTGCCTGCAGACCGTATCAGGAAGGGGAACCGGAAAACATGGCGGAGATGAACCTGATTTTTCTGGGAATAACCGGTATGCGGGATCCGATCCGCCCGGAGGCAATCCGTGCGGTGGCGGATTTTCAGAAGGCGGGCGTCAGCACGGTTATGATCACAGGAGACCATGTAGCGACAGCGTTTGCGGTCGGGAAAAAACTCGGAATCGTATCAAAACAAAGCCAGTGCATGACGGGAGAGGTATTGTCCGGATTGTCGGAGGATGATCTTGCAGGACATCTGGATGAGATCCGGGTGTTTGCGAGGGTTTCCCCGAAAGATAAGGTGAAAATTGTGCGGGCGTTCCAGAAACGGGGACAGATCGTGGCGATGACAGGGGACGGTGTCAACGATGCGCCGTCGTTAAAGGCAGCGGATGTTGGAATTGCGATGGGAAAGGGCGGAACGGATGTGGCGCGGCAGGCATCCGATATGATTTTGACAGACGACAACTTTGCGACGATTCGCAGGGCGATGGAGGAGGGCAGGGGCGTCTATGAAAATATCCGAAAATCAGTGCTGTTTCTATTGTCCTCCAACCTGGGGGAAATCCTGACGATGTTTGCAGCAGTGCTGATGGGACTTCCCTCGCCGCTGCAATCCGCACATATTTTGTGGATCAACCTGATTACGGACTCGCTCCCGGCACTGGCGCTCGGTGTTGATAAAAACGATGGAAAAAAGTTGATGGGCAGACCGCCCCGAACAGCGTCGGAAAGCCTTTTAGCAAACGGTGGACTTTCGGTAATCTGTTTTTACGGCGCACTGATTGCCGGCATCAGCCTGACAGCGTTTTTTACTGTCCCGTATATGCTGATGAAACAGGAGAGGGCGGATTTTTCGGTTGCGGTGCTGGCTGCGTTTCTGGAACAGAAAAAGGTGTTAAAACGGGCGCAGACCTATGCCTTTACCGTGCTTGGCATGTCGCAGCTGTTTCACGCGGTCGGAATGCGGGATGTGAGGCAGAGCATTTTTTCACGCAGGCCGTTTGAAAACCGGCTGATGCTGGTTGCCGGTGGGATTGGATTTTTGCTGCAGGCAGCGGTGACAGAGCTGCCGTTTCTGACCGGGGTGTTCGAAACGCTAAGACTCTCTGTAGGGGAATGGCTGTATCTGGCGGGGCTTTCCTGTTTTCCGCTGCTGGCCCATGAGCTGTTTGTCCTTTTGGAAAAGAACGGTACTCAGAAACCGATGGAAAAATTTGGGAGGGATGCGTATGAATCAGACAGAGATCATGAAAGAGCCGCGTGACTGTTTTGCAGTGCTGCAGCTGTTCCCGGAGCCATACCGGCAGAAGGTCCGCACGGCACTGGAGAGCGCCGGAGGCAGGGGTGTGCCGGACAGGCAACCGCTCAGTATCGGCGGCGCGTCACACAGCCGCCAGCGCTACACCTGTGGCCTGCAGGAAATCCGCTTCCGCATCGGACGTCCGGTTTTGTTTTACATAGACAGCGAGGAATGGTTCGCAACGGAGGACGGCAGTTTGCAAAAGACACTGCAGCCTGCGCTGCAGTGGATCGCCAGCCGGAAGGAGATTTTGCAGATCATTCAGCACATCTGCCGGTATTCCATGTATGCGTATGAAGAGGAACTGGGAAAGGGGTTTATCAGCACGGCGTTTGGCTGCCGGGTCGGCGTCGCCGGGGAGGTCTTAATGGGAACGGACGGCAGCGTCAAAAATATCCGCTGCATTTCCAGTCTGAACATCCGCGTCGCCTATGAAGCGAAAGGAATCGCGGGCGTGGTGCTGCCCTATTTATATGAAGAAAAAAAGCTATGCAGTACGTTGTTGATTTCTCCTCCGGGCTGTGGAAAAACGACGCTTCTTCGGGACATCATCCGGATGGTTTCCGATGGAAACAGGCTGGCTGGCGGAATGACAGTCGGCGTTGTGGATGAGCGGTCGGAGCTTGCAGGCTGCTGTGATGGGATTGCGGTCAATGATCTTGGAATGCGGACAGACATTTTAGACGGGTGTCTAAAAGCTGCCGGAATGCTGATGCTGCTGCGTTCCATGGCGCCGGATGTTGTGGCGGTGGATGAGCTGGGAGACCGGGAGGATACCACTGCGCTGGAGCAGGTGCTCAAATGCGGGTGCAGCGTGCTCGCTACGGTTCATGGAGGTTCGTATGAAGAGCTGAGCCGGAAACGGTTTTTACAGCCGCTTTTGCAGGCTGGCGCGTTTCAACGGTATCTGGTGTTAAAACACTGCGACGGCACCTTTTTCGTCGAGCAGGTACGGGACGGAGACGGACAGCTGCTGGCGTCCGGTCTGGCATGCTGCGCCTGATCGGTATCTGCCTGACGCTTGCCGGGAGCTTCGGGAGCGGGCTCGCCTTGTGCCGGGAAAAAAGCAGACATGCCGGAACGCTTTTTTTGCTGGCGGAGCTGTTTTTGCGGATGGCGGAGGAAATTGGCTACAGCGCAGAGCGCCTGCCGGACGTATTTTCCCAAATGTCAGTCTGGCTGGCAAAGGACGCAGAAAACGATAGTTTCGGAAAAGAAGAAGCGTCAGCGCTTGCAGAGGCACTCCTTCACTGTGCAGACCGCCTGGAGCAGGAGCGCAGCGAGCCACTGGAAGTAGTGTGGAACGCAGAACTCGGTGCATGGGCAGCTCAGACAGTGCTCTCGAGGGAAGAAGCCAAAAAGCTGCTTTCCTTTGCAAAGGAGCAGGGCTTTCCAGACCGGGAACGACAAAGACAGTGGATGCTCAGGCTGTCCGGCGAATTCAAAAGCCGGGCGGAATCTGTTTTTGAAAAGGCAGCGTCAGAAAAAAGGATGGTGTTGTCTGTCAGCCTGGCAGCTGGAGCGCTCGTGGTTGTGCTTTTTTGGTAAAAACAGATCATCTGAAAGAAGGGGTGCAGGGACTAGATGGAAGTTGGACTGATCTTTAAAATAGCGGCGGTGGGGATTTTAGTGACAATTTTAAGCCAGGTGCTCAAGCACAGCGGCCGGGAAGAACACGCATTTTTGCTCTCTCTGGCGGCGCTGATTCTGGTGCTAAGCTGGATTGTACCCTATATTTTCGATCTGTTTTCGACGATTCAGACGTTATTTTCCTTATGAATTTTTGAAAGAAAGGGAGGGATGCAGATGGAACTGGTGAAAGTGTGCGCGTTCGCTCTGATGGGAGTGCTTCTTGCACTGCAGTTTAAAGGTGGAAAACAGGAATATGGCATCTATCTGGGGGCAGCATTGGCGGTTGTGGTATTTTCCTGCACCCTTTCCTATATGGGACAGGCAAAAAAACAGCTGATGGGATTATGGCAGCAGCTTTCCGGCGGGCAAAGTTATCTGACACTTCTGTTTAAGGTGGTCGGAATTACGTGGATCAGCGAGCTGGTTTCCGGAATCTGTAAAGACAGCGGTTACAGTGCGGTTGCATCCCAGGTGGAGCTGTTTGGAAAAATCGCTATTCTGTTTGCCGGAATGCCGATTTTCCTTGCACTGGCGGAAACGATTGCAGGATTTGCAGGAGGGTAAGGGGTGGAACCTGGGAATACAGAGCATTATCTGGAACAGTTGAATCTCACAGAGCTGATGGAGCAGTTAAACCGGTGCTTTTCTTCTGCGTTTTTGGCAGATTTTAGTCTGGAGCAGATTTTTTCAGATATTCTGTCCGGAAATGGAAAGGAGGCACTGCAGCTTTTGGGGCGCCAGATCACAGGCAGCGTGGGACAGGAGTTTTCCGGGATGCGGCAGATTTTATCGGTTTTATTGCTGCTCGGCATCCTGTCGGTGCTGGTCTCCTGCCTGATGGGAAGCTTTGAAAATCAGCAGGTGGCGCAGATCGCCCATGATATGTTTTTTTTGTTGGTGTTGACCGTACTGTTAAAGGTATTTTCGGCGGTGTACCGGATTACCGGCAGCACGCTGGAAACGCTGAAGCAGTTTTCGCACCTGACCCTGCCGGCGCTTTGTCTTTCGTTGGGACCTGCAGCGGGCAGTGTGACGGCGGCAGGGTATTATGAGCTTACGCTGGGGTTCATTTTTCTGATAGAAAGGTTCCTTTCCGGGTTCTGCCTGCTGTTGCTTCCGCTCTGGATGCTGCTGGTCGTGCTGTCCGGCGTATGGGAGGAGGGGCGACTGAGTGCGATGATGGAGCTGGTGGAAAAATCCTTGTCCTGGATTTTGAAGTTTTGCCTCGGAACGGTGACCGGTCTTGGCGTGCTGCAATCGATGGTGGCACCAGCGCTGGATGCCTGGAAGCGGACGGCTGCGCAAAAGGCGATTGCTGCAATTCCAGGTCTTGGTGATCTGGCAGAAGGAACGGCGCAGGTGCTTTTAGGTTCTGCGGTTCTGGTTAAAAACAGCCTCGGCATGTTCGTCGGAATTTTGCTCGCTGTCCTGCTCATCGTCCCGCTTTTGAAAATCGCGGCATACGGTGTGGTGCTAAAGCTCGCCGGGGCGTTTGTCGGACTTGTGGCGGATAAACGTCTGACCGCCTGTATGACAAAAACGGCGGATGTGGTGTTTTCTTCGCTGAAGCTGGCGGGCACCGGCGCAGCATGCTTCTGGATACTGGCGGCGATTGTGAGCTGCCTTGCAGGAAGGCTATAGAAAGGAAGAGCATGGAAAATCTGCTGCAGGTATTAAAAGAGGCAACCCTGTTTATTCTGACGACACAGTTGTTTCGTCATCTGCTTCCCGGCAAAAAATATCTTCCATATGAAAATGTGATTTTATCGATGGCAGTGCTTTCGATGCTGATTGTGCCGATCCTGTCCGTCGCAGACGCAGATCTTCCGGGAGAATTCGGGGAGAGAGTTGCTTTGCTGGAGACGGAAAATGAGATGTTTTCGCAGCATCTGGAGAAGCTGGAGGAACAGGAAACGGGATTGTTTCGTAATAATATGGCAGATTCGATCGAGGTGCGTGTGCAAAAGGAGGCGGAGGCGGCAGGCGTCAGAGTAAAAGGAGTGCGGCTGCTGGAGGATGGGACGGTTTTTATCAGCGTTTCCGGGCAAAAGCACGCAGAAGGGGGAGGGCAGGCGGTGGGTGCGCCCGGTCAGAGCAGTGAAGAAGGGGCAGGGCAGGACTCCGGCATATCGGTCGAGCCGGTCAGACCGGTCGAGAGCACCAAAGCCCGGCAGGAACAGTTTGTCCTGGCGGATGGGGAAGCTTTAAAAGGCACTGCGCGGGAGGATTTAAAGGAGCGGTTTGCCGCCGTGATTGGAATCGGTCAGACCCAGCTGGAGGTGGTAGAAGTTGAATAAGCTGTTTTCCTGGTGTCGGAAAAAGATGACAAAAGAAAATATGATCGTACTGGCGCTGTCAGGCGTTCTTTTGATGGTGGTCGCGATTCCGAC
The DNA here is from genome assembly GCF_046968865.1 of Gallintestinimicrobium sp. Classification (NCBI taxonomy): domain Bacteria; kingdom Bacillati; phylum Bacillota; class Clostridia; order Lachnospirales; family Lachnospiraceae; genus Gallintestinimicrobium; species Gallintestinimicrobium sp. The sequence goes on along the minus strand of NZ_JBKVPW010000014.1, from coordinate 15,206 downwards.
CGGAAAAGAAAAAAATAAGACGGACGAAAGCAAGTCCGTTCAATTGGACACCCAGATGGTTACAATGGATTCAGAAAGCAACAGTGCACAACAGGAAGCGATGGAAGAAAAGCTCGCTCAGTTTTTATCCCGGATGGAGGGTGCAGGCAGGGTGGAGGTACTGATCACCTACGCTTCCACAGAAGAACAGGTCATAGAAAAGGAGACGCCGTCTGTCACGAATTCGCAGACGAGTGAGAACGACGCAGGCGGCACGAGCCGGGTGATTTCCGAGTCCTCGCGTCAGGAAAACACGGTCTATCAGACCGGCAGGGACGGCAGTAAAACACCGTATGTGACCCATACGCTTTCCGCAAAGGTGGAGGGCGTGACGGTGCTTGCACAGGGTGGGGATTCCCCCGTTTTGAAGAAGAACATTACCGAAGTCATTGAGGCATTATTTGATATAGAGCCTCATAAAATAAAAGTAGCAAAGATGGCGGACACCCGGTAAGCCTGCTGTAATGCATACCGGAGGCGTGCCGGATCAAAACAAAGAGCAATGCGGAAGGGAGCAGGAATTGAAAAACATGTTCAAACGCAATCAGGTCATGATTACAGCACTTGCTATTATGATAGCGGTGGCTGGGTATCTGAATTTTGCAGGGACAAAGGTTGGGGAAGAAGAGCTGGCGGACGTCGGGGCGTCTGCCGGTCAGGAATCGGACATGGAAGCACTGTTGGAGCTTTCAGATGAAGATGGAAAAGAGGACATCGCAAGCCTGGATTCGGATACGGAGGATGTGGCGGCGGAGAATTTCCTGAATGAAAATATGCAGACGATCAGCGATCAGGATGTTGCAGCGTTGACGGATGACGCAGCAGATTCTGCGGAAGAGGCGCTGGATGCCGAGGTGCAGGAGGGAGAGATCCCGGGCGAAGCGGTCTATACCAACTCCGGTTCTGTCAGCAGCCTTTCCGGGGCGCGGCTTTTAAAAGAACAGACGCGTGCCAAAAATAAAGAGACGCTTTTAGAGATCATCAATAACGCCAACATCGCAGAGAATCAGAAGCAGGAAGCGGTCGATGAGATGATCGCGCTGACTGATCTGACAGAGCGGGAGACGGCGGCAGAAATTTTGCTGGAGACAAGGGGCTATGCGGACGCTGTCGTGACGATCACGGATGAATCTGCAGATGTTGTGGTCGGCATGTCCGTGCTGTCGGACGCGCAGTGTGCGCAGATCGAGGACATCGTGGCGCGCAAGACCGGAATCGCCGCGCAGAATATCGTCATCAATCCACTCTCCCGGTAGGAGAGGCGCCAAGCGCGTTGTCCCAGGCAGAAAAAGCAGCGTTGTTACGGCTGTTTCGAATCCCCAAAAGAAATGCGTGCCAAACAGAAGAAAATATGATACACTGATTCTAATTGTGCAGATATGCGGCTGCCTGCATGGAAGAATGGAGGCGGCTGGTTTGGATTATGAAGACAGGAGGCATCCGGCAGACGGTCCGGATGTTTCCTGATAGAAAGACGAGGAGAAATACGTTGGGCAATCTGAAAGAAGAAATCAACAGAAGAAGAACATTTGCAATTATCTCTCACCCGGATGCCGGAAAGACTACTTTGACAGAGAAATTCCTGCTGTACGGCGGAGCGATCAACCTGGCGGGTTCCGTGAAAGGTAAGGCGACAGCCAGACACGCAGTTTCCGACTGGATGGAGATCGAAAAGCAGAGAGGTATTTCCGTAACCTCTTCCGTCCTGCAGTTTGAATACGATGGCTTTTGTATCAACATTCTGGATACGCCGGGACACCAGGACTTTTCAGAGGACACATACCGTACCCTGATGGCGGCGGATTCTGCAGTCATGGTTATCGACGCGAGCAAGGGCGTAGAGGCGCAGACCCGAAAGCTGTTCAAGGTCTGTGTTATGCGCAAAATCCCGATTTTTACCTTTATCAATAAGATGGACCGCGACGCGAACGATACGTTTGACCTGTTGGACGATATTGAAAAGGAGCTGGGCATCGCAACCTGTCCGATGAACTGGCCGATCGGTTCCGGTAAGAGCTTTAAGGGAGTCTACGACAGAGAAAAGCGCTGTGTGATCACCTATTCCGATACCGAAAAGGGAACCAAGGAAGGCGAAGCAACCGAGATTCCGCTTAGCGAGCTGGACAAGCTGACAGGCTTTGTTGGCGAGAACTTAAAGGAAAAGCTTCTGGAAGAAATCGAGCTTTTGGACGGTGCGAGTGCAGAATTTGATCTGGAGCAGGTACAGGCAGGCGAACTGACCCCTGTATTTTTCGGTTCAGCGCTGACCAACTTCGGCGTGGAGGACTTTTTACAGCACTTTTTACAGATGACGACGACGCCTCTGCCGCGCCGCGCGGACATCGGACTGATTGACCCTGTAGAGCATGACTTCAGCGCGTTCGTGTTCAAGATTCAGGCGAACATGAACAAAGCGCACCGTGACAGAATCGCATTTATGAGAATCTGTTCCGGCAAATTTGAGGCGGATATGGACGTCAAGCATGTCCAGAGCCAGAGAGTTATGAGACTTTCCCAGCCGCAGCAGATCATGGCAAACGACCGAAAAATCCTGTCGGAAGCCTATGCCGGAGATATCATCGGCGTATTCGATCCGGGCATTTTCTCCATCGGCGATACGCTCTGTATGCCGAAAGAGCAGTTCGCATATGAAGGGATTCCGACCTTCGCACCGGAGCATTTTGCAAGAGTACGCCAGGTCGATACCATGAAGCGGAAGCAGTTCGTCAAGGGTATTACGCAGATCGCGCAGGAGGGCGCAATCCAGATCTTCCAGGAGTTCAATACCGGTATGGAAGAGATCATCGTCGGTGTTGTCGGCGTCCTGCAGTTTGACGTTTTAAAATTCCGTCTGGAAAGCGAATATAATGTTGAAATTCGTCTTGAGCCGCTTCCTTATGAGCATATCCGCTGGATTGCAAATAAAGAAGAGGTTGATTTGACGAAGTTAGTCGGCACCTCCGATATGAAGAAGATCAAGGATATGAAGGGCAATCCGCTGCTCCTGTTTGTCAATTCCTGGAGCGTCGGCATGGTGCTTGACAGAAATAAGGGACTGGAACTTTCCGAATTCGGGAAAAACTAAACAGACCGGGAGATGCCTATGGAAAAAATCCTTGCAGGCGGAGCAAATACGGATGGAAAAGAAATCGCTGCCTTTGAACAGAAAGCTTCTTTTAAAATTCGCGTTGTACGAAACGCCTACAGGTTCTGCAGTGTCATATTCACAGCTCTGCTGCTGTGCCTTGCAGGCTGCGGCAACGAATGGGATGTGTCCAAAGACTTGACGATTGGACAAGACTGGCTTGAGGAAGCAGAAACGGATACGGCAGATCGACTGGAATCAGACCTGTTCCGGGAAGACGAAGGCAGCGAACCGCAGTCCGGCTGGACGAACACTGCCGACGGCGCTCCGTTTGGCGAAAAGGACCTGTCGGTACAGTCCGATACAGACTTTTCCTACGGGTATTCGCAGCTGTCCGGAGACGAAGAGCAGCTGTACCGGGAGATTTTAAACAGCCTTATAAGCTATCAGGAAGAAACGGAGCTTTCTGTAAAGGATCCGGAAATGGTAGAGCGCGTGTTCCGGTATGTGATGGCGGATCACCCGGAAATTTTTTATGCGGACGGCTATGAGGTGACGACTTATCGGCTTGGAACAGAAATTCGCAGGATCACGTTTACCGGAACCTGGACGCTGGAATCAGACGAAGTTCTTTCGCGCCGGGCACAGCTGGAAGCGGCTGCAGCGCTTTGGCTGGAAGGGCTGCCGGACGGGACGGACGATTTTGAAAAGGTGAAATATATTTACGATGAACTGATTTTGCGCACGGAATACGAGCAGGGCAGTGCGGACAGCCAAAATATCTGCTCCGTTTTGTTAAACCAGCGTTCCGTCTGCCAGGGCTATGCCAAGACATTTCAGTATCTGTGCCAGCTTGCAGGGATTCCTGCGATGCTCGTTACCGGAGAAGTGAACGGGGAAGGACATGCCTGGAATATCGTTTTCCTCGACGGGGACTGGTATTATATCGATCCGACCTGGGGAGACGCTTCCTATCAGAGAGAAGAAGGGGAAGAAACGCCCACGCTGACGGAAACGGTCAACTACGATTATTTTTGCGTGACGACACAGGAGATCGAACGGACGCATTCGATGGATGACAACCAGCTGCTTCCGGTCTGCAATGCGGTGCAGGATCAGTATTACCGCCATGAGGGACTGTATCTGCAGAGTGCGGACAAAGAAAAAATCGACGAAATCTTTGCACGTGCAGCGCAAAAGGGCGCGCCGATGGTTTGTTTTCAGTGTGCGGACGATACCGTTTATCAGGAAGTGTACCGGCTGTTAATTGAGGAACAGGGGATCTTCGCATATCTGCCGGAGTCGGAAACAACGGCAGCGTACCTTGATTCCGACAGAGAAAGGACGTTTTATTTCTGGTTTACAGGTGTCTCGTGACGGATGCCGGACAGATTTCGTGCCTGTACAGGAAACGAAGTCTAGCCAAACCAGAAGGATTTTGTTATAATGAGATGTGAGAGTAAAGGAGGCGCCATTATGGGAAAAGAAACCGTTAAAAATACCTATGTACTGCAGGAGGATGAAAACATCGGCACTGTTCAGATTGCTGATGAAGTTGTTGCAATTATCGCATCTTTGGCCGCTACGGAAGTAGAAGGTGTTTCTTCCATGGCAGGCAATATTACCAACGAGCTGATGAGCAAGGTTGGCGTAAAAGGTCTGACAAAGGGCGTAAAGGTAGAAGTGTTCAACCATCAGGTAAGAGCTGAGCTGGCAGTACTGATGGAGTACGGATACAACATCCCTGCTACCAGCCAGAAGGTACAGGAACGTGTTAAGAATGCAATTGAAAATATGACTGGTCTGACTGTAACGGATGTTAATATCCGTATTGCAGGCGTGAATATGAGTGCCGGAAAACACTGATGCAGAAAGCCGGATGGGAGAACAGATGAACAGAAGAGAGCTGAGAGAACAGATTTTTATGCTGCTGTTTCGGGTAGAGTTTAATCAGAAGGACGATATGCCGGAGCAGTGTACCCTTTTCCTGGAAGATGGAGATACCGAGATTTCCGAAAAGGATGCTGCCTATATCCGTTCCAAATATGAAAAAATTGCAGAGAAACTGCCGGAGATTGATAAGCTGATCAATGAAACAGCGATAGGCTGGGATACCCAGCGTATGGGAAAGGTGGAACTGACGATCATCCGCCTTGCGGTTTATGAGATTCGGTTTGACGAGACGGTTCCGACCGGCGTCGCAATCAACGAAGCAGTAGAGCTTGCAAAGAAATTCGGACAGGAAGGTTCCTCCGGATTTGTAAACGGTATTCTGGCGAAATTTGCATGAAAAATGTCTATACAGTAGCCCAGGTAAACGGATATATCAAAAATATGTTTACCCAGGATTTTTTACTCCAGTCCATTCTGGTCAAAGGCGAAGTGAGCAATTGTAAATACCATTCTTCAGGGCATATTTATTTTACCCTGAAGGATGGAAAGGGCGCAATTGCCTGTGTTATGTTTGCCGGCAACCGGAGCGGACTGAAATTTCATATGCAGGAAGGACAGCAGGTCGTCGTCGGAGGGACGATCGACGTGTTTGAACGGGACGGCAGATATCAGCTGTACGCAAAGTCGATTACGCTCGACGGGGCAGGACAGCTGTATGAGCGTTTTGAACAGCTCAAGCGGGAGCTGGCGGAGCAGGGGCTGTTTGCACCGGAATATAAACAGCCGATTCCTCGTTTTGTCCGGACGCTCGGCGTTGTGACTGCACCGACTGGAGCTGCAGTGCGCGATATTATCAACATTGCGACGCGACGCAATCCATATGTGCAGATTATCCTGTATCCTGCGATCGTGCAGGGAGAGCAGGCGCCTGCGAGCATTGTCAACGGAATACGGGCGCTGGAACGCTGCAAGGTTGATGTGATGATTGTCGGGCGTGGCGGCGGTTCCATTGAAGACCTCTGGGCATTTAATGAAGAGATTGTCGCACAGGCGATTTTTGACTGCAGCGTTCCGATTATTTCCGCAGTCGGTCATGAAACGGATACGACAATCGCCGATTTTGTTGCAGATCTGCGTGCGCCGACGCCGTCTGCAGGTGCAGAGCTTGCAGTTTACGATTATTCGCTGATGCAGACGCAGCTGGATGAGCTTGCACTGCGCTATACCAGACGGATGAAACAGCAGATCGCATCTGCGAGGATGCGCCTGTCGAACGACCAGATCCGCCTTTCTCATTTAAGCCCGGCAGGACAGATCCGGGAGAAGCGAAGCTATCTGGTTTCCCTGGAAGAAAAGCTGGAACGGCAGATGCAGGAAAAGCTTCGGGAACGCAGGTATCAGGTATCCTTATATGCGGAGAAATTAAAAGGCCTGTCGCCACTGGAAAAGCTCAGTCAGGGATTTTCCCATGTGGCGGACGCAGAAGGGCGGACGGTAACCGACGTCAATCGGATACAGGTCGGAGAGCTGGTGACGATCCATGTCAAAAACGGACGGATTGTTGCACAGGTGAAGGAGAAAGAAGAATGGAAACAGCCGAAAAAGAGCTGACGCTGGAAGAAGCATTCTTACGTCTGGAAGAGGTGACAAGGGCGCTGGAGGATGAAAATATCTCTCTGGAGGAGTCCTTTACCGTATACCAGAAGGGAATGGAGCTTTTGAAATACTGTAATGAAAGCATTGATAAAGTGGAGAAAAAGGTTCTCGTCTTAAACGGGGAGGGAAAACTGGATGAATTTTAAAGAAACGCTTGCGGAGAAAACAGTTCATGCAGAAGACGTTTTAACAAAATATCTGCCGGAAGAAAAAGGCTATCAGAAAAAAGTCATCGAGTCGATGAATTATAGCGCCCTGGCGGGTGGAAAACGTCTGCGCCCGATTCTGATGGAAGAGAGCTTCCGGCTGTTTGGCGGGAACTCTGCAATTGTGGAGCCTTTTATGGCAGCGTTGGAAATGATTCATAACTATTCCCTGGTACACGACGACCTGCCTGCGATGGATAATGACGAATACCGCCGGGGACGCAAGACAACCTGGAATGTGTATGGCGAGGGCATGGCGGTGCTGGCCGGGGATGCGCTGTTAAACAAAGCGTTCGAGACGGCAGCAGAAGCGTTTTCCATGATCGGGGAAGCAGCAGACATCGCAGCCCGGTACGCTGCTGTCGCAAAGGCACTGCAGATTCTCGCCAACAAAGCGGGCATCTATGGTATGATCGGCGGACAGTGCGCGGACATCTGCGCAGAAGAGCTGCCGGCAGATCAGGTGACGAAAGAGCTGCTCTGGTACATCCACAAAAATAAAACGGCAGCGCTGATTGAAGCGGCGCTGATGATCGGAGCCGTTCTGGCAGGAGCACCGGACGAGGCGGTAAAGAAGCTGGAGCAGGCGGCGGAAAATATCGGCATCGCATTCCAGATTCAGGACGATATTTTAGATGTGACCAGTTCTCTGGAGGTGCTTGGTAAACCGGTTGGAAGCGATGAAAAGAATCATAAGGTAACCTATGTGCGGTTAAACGGACTGGAACAGTCGAAAAAAGATGTGGAAGCGCTGTCGGAAGAAGCACTGAAGATTCTTTCTTCCTTTGACCGGCGAAATGAATTTCTGGAAGATTTGGTTCGCGCACTGATTACAAGAGAAAAATAAAGAGGGGGCTGCTTATGCTTCTGGAACAGATACAGCAGACAAATGATATCAAAAAAATAAATCCAAAGGATTATCCGCTTCTTGCAGAGGAAATCCGTCAGTTCCTGATTGAGAAGATCAGTGTAACTGGCGGGCATCTCGGCTCGAATCTGGGAGCTGTCGAGCTGACGATGGCGATGCATATCGCGCTGAATCTGCCGGAAGATAAGATCGTATGGGACGTCGGGCATCAGTCCTACACCCATAAGCTGCTGACCGGCAGACGTGAGGGCTTCGACCATTTGCGCAAATACGGCGGAATGAGCGGATTTCCGAAACGCAAAGAGAGCGACTGCGACAGCTTTGATACGGGACATTCCTCCACTTCGATTTCTGCCGGACTGGGACTTGTGCGCGCAAGAGATATTCAGGGTAAAACCAATACCGTTGTTTCCGTGATCGGAGACGGTGCGCTGACAGGTGGAATGGCATACGAAGCGCTGAACAATGCGGCGAGGATGGAGACGAACTTTATCATTATTTTAAATGATAACAACATGTCTATTTCCGAAAATGTGGGCGGTGTTTCCAAATATCTGAACAACATCCGTACTTCGAACGCCTATTTGGACATCAAGGACAACATTTACGACGCACTGCGCAACACGCGTTACGGAGACGGCGTTGTGACCGGTGTGCGCCGCGCCAAAAACAGCTTAAAACAGCTGGTGATTCCGGGTATGTGGTTTGAGGATATGGGGATCACCTATTTAGGGCCTGTGGATGGACACGATGTCAACGGACTGGTTCGGGTCATCCGCGAGGCGAAGCGGCGCAAAAACTGCGTCCTGATCCATGTTCTGACCCAGAAGGGCAAGGGCTATGCTCCGGCAGAGAAGCATCCGGCGAGATTCCATGGGGCAGAGCCCTTCGATGTGGCAACCGGTGTTCCGGTAAAGAAAAAAACAAAAGCCAACTATACAGATATTTTTTCTACCGTCATGGTAAAGCTTGCGGCGCGCCATCCCGATGTGGTGGCGATTACGGCGGCGATGCCGGACGGAACCGGATTAAAGCGTTTCCGTAAGGCATACCCCGAACGTTTTTTTGACGTTGGCATTGCGGAAGAGCATGCAGTGACCTTTGCAGCAGGTCTGGCGGTTGGCGGACTGCATCCGGTTGTGGCGATTTATTCTTCGTTTTTGCAGCGTGCCTACGACCAGATTTTACACGATGTCTGTCTGCAGAATGTTCCGGTAATCTTTGCGATTGACCGGGCGGGGCTGGTCGGAAGCGACGGTGAGACCCATCAGGGCATTTTTGATCTGTCGTTTTTATCGTCCATCCCGAATATGCACATCATGGCGCCCAAAAACAAATGGGAACTTTCCGATATGATGAAGTTTGCCTATGATTTCAAAGGGCCGATCGCAATCCGGTATCCCCGCGGTGAGGCGTATGACGGGCTGGCGGACAAGCGTGCGGACGTTGAAATGGGCAAGAGTGAGATGCTGTTCGAAGAAGAAAAGATTGCTCTGTTTGCAGTCGGCAGCATGGTAAAGACTGCGGTAGAGGTGCGGGAAGCATTGAAAGAAAAAGGCATTTCCTGTACAGTTGTCAACGCAAGATTTGTCAAGCCCATCGATGAGAATATGGTTCGATACCTTGCAAAGAACCACGACCTGATCGTGCCGATGGAAGAAAATGTGGCGAGTGGCGGTCTGTCTGAAAAGGTAATTACGCTCGTGGAGCAGGAAAAGCTGCCGATCGAGGTACTGCCGATTACGATTCCGGACGAATATGTAGAGCACGGCAATGTAGATATTTTGAAACAGGAGATCGGAATCAGTACATCCGCTGTCCTGGAAAAGATAGAAAAGGAACTGGAAGCAAAATGAAGGAACGCTTGGATGTCCTGTTAGTGAAGCAGGGACTTGCAGAATCAAGAGAAAAAGCCAAGGCTGTGATTATGGCGGGAGAGGTCTTTGTCCAGGGACAGAGAGAGGACAAGGCGGGAGCCATGTTCGATGAATCGAAGGTGACGATCACGGTAAAGGGAAGCTCGCTGCGTTATGTGAGCCGCGGCGGTCTAAAGCTGGAAAAGGCGATGGCGTGCTTCCCGATCACACTGGAGGGTGATATCTGTATGGATATCGGTTCTTCGACCGGGGGCTTTACGGACTGCATGCTGCAGAACGGGGCGAAAAAGGTTTATTCCGTCGATGTCGGACACGGTCAGCTCGCGTGGAAGCTGCGGCAGGACGAGCGCGTTGTCTGCATGGAAAAGACGAATTTCCGGTATCTGACGAGGGATCAGATTGCGGATGACCTCGATTTTGCATCGGTGGATGTTTCCTTTATTTCCCTGACGAAAATCCTGCTTCCGGCATGGAGACTTTTAAAATGCGGCGGACAGATGGTTTGTCTGATCAAACCACAGTTCGAGGCAGGTCGGGAAAAGGTCGGGAAAAAGGGTGTTGTCCGCGATCCGGCAGTGCATCGCGAGGTCATTGCAAAGGTTATGGATTTTGCGGCGCTTTTACATTTTTCCGTGTTGGGGTTGACCTGGTCGCCGATCAAGGGACCTGAGGGAAATATTGAATATCTGATTTTTATACAGAAAGAAGAGCAGCCGGAAGCCTATGAAAGCGAACAGGCGGCAGAGGCTGCACTGGAAGAGACACAGGCTGCTAAAGGCGGTATTTCCGAAACAGAAGAAAATCGCCAGCTGATTGCGAGGATCGTAGAGCAGGCACACGAGACGCTCAAAGAATAAAAATCCGGGCAGGGGAAAGAATTATGAAACATTTTATTATCATTACGAACCGCCCGAAAGATCCGGATCTGGAGATCACCCGACGAGTGCAGGAGCTGTTGAAGCTGCGGCAGGCGTCATGCAGTGTTTATGCGGACGAAATTCCGAAAGAGGAATGGAAGCGAATTCTTCTGAGGGAGGGAGACCGGACAGATGCGATTTTGGTACTGGGTGGGGACGGGACGATGCTGCGGGCGGCGCGGGATACGGCGGATAGCCAGATTCCGATGCTCGGGATCAATCTGGGAACCCTCGGCTATTTGACAGAAGTAGAAAAAAGTGGAATGGAAGATGCAATAGACCGGCTGGTGGCGGGCAGCTATCAGGTAGAAGACCGAATGATGCTGTGCGGACAGATTTACCGGCAGGGTAGGATGGAAGAGGAAAACAGTGCACTAAATGATATCACGATCACGCGCTGCGGCCATCTGCGAATGTTGTATTTTCAGATCTATGTAAATGGAAAATTGTTAAAGGAATATCATGCGGACGGCATTATCATTGCGACGCCGACTGGTTCAACCGGGTATAACATGTCGGCAGGCGGTCCTCTGGTAGAGCCGGGCGCTCAGATGATTCTGCTGACGCCGGTTTGTCCGCATACCCTGCAGACGAGAAGCATCGTCCTGCGGGCGGACGATGAGATTATTATCCGGATTATCGGCAAGGCGGGGCGGGAAGAGACCGGGATTGAGGCATGCTTTGATGGGGCGAGAAACGTGGAGCTGGCTCCGCTTGACGAGGTGCGGGTGACCAAAAGCATTAAGACGACTTCGATTATCAAAATCAGTGAAGCCGGTTTTTTGGACGTGCTGCATCGGAAGATGAGCGATTAACCGTCTGTAAGGGGAGAAAACAGGAATGAAACAAAACAGACATCAGAAAATTGCAGAGCTGGTATCCCGCTATGAGATCGAAACCCAGGAAGAGCTTGCGGAAAAATTAAAAGAAGCCGGATTTACGGTGACGCAGGCGACAATTTCCCGCGATATTCGTCAGATGAACCTTTCCAAGCTTCCGACCGGAAACGGGCGGCAGAAATATGTGATTCTGAAAAAAGAAAATGAGCTGCTGTCGGACAAGTATATCCGCGTGCTGCGGGACGCCTTTGTATCGATGGATATGGCGCAGAATATTTTGGTCATGCGGACGGTTTCCGGAATGGCGATGGCAGTGGCGGCTGCGCTGGATGCCATTCATTTCGGGGAAGTGGTCGGCTGTATCGCAGGCGATGATACGATTATGATTGCAGTTCGTTCCGTAGAGGATACCCGAATTCTGATGGGAAAAATCCGGGAACTGATGAAACAGTAAAGGGAGTACAAGATTGAGCCAAACAATGTTAGTGAGTCTGCATGTCAGGAACCTGGCGCTGATTGAAGAGACGGAAGTGTTCTTTCAGCCGGGGCTGAACATTCTGACGGGCGAGACGGGCGCCGGAAAATCCGTCATTCTTGGCTCGGTGGCGCTGGCGCTTGGCGCAAAGGCGGATCGGGATATGATCCGGACGGGTGCGGAATATGCGCTGATCGAGCTGACCTTTGAAGGGTCAGAAGAAGTGAGGGAGGCACTTCGCCGGATGGATCTTCCGGCGGAGGACAATCAGATTATTTTACAGAGAAGGGTCATGCCAAACCGAAGTATCTGCCGGATTAACGGGGAGACTGTACCGATCCGCCAGATGCGCGAACTGGCAGGGCTTTTGATCGACATTCACGGACAACATGATAGCCAGATCCTCTTGCAGACGAAGAGGCATCTGGAAATTCTGGACGCATATGCGGAAAAAGAGCTGCCCCATGTAAAAGAAGCGTATGCTGCCTGCTGGCATGAGCACAGCGCGATTCTGCAGGAGATTGCGGAAAACGAGCTGGACGAACAGACACGTAAACGGGAAATTTCCCTCGCGGAGTTCGAGCGAGATGAAATTGAAGAAGCAAATTTGCAGGCAGGTGAGGACGAGCAGCTGGAACGTGATTACCGTAGGATGGTGAACGGGCGCAAGATTGCAGAGACGTTGAATCTGGTACACGGACTGACCGGAGAGGAAGAAGGAAACGGAGCCGGGGAGCTGACCGGGCGTGCGCTTCGGGAGCTGTCACAGGTATTATCCTGTGATGACGGACTCGGACAACTGGTACAGCTGCTGGCGGATGTGGACGGACTGTTGAACGATTTTAATCGGGCGGTTTCGGAATATCTGTCCGATCTCGAATTTGATGAAGAACAGCTTTCAGAGACGGAAAATCGTTTAAATACAGTCAATCACCTGAAAGATAAATACGGCAGCACTATAGAAGAAGTTTTGGCTTACGCAGAGCAGAAAAATAAGGAGCTGGATCGCCTGCTGCACCAGGAGGAATGGCTGGAACAAAAGCGCGGGGAGCTTTCCGAGAACGAAAAAATGTTAGCGCAGCTGGCACAGAGTCTGACAGCGCTTCGAACAAAGGCGGCGCAGGGGTTTCAGAAGGACATGGAAAGCGCATTACAGGATATGAACTTTCTGCATGTGGAATTTCAGGTTTCCCTGACGCAAAAAGACAGCTTTGGTGCAGAGGGAAAGGACGAGGTTGTATTTTTGATTTCGACCAATCCCGGAGAGCCGGTCAAACCGCTGGCGGCGATTGCAAGCGGCGGCGAGCTTTCCAGGATCATGCTTGCACTAAAGACGATTACGGCGAAGCAGGAAAAGATCGGCACGTTTATTTTTGATGAAATTGATGCCGGAATCAGCGGAAAGACCGCCTGGAAGGTTTCGGAAAAATTGGGAATTTTAGGCAGAACGCACCAGATTATCTGCATCACACATCTGCCGCAGATCGCGGCGATGGCGGATCATCATTTTTATATTGAAAAAAATGCAACCGACCATTCCACGGCGACGACGATCACAGAGCTGTCCGAGGCAGACAGCCTGAAAGAGCTTGCAAGGCTTTCGGGAGCGGCGCAGCTGACAGAGTCGGTGCTTGCCAATGCAAAAGAAATGAAAGATTTGGCAGAAAAAAAGAAACAGAACTGAGCATACTAAAGAGGACGTCAGAGATGATGTTCTCTTTTTTTATCGTACAGGAAACTTTGTATCTATACGATAAAAAACGCTCTGCGGGGATCGCATATGCGGCGGAGTGGAATGATGTCGCTTATGCGACCCGCCGCAGGCGCAGGATTCTAGAGGCTATTGGAAGGAAATCAGAAAGGAGAAGCTGCATGGAGAAAAAAGACGTTGTCAAAAAACGGAATCCGGAAAACTGTATGCAAAACAGTGCAGCTTCGCTGCCCCATGCACCAAGCAGCGTTTTTTCTGCGCATGCAGCTGGGAAGAAACGAAAGCCTTGTCTTCGGAAGATTTTAGCATTCTGGATTTTGATGGCGGTGCTTGGTGGTGCTGGCGGCTGGATTTACCAGACCTGGCAGAAAATTCCCTCCTCCATCCGGATTCGCGCCGGAGAAGAGCAGGAGTTGTTTTTGGATGTGCCGGTGAGCGGAACGATTTACGGCGAAAAGACGGCGCAGAAGGACGTGATTCCGGTCAATTTGAACAGACCGCTGACCGTGCAGGCGAGTCAGATTCAGGATTACACGATGGATGTAAAGCTGTTTGGAATCGTGCCGTTCAAACAGGTGGACGTCCATGTGGTCGAAGGACAGCGGTTGATTCCGGCAGGCGTCCCGGTGGGAATTTACATCAAAACCGAGGGGATTCTTGTGATCGCAGAAAGCGATTTTGAAGGATTGGATCATAGCAGAAAGGAACCGGCAAGATACCTGTTGAGGGCGGGAGATTACATTTTAAAGGTGGACGGAGTAGAACTGGAAGGAAAAAAGCAGTTCACTGAGCAAGTGGCAGCGTCGGAGGGAAAGGAGCTGTGTCTGACGATCTGTAGGGACGGACAGACCTTTGATGTGACGGTTACGCCGCAGCAGAACACAGAGGGGGTATACAAGCTGGGTATCTGGATTCGGGATAACGCGCAGGGCGTGGGGACGATGACCTATCTGGATGAGAAAAACGGCTTCGGCGCACTGGGACATGGAATCAACGATACGGATACGGCGGACTTGATGGAGGTACAGAGCGGCAGTCTTTACAAAACCAAAATCGTCAACATTCGAAAAGGCATTAGTGGAACGCCGGGAGAACTGACCGGAGTGATCGATTATAAGAAAGAAAACCGGATCGGCGCGATCTCTATAAATTCTGTCGAAGGAATCTTCGGCACCCTGAGTCAGGAAGAAGCGGACGAAATACAGGGCGAAGCACTGCCGGTTGGATTGAAACAGGAAGTAAAAAAAGGAGAAGCACAGATCCTGAGCTGCCTGGAGGAGGACGGAGCGCCGCAGCTCTATACGATCGAAATCAAAGCCCTTCACCTGGATCACGACAACATCAACCGCGGAATCGAAATCCAGGTAACGGATGAAAGACTGCTGGAAAAAACCGGTGGAATCGTCCAGGGTATGAGCGGTTCCCCGATCCTCCAGAACGGGAAAATTATCGGTGCCGTCACCCACGTCTTTGTAAATGACCCCACGCGGGGATACGGAATCTTTATCGAAAATATGCTCTCCCATTGAGCCGGGCAAAATACTGTCCAGACTGCTCCGCTTGCAAGTTTACTTGCAGCGGTGCATCTGGACAGTATTTTAAGGGGCGAAAGCCCCACAGTCATCAAAGCGCCAACAGCG